>NZ_JAUSRA010000001.1:8267500-8614635 GCF_030811575.1 Catenuloplanes nepalensis | reverse complement strand
ATGGCGAAGCGGCCGTGCACGAGCAGGCCGATGACCAGCCAAGCGACCAGCGGGAGCCAGGGCAGCAGGCCGCCGGCCAGGCGGCGCGGCATGCGCACGGCCATCACCGCGGCCGCGGCGAGGAGCGCGATCGCGGCCGGGTAGACCGCGCCCGGCATCGTCGGCGGGACGAGGCCGAGCGTGAGGACGACCGCGCCGAGCACGACCGTGGAGCGGTGGTCGATCACGCGGCCGGGCAGCGCGCTCAGACGAACCGTGGCCATGTCTGTCCGTTCTTCCGGGGATCGAAGACGCCGACGCCGGCCACAGTATCCGCCCGTCAGATGCCGGTGGTGTCCCGGATGCCGGCGGCGATCCGCCGGAACTCGTCGTTCCATGCGACATCGGCGGTCATCCGCATCACCACCTGGCGGTCGGCCGAGCCGGCGCGGTAGTAGCCGATCATCACGATGCCGTACCCGGAGGTGCCGTTGAGTTTCTCGGTCTCCGCGATGGTGATGTTCTTGCCGGCGAAACGCCAGTTCGCGCCGAACGCGTCCTCGGTGGCGCGCAGCGCGGTGCGGCGGGCGTCGTCGCAGGGTGAGCCGCAGTCCCGGGCGATGATCTCGCCGCCCGCGACCAGCGCGCCGTTCTCGACGTAGCCGCAGACGTGCCCGGCGCCGCTCTGCTTGCACTTCCAGTTCGACGGCATGCGCACGTCGAAGCCCAGCCCCGGCAGCGTGTAGAGCTTGGTGGGGTCGCCGCTGCCGTACTCCGGCCAGCCCGCCGGCCAGGTGCCGGTGTAGGGCGGCTCGATGCCGGGCCGGACCGAGCGGGCCGGCACGGTGAAGTCGGCCGGGGCGGCGTCGCCACCGGCGGCGGGCGCGTTGCCGGCCGGCGCGGGGCCGGCGCCACCCGCGGCCGGCGCGCCGGCGGTGGAGGCGGCCGTGGACGGTGTGACGGTGCCGGCCGACGCGGTCGCGTTCATCGAGCCGGGCGACAGTGACGCTGCCTCGGCCGACGTGCTCGCCGGCACGGGTGACGGGACCGGACCGGCCGCCTCGGCCGGGGCCGGGGAGTCGCCGCCGAGCCGGGTGACGCCGACGACCACGCCGACGCCGACCAGCAGGACCGCGACGCCGGCGGCGATGCCGATCCAGAGCCGGTTGCCGGGCTTGCGGGCGGCGGTGGGGGAGCCGCCGAACGGGTCCTCCGCACCGGCGCCGAAGTATGGACGCCGGGGCGCGCCGCCGCCGAGCCCGAACGGGTCGTCGCCCATCTCCATGCTCGTCTCCGACACCGAGCCGGAGACCGGCGTGCCGAACGCGGGGGCCGGTGTGTAGGTCCGGCCGAGCGAGGCGAAGACGCGCTCGGCGCCGGGCTCCTCGGCGCCGTCGAACGCGACCCAGGGCACCGCGGCGGTGAAGTCGGCCCCGGCGTGCGCGGTGCCGGCGTGGCCCGCGAACGCGTCCCGCCAGCGCTGGTCGCCCGCGGCCTGTGCGTTCAGCACCGCCACGGTGACCGGGAGTCCTGTCTCCTCGTCGACGGCCGACCACACCGTGCCGACGTCGCACGAACCGAGCTCACCCACCACCCGGTACGGAATCTCCGGCGCCATCGACCTGCCTCCCCGCTACGAACGACCTGCGGAGTCTAGCGGCAGGCGGCAACCCTCTCAGCCCTTCCGAGCTGCGGTGATCTCAGCCGACGTACCACTTCTGGTGCGGGCCGCCGTTGCACTGCCAGATCTGGATCAGCGCGCCGTTGGCGGTGTCGCCGTCCACCACGTCCACGCATCGGTCGACCCGCACGTTGACCAGGTCACCGACCGAGTTGAGCGTGAAGATCTGCTCCCAGCCGCCGTCGCAGGCGGCCGTGCGCAGCCGACTGCCGTCGCTCTCACCGGTCACCTCCAGGCAGCGGCCGAGCGTGCGCAGCCGGCCGTCCGCCGCCAGCTCGAACGTCTGGCCGGGCGTGCCGTTGCAGTCCCACATCTGGAGCGCGCGGCCGGTGGACGCGTCACCGTCCGGCACGTCGAGGCACTTGCCGGTGCCGACGTTGACGATCGCGCGCCCGGTGAAGATCGGCGGCGGCCCGGCCGCCGAGGTCGTCGCGGCCGGAGTAGGTGATGGCGGCTCCACCGTCTCCGGCTCGGGCACACCCGCCCCTGCCCCGTTCGGTGACGGTGACGGTGACGGTGACGCGGTGGGCGAGGCCGTGCCGGTCGGCGTCGGGGTGGCGTCGGCGGGCCGTTCCCAGACCGGTGCGCTGACCGCCGGGGCGTCGGCGCGGCCCTCGTCGCCGGTGTCGCCCTCGGCCAGCGACGGGCCGATCAGCAGGCAGCCGATCAGCACCACCAGCAGCGGGATCAGGATCATGATCGCCCACCGGCCCCGGTCGGCGTGCGGGCCGGTCAGCCGGTCGAGCAGGCCACGGGCGACCGCCGGTGCGACGGCCGGCGGCTCCTCGAAGCGGGACCGGGCGGTCCGGCCGGCGCCGCCCGCGGGGGACGCCGAGGCCGACTCCAGGCCACGGAAACCGAAACTGCCCTCGACGCCGGGGATGGCCGAGGGCGGCGCCGCCGTCGCCGGCGCGGACGTGCTGGCCTCCGCACCGCGGTAGCCGAACCGGGCGTCCACCGTGGCCGGAGTGGCGGCACCGGTCGCCTCGACGCGCTCGTCGCGGCGCTGCTGCGGGATGGCCGGCACCTCCGCCGGAGCGGTCAGCTCCTCCCCCGACGCCGCCGCGGCGGTGAGCAGCGCCTCCGCCTCGATCGCGTCGATCCGCCGGGCCGGGTCCTTGCGCAGCAGCCCTTCCAGCACCGGGAAGAGCGCACCGGCACGCTGCGGCGGCGCGGGCAGCTCGGTGGCGAGCGCGGCCAGCGTGGCGATGGAGGAGGACCGCGCGTACGGCGAGCGACCCTCGACGGCGGCGTAGAGCGTGGCGCCGAGCGACCACAGGTCGGACGCGGGCCCGGCCGGCTCGCCGATCGCCCGCTCCGGCGCGAGGTAGGCCGGGGAGCCGAGCACGATGCCGGTGCGGGTCATGCCCGGGTCGTCCTCCACCGTGGCCAGGCCGAAGTCGGTGAGCATGATCCGGCCGTCCGTGCCGAGCAGCACGTTCGCCGGTTTGACGTCGCGGTGCAGCACGCCGACGCGGTGTGCGGCGCGGAGCGCGGCGAGCACCGCGAGGCCGATCCGGGCGGCGCGGGCCGGCGACATCGGTCCCTCGGCGCGCAGCACGCTGTGCAGCGGCTGGGACGGGATGAACTCCATGACGATCCACGGGTCGCCGCCGTCGATCAGGACGTCGAAGATCCGGACCGCGTTGGAGTGGTTGAGCTGTGCGATCGCGCGGGCCTCGCGCAGCGAGCGCTCGCGGAGCTGGGCCGTCTCCTCCTCGCTGAGGCCGGGCGGCGGCACGAGCTCCTTGACGGCGACGTCGCGCCGGAGCATCTCGTCACGGGCGAGCCAGACCCGCCCCATGGCGCCCTGCCCGAGCGCGCGAACGAGGGTGTAACGACCGGCGAGCGACCGTTCCGAGGTTTCGGGCACCACAGAACCGTACCGGTTTGAATATTGCGGGATCATATCGGCGTGGTCGGCAATCGGCCACAGTCGGGAAAGTCACAATGGACGACGGTGTGACTACCTGCAGGCGACAAACATCCGTTGACCTGCAAGGGGTTGAGCCTCCTCCCACGCTACTTACAGGTAATAAACTTCGCTATTTACATGCCTCATCGAACGATTTCACCGAACGTGGCGGAATTGCGAGCGAGAGCGCGTTCTGAGCCGCGTTTTGTGACTCTTAGTGAAATTTTAGGGTACGAGGCTTGATCTCCCCGGCCGCCCGCAGCCGTAGGAACCGGTGCCGCAACGACGCAGGGCGAACGGACGGAGAAGATCATGAACTGGCGCCAGCTCCTCATCGGCCGCAACCGGAAGATCGTCATCGGAGTGACCGCGGTCGCGCTCGCCGGTGGGGCCTTCGCGGTCGGCACCGGCATCAGCGGCGCGGCCGAGGGGCCGTGCGCGGGCATCGAGGCGGCCCGCCAGCGGAACCTCGACTTCATCGCGGAGCAGCGGGCCGACCCGGACGCGCTCTCCGACGCCCGGATCAAGAACCGGCAGGACGTCATCGCGGTGATCGACCAGCAGCTCGCGGCGGCCGGCTGCGCCCCGGCCCAGGGCGGCGACGGCGGCGACGGCGGTGACGACGTGATCGCGGAGCCGCCGGTCGCGGACGCGCCCCCGGCGGAGGAGCCCGACCGGGCCGAGGAGCCCGACCGGGCCGAGGAGCCCGACCGGGCCGAGCAACCCGCGGACGGCCAGGGCGGCGAGGCCGGTGACGTGGTCTGCGACGGCTCGACGGTTACGCTCTCCGGAGAGGGCGGCGCACCCGCCGCGTCGAGCGACGAGTTCCCGGCCGGCACTCGGCTGCGGGTGACGAACCTGGACAACGACAAGAGCATCACGGTCGAGGTGACCGGCGTCTCCGGCAGTTGCATCCTGCTGAACGACGCGGCCTTCGAGCAGGTCCGCGAGCCCGGCAAGTTCCTGATCCGGCGAGCGGTCATCGAACTGGTCGGCTGATCTGCTCGTAGCTGACTGCGTTCACCCCGATCAGGGGTGGGTGGTCGGGGTGACGGCTGGGCACCGGACCTTGAGAGCCGCAACGATGGGGTTTGGTGTGCCAGAAGAGCCGGTAGAGCAGCAGGCAGAAGAGCAAGAGGCGACGAAACGCCCGGTCGCCGGGACGGTGATCACCGTGCTGGCCGGCCTGCTGGTCCTGGTGGCGTTGCTGCTGCCGAACCAGCCGACCGGCCTCACCGCCGCCGCGTTCCTCCGCGTCCCGGTCGAGGCGCTGGTCGTCACGGTGCTCCTGCTGCTCCTGCCGGGCCGCGCGCGGATCGCCGGTGCCATCGTCGCGGGGGTGGTTCTCGGCCTTCTGGCCCTGGTCAAGCTGGCCGACATGGGCTTCTTCACGGTCTACGCCCGCCAGTTCGACCTGGTGCTCGACTGGAGCCTGGCGGACGACGGCATCACGTTCCTCACCGGCTCGATCGGCCGGGCCGGTGCGATCGCCGCGGTGGTCCTCGCGGTCGCGCTGCTCCTGGCCGTACCCGTGCTGATGTCCCTGTCGGTGATCCGGCTCGGCCGGGTCTTCGCGCGGCACCGCACCGGCACCACCCGCGGCCTCGCGCTGCTGACCACCGCGTGGCTGGTCCTCGCGCTGGCCGGCAGCCCGATCGCGGACCGGGGCGCGACCGCGTTCCTCACCCAGCGCGCGAAGCTGGTCGACGCCGCGCTGCACGACCAGGAGACGTTCGCGAACGCGGCCGCGGTGGACGCGTTCCGGGACGTGCCGCCGAGCCGGCTGCTGACCGGCCTGCGTGGCAAGGACGTGCTGCTCACGTTCGTGGAGAGCTACGGCCGTAGCGCGGTCGAGGACGAGTCGATGTCCGCGCAGGTCGACGCGGTGCTCGCGGACGGCACACGGCGGCTGACCGCGTCCGGGTTCGCGGCCCGCAGCGGCTGGCTGACCTCGTCGACGTTCGGCGGTTACAGCTGGCTCGCACACTCCACGTTCCAGTCCGGGCTGCGCGTGGACAACCAGCAGCGGTACCGCACGATCGTCGCCAGCGACCGGCTCACGCTCACCGAGTCGTTCCGCCGGGCCGGCTGGTCCACGGTCTGCGTCGCGCCCGCGAACACGTACGCCTGGCCGGAGGGCGACTGGTACGGCTTCGACCGGGTCTACGACTCGCGCAACCTGGGGTACGCCGGGCCCAAGTTCGGCTGGACCACCATGCCCGACCAGTACACGCTGACCGCGTTCGAGCGGCTGGAGCACGGTCGCGCGGATCGCGGGCCGATGATGGCGGAGCTCGACCTGCTCTCCAGCCACTTCCCGTGGGACTCGATCCCCGAGATGATCGACTGGAACGCGGTCGGTGACGGCTCCGCGTTCGCCGGCATGCCGGAGCGGATCGACGTGCCCGCGGAGCCCCGGGACGCCTACCGCACCTCCATCGAGTACTCGCTGACCGCGCTCTTCACCTACCTGGAGCGGCACGGCACGGACGACACCGTGGTGATCTACCTCGGCGACCACCAGCCGGCCACCACGGTCACCGGGCCGGACGCCAGCCACGACGTCCCGGTCACGATCGTCGCGAAGGACCCGGCCGTGCTCGACCGGATCGCCTCCTGGCAGTGGACCTCCGGCCTCAAGCCCGCACCCGACGCCCCGGTCTGGCCGATGGAGTCGTTCCGCGATCACTTTCTGACCGCGTACAGCCAGAGCGGTTCCTAAGATCAAGATCTTGATCTTCCCGCTTCCGGCGGAGGCACTTTCCGAGAGCTCCCGCGGGCACCGGTCGTCGCTGGCGCTCCTCCCTGCCGGTCAGCGCCGCGCACGGGCCAAACCCCGCCGCGCACGGCCAAACCTGCCGGTCAGCGACGCGCAAGGTCCGAAACAGACAACCGGTGAGCATTTAGACACGGAACCGCAACATTGAATCGCTAGATCCAGATACATGAGATTTTAAGCTGTCCATCCAGCTCATCTGGAGGACATCAATGAGAAGGCAAGTCTGTGTGGTCGCGGCCGGCACCCTGGTCGCGGCGCTGATGGCGGCTCCGGCCCAGGCCGCTCCGAGCGCGCTCACCCCGGACGTGGAACCCACGGCCGTGCTGGGCGAGGACAACCTGCCGCACCCGCTCGCGGACGAGCGCGAGGCCGAGCGGACCGAGGCGCTGGACCGGCTGATAGCGGGCACCACGACCACGGAGAAGCGCAACGGCTCGGAGGTCATCCGGCTGGGTGGCAACCGGTTCGTGGAATACAGGAAGAAGGAGACCAAGACCGACCCGGTCCTGACCTTCCTGGTCGAGTTCGGCGACCAGGTCTATCCGCGGGCCGGTGGCACGCCGGGACCGCTGCACAACTCGATCCCGGAGCCGGACCGGGTGTGGGACGGCGGCGCCACCGACGACAACACCACGATCTGGGAGCCGGACTTCAGCCCGGAGCACTACGAGAAGCTGCTGTTCGCCAAGAACCGGGAGTCGATGGCGAACTTCTACGCCAAGCAGTCCGGTGGGCGCTACACGGTCGGCGGCGACGTCTCCGACTGGGTCAAGGTGCCGTACAACGAGGCGCGCTACGGCAGCAACTCCGTCCCGCAGAACGACGGCTACTGGAACTTCATCAAGGACAGTGCCACCTCCTGGTACGCCGCACAGCTCGCCGCCGGGCAGACCCCGGAGCAGGTCGCGGCGCATCTGAAGACGTTCGACGTCTGGGACCGGGACGACTTCGACGACGACGGCGACTTCAACGAGCCGGACGGCTACGTCGACCACTTCCAGGCCGTGCACGCCGGTGCGGGTGAGGAGGCCGGCGGCGGCGCCGAGGGCACGGACGCGATCTGGGCGCACCGCTGGTTCGCGTTCTCCAGCCTGCGCGGCACCGCGGGCCCGGCCGGCAACCTGGCCGGCGGCGTGCAGATCGGCGACACGGGCATCTGGATCGGCGACTACACGACCGAGCCGGAGAACGGCGGGCTCGGCGTCTTCGTCCACGAGTACGGCCACGATCTGGGCCTGCCCGACCTCTACGACACGGCCGGCGGCGAGAACGGCACCGGCTTCTGGTCCGTGATGTCCTCCGGCTCCTGGCTGGGCCGTGGCAACCCGACGATCGGCTCGACGCCCGGCTACATGGGCGCGTGGGAGAAGATCTGGCTCGGCTGGTCCGACTTCGTCACGGTGAATCCGGGCCGGTCGAAGTACGTGACGCTGGGCAGCGCGGCGTACGGTGACGGGCTCCTGCCGGAGGCCGTGGTGATCCCCCTGGCGAACGGCGGCTACTACGCCGCGGAGTACCGCACCTACACCGGGTACGACGAGACGCTGCGGCTCGGGCCGTACAACTGGGGCTGGGCGAACTCGCGGCCGGACTGGGCCGAGCGCTTCCCGTACCAGGACGGCCTGCTGATCTGGTACGTCAACCCGGCCGTGGGGAACAACAACACCAGCGTGCACCCCGGCACCGGCCTGACGCTCCCGGTCGACGCGCGCCCCGCGCCGATCACGTTCGCCGACGGCGTGCTGCTCGGCAACCGGCGCCAGCCGTTCGACGCCACGTTCGGCCTGCAGGCGACGGATCCGGTGACGTTCCACCGCAACGGCGCGCCGGTCTCGGTGCCGCGGCAGCCGGCGATCCCGGTCTTCGACGACTCGGATCCGCTGCGCTACTGGAGTGCCGCGAACCCGCAGAGCTCGGTCAAGGTGGCCGGCGCGGGCGTCAAGATCGAGGTCAAGACGCAGCTCGGCGGGCTGATCCCGCTGATGACGCTGAAGGTGACCCCGCCGGCCGCGTGACGGATCGGTGATGGGCCCGGCCCTCCGCCGGGCCCGTCACCTGTCTAGACGATCCCGCCGTTGGCCCGGATCACCTGGCCGTTGATCCAGCGGCCGGGTCCGGCCAGGAACGCGACCACCTCGGCCGCGTCCTCCGGCGTACCGAGGCGCTCCAACGGCGGCTGCTTGGCCATCCGGTCGATCGTGGCCTGGTCCTTGCCCTCGAAGAAGAACGAGGTCGCGGTCGGGCCGGGCGCCACCACGTTGACCGTGACGTCGCGGCCGCGCATCTCCCGCGCGATCACCATGGTCATCGCCTCGACCGCGCCCTTACTGGCCGCGTACGCCGCGTAGCCGGGCAGGCCCAGGCCGATCACCGAGGTCGAGAAGTTGATGATCGCGCCGCCGTCCCGGACCCGGCGGGCGGCCTGCTGGGAGACCACGAACGCGCCCCGGATGTTGACCCGGTGCACCCGGTCCAGCGTGTCCAGGTCGTACTCCGCGATCGGCGCGAGCACCATGATCCCGGCCGCGTTGACCACCACGTCCACGCCGCCGAACGCCGCCTCGGCCGCGTCGAAGACGGCCGCGACGTCCGTCTCCTCGGCCACGTCCGCGCGGGCCGCGATGGCCCGGCCGCCGCCCGAGACGATCTCCTCGACGACCGCCTCCGCCTCCGTCTTCTTGCCGACGTAGACGACCGTGACCGCGTATCCGTCCGCGGCCAGGCGCAGCGCGGCCTGCCGCCCGATGCCCCGGGATCCACCGGTCACGATCGCCACTCGGGTGTTCTCAGCCATGATCTCCGTCATGCGATCAACGCTAACACACAATTGGTATCAACGCTAACGTCCGAGCGATGCACTGCCGTTGACCTGCACGATCTGTGCGGTGACGGGCCGGCGCCGGGCGAGGCCAGCCAATGCACGGTCTCGGCACATCGAGCACCGCGCCTGCGCGACCGCCGCGCGCCTACCTTGACCGGCCGGTCCGCGCCCGAATCGCTCGGCGGCCCCTGCCGCGTGACGTTGCCGCCCGCGTTCGCGACCACCACGTGGCCTTGCCGTGCCGCTCGGCCACCTCGTCGCGGACCCGCAGCGCCGCATCCGCATCGGTGAGGTCGGCCGTGATCGCGGGCACCGAGCCGGCGTCCTGCGCCTCGATCCCCTCCGCGGCGCGCGCCAGCACGTCCGCGCGCCGGCCGACGATCACCACGTCGGCGCCGTCCCGTGCGAACCGGGCGGCCGTCGCCTGCCCCGTGCCGGTCCCGCCGCCGCTGACCACCACGACGCGTCCCATGCGTTCCTCCCCAGGAATACCCATCAGCCGAAAATCATTGTCATGACCGGAAAGAAAGGGGTACGACCATGAAGGTTCGCAGCTCACTCCGATCCCTGGCCCGCAAGCCCGGCTCGCAGGTGGTCCGCCGCCGCGGCCGCGTCACGGTCGTCAACCGCGCCGACCCACGCTGGAACGGCCGCCAGGGCTGATCCCCGCTTCCCACCCCACTCAATCCTCCGGCGGGCGAAGCGGAACTCACCCGCCTCAGCACCGGCGCGCGTTCCCCAAGTCGTTCCAATGACTTGGGGAACGCCCTGATCGCGGAGGCGGGAAGATCATGAAGTTGACCGTGATCTGCCCCTTCGGCCGGGCCGGATCAGAAGTGTTCGCGCAGCGCGGTGAAGGACGGGAGCTCGAGGACGCCGGTGTCGGCCGGGTCGAGTGCGGCGTGCTCCAGTTCCCAGGTGTGCGGGTGCGGGATGAAGACCGCGTTCCAGCCGGCCCGGCGCGCCGGGATGATGTCCGACTTCGGGGAGTTGCCGATCATCCAGGTGGTCGCCGGGTCGAGCGCCATCGACTCGGTCAGCGCGAGGTATGTCGGGAGGTCCTTCTCGCGCACCACGTGCACGCTGCCGAAGTGCGCGGCCAGCCCGGAGGCGGCCAGCTTGCGGCGCTGCTCGGTGTCGTCGCCCTTGGTCAGCAGCGCGAGCTCGTGGCGGGTGCCGAGGTCGGCGAGCGTATCCGCGACCTCCGGCATCAGCTCGACCTCGTCGAAGACCAGCGCGGCGGCCAGCTCCTCGATCTCGCGGCGCTCGGCGCCGGTGGCCGGGCGCTCGCTCAGCCGCTCGAAGACCTCGTGCAGGTTGCGCAGGAAGACCTCGCTGCCGTAACCGTAGGCCGCCGCGTTGGCCCGCTCGACGTCGTTGAGCACGGCGCGGATCGCGGCGTGCTCCAGCGTCGGGTGTGCGAGCCAGGCGAGGAAGTCGTCGACCACGCGAATGAACAGGACGTTGTTCTCCCAGAGCGTGTCGTCCGCGTCGAAGACCAGCATGCCCACCATGCGATCACGCGGCCCGGTTCGATGTCGCGCGAGTTTCCTGAGGTATTGACCACAGCCGTGTCCGTTCCTATCGTTCAAGTCGACCGACGTTGATGAAACGTTTCACGGACCCGGAGGGCACCCCGGGGAAAGGTCGGACATGAGCGGATTGAGACGCCGTACCGTGCTGGCTGTGGGAGCCGGCACGCTGGCGGCCGGCTGGGGCGCGGTCCCGGCGGCGGCGACGAGCCCGGCTTCGAAGAGCCTCACCCACCCCGAGACCGCACTGCGGCCGTATTTTCGCTGGTGGTGGCCGGACGGACTGGTCGACCCCGCGGAGATCCGGCGCGAGGTGGACCAGATCGCGGCGGCCGGTTTCGGCGGCGCCGAGATAGCGGCCGTGCACCACAGCGTGCGCGACAAGGCCGCGTTGGACACCGCCGGGCACGGCTGGGGCACCGCGGCGTGGACCCGCGGCGTCGAGGCCGCGCTCGACCAGGCCGCGCGGCGCGGGATCACCATCGACCTGACCATCGGCCCGTCCTGGCCGGCCGCGGTTCCGACGATCACGCCGGACCACCCGGCCGCGGTGCACGAGCTGGCGCACGGCGTGGCCCCGGTCGCGGCCGGCGCGGTCTTCGACGGCCCGGTCCCGGCCGCGGTCGCCGCGCCGGCCGCGGGCGTCACCCGGCAGACGCTGATCGCGGTGCAGGCCGTGCGCGTCGACCCGGCGAACGCGACGCGCAAGGAGACCGGCCTGGCCACGGACTCGGTCACCGACCTGACCGCGCTCGTGGCGGACGGCCGGCTGACCTGGACCGCGCCGGCCGACGGCGACCACCTGCTGTTCGCGTACTGGCAGCGCGGCTCCGGCCAGGAGCCGGAGTCCGGGCCGCACACCAGCCCGGACGCGTTCGTGGTGGACCACTTCAGTGCGGCCGGCACCCAGGCCGTGATCGACTTCTGGGAGGCGCGGCTGCTGACGCCGCGCGTCCGGGCGTTGCTGCGCCGCGCCGGCGGCTCGCTGTTCGAGGACTCGATCGAGCTGGAGACGGCCGCGCTCAACTGGACGCCCGCGGTGCTGACCGAGTTCCAGCGCCGCCGGGGGTACGACCTGCGCCCCTACCTGGCCGCGGTGGTGCGGGTGAAGGAGTCGACGGTCTACGCGTTCGACGCGGCGACCAGCCGGCGGGTGCGCGCCGACTACTGGCAGACGCTCTCCGACCTGTTCACCGCGCATCACTTCGCGCCGCTGACCCGCTGGGCGCATTCGCTCGGGCTGACGTTCCGGGCCCAGCCGTACGGGCTGGAGACGGACGCGATCTCGGTCGCCGCCGTGATCGACGTGCCGGAGGGCGAGTCGCTCGGGTTCAAGAACCTGGACGACTACCGCTGCCTGGCGGGCGGGCGGGACATGGGCGGGCGCGAGCTGCTCTCCTGCGAGGCCGGCGCGTATCAGGGCGGCGCCTACAACACCACGTGGAAGCGGCTGCTGCGCACTATGGGCGGCGCCTACGCGGCCGGCCTCAACCAGACCGCGTTCCACGGCTTCTCGTACGCGACCGCGCCCGGCGCGGACTGGCCCGGCTTCGCGGCGTTCACGCCGTACTCCGGCGGCATCGGCTACGCGGAGTCGTGGGGCCCGCGGCAGCCGAGCTGGCGGCACGCGCCGGACGTCGCCGCCTACCTGGGCCGGGTGCACCTGGCCGGGCGGATCGGCGTGAACCGGATCGACGCGGCCGTGTTCCGGCAGAAGGGTTACACCAAGACCGGCATCGGCGCGTCCTGGTTCACCTCGGACGGCGTCCCGTCCGGCTGGACGCACCAGATGATCAGCGCGCCGCTGCTGGCGCTGCCGAGCGCCACGGTCCGCGACGGGCGGCTGGCCCCGGACGGCCCGGCCTACCGGGTGCTGCTGGTGGAGACGGACCTCTTCTCCGGCGGGGTGGCCACGCTGGACCTGCCATCCGCCCGGCGCATCCTGGCACTGGCCCGGAAGGGTCTGCCGGTGGTGCTGCTCGGCGACTGGTCCGCCGCGACCGTGCCGGGCCGCGCGACCGGCGACGAGGACACGACGCTGCGCGCGCTGCTGGCCGAGCTGACCGCGCTGCCGCGGGTGCGGACCGTGGCGGTGCGGACCGAGGTGGGTGCCGCGCTGGCGGGCCTGGGCCTGCGGCCGGCCGTCTCCTACGCGCGGTCCTCGACGCTGCTGCACGGGCACCGGGAGGAGCGGGGGGTGGACTACTACTACCTGGTCAATGGCAAGCACGCGGAGACGGTCAAGCCGCCGGTCGCCGCGATCGACCACGACGTGACGTTGCACCGGGCGAGCCGGCGGTCGGTGCCGTACCGGATCGATCCGTGGACCGGCGAGCGGGAACCGATCGCGCACTACACCGCGGACGGCGACCGGGTGACGATCCGGGTGGCGCTGCAGCCGGGCGAGTCGTCGATCGTGGTGCTGGACGCTCCCGGGCCGCACCGGCACGTGACCGCGACGACGGCGGACCGGGTGCTGGTGCGCGGCCGGGACCTGGTCCTGCGTGCCGCGACCGCGGGTTCCTACACCGCGACGCTGGACGACGGGCGGACCGTGTCGCGGCGGATCGGGGACGTACCGGCGCCGATTCCACTGACCCGGTGGTCGCTGCGGGTGGCGGACTGGCAGCCGGGGTCGAGCGCGGCCGAGACGCTGACCGTGACGCACGCGCTGGACCTCTCCGGGCTGCGGCCGTGGACGGAGATTCCGCAGCTGGCGGACGTGTCGGGCATCGGGCGGTACGCGACCACGGTCGACGTGCCGGCGTGCGCCGGGGCCTACCTGAGCCTGGGCGAGGTCTTCGACACCGCGCGGGTGACCGTGAACGGGCACGCGGTCGCGGTGAGCCTGCTGAACCCGGTGGTGGACGTGGGCCCGCACCTGCGCCGTGGCCGGAACACGATCGAGGTGGAGGTGACCACCACGCTGAACAACCGGCTGCGGGTCGCGGATCCCGGGGTCTACGGCGTGGCGTCACGGCAGGCCTACGGGCTGACCGGGCCGGTGACGCTCATCCCGTACGGCGAGGCACGGGTCTAACGGGGGAGCCCGCGGCACCGGCCGCGGGCTCCCGCACGTCAAATGATCGACAAATGCACGTGGTTCGTATGGTCACCGGAGGGTGTGCCACCGCCCGCGTACGACTGCCAGCCGCTCGACGGCAGCCAGATCCGGGCGTACCAGATCACGTAGAGCACGCCGAGCCGGTCCGCGTTCTTGATGTAGAAGTTCGCCAGGTTGTCGCCGTAGGCCTTGTCCGCGCCGAACGCGACGCCGCCGAAGCCGCTCGCCTGGGCCGACCAGTCGCAGGCCCGGCCGCGCGGGTGCTCGCCGCCGTCCTCGGCACTGCGGTAGCAGGACACGAAGTGGTTGAAGCCCGCCGACTTCGTCTGCTTGTAGGCGTGCAATAGACGCGGCGTGATGCAGCCGCCGGTCGTCGGGTCGTCCACGGTGCAGCTCTCTGACGGGAACGACCCGTCGGCAGCCCGCTCGACGCCGACCGCGACCGCCGCGGAGCCGCTGCCGGACTCGACGTTCGCCGCGGCACCGCCGCCCGCGGACTTCAGCGCGTTCTCCGCCTGCTTCTTCCGCTTGTCCATGGTCTCGACCTGCTTCTTCTGCTCACCGATCTCCTTGTCGATGGCAGTCTTCGCACGCGAGGCCTCGTCCTTGGCCACGACCAGGTCCTGGACCTGCTTCTCCTGGTTGATCGCCATGGTCTCGAGCAGCGTGGCCCGGTCCATGAAGCCGTCACCCTCGGAGGCGTTCAGGATCGCCACCATCGGCGCGAGGCGGCCGTTGCGATAGGTCCGGCCGGCGAGCTCGCCCACCGTCGCCTCACGCGTCTTGAGGTCGGCCTCGATCGTCTTGAGCTCCTCGGTCAGCTCCTTCTGGCGCTTCTCCGAGGCCGCTAGCTTGCTCTTGGCCTCGACGAAGCCCTTGCTGGCCGCGTCGAGCTGCTCCCTGAGCTGTTCCGTGCCGCCCTCGTCGATCGCGTAGGCGGGCGTCGCGAGCGCGGCCGTGGCCACACTCGCCAGCAGCACCGAAAGCGCCGCTATTCGCCGTAGGCGCATTCATGTTCCTCTCTCGGACCGCCGGCCGGGTTAGCTGACGGGTTCGGGATGGGAACGACACCCCTACCGCTGACGCGGATTCACCCCACAAACGTGGTTCCCCGACTCGCTGCGCGATTTGGCGGTGGTCGTCACGGGCACCGGGCGCGCCCGCCGATGACGACCGGCGGCAAGACTACCCAGTCGCGCCAAGGACGACCGCTCAAGATCCAGAAACTTAAGAGTTCCCTATAGTGACGCAAAGTGCCCGCTCAATGACCGGAAAACATAGAGAAATATCGACGCGGTACGGCGAAGGGCCGCCCCGGATCACCAAGGCGGCCCTTCTTATACCAATTGTCGAACGGGTAATTACAGAGAGCTTGCGCGACGGGCCGGGGCGCGGCCCGCGGGCTGGTGCGGCTCCGATCCGACGTCCGTCCGCTTCGGGATTCCCATGGTCACCGGCTTGTCCGCCGACACCGTCACCAGCTCGCCGTGGTGGACGAGTGTGATGCTCTTCTCACCGGTGCCGTTCCGCAGCGAGTAGGTGGCCTCGTTGCTGCGCACGTCCACCCGCAGCCGCAGCCCGCGCCAGAGCAGCGCGAACTCCATCCGGGTGATCCGCTCCGGCAGCCGCGGGTTGAACGACAGCTGACCGCCGTGGTCCCGCATGCCGCCGAGACCCATCACCAGCGAGATCCACGAGCCGCCCAGCGACGCCACGTGCAGGCCCTCACGCGCGTTGTTGTGCAGGTCGTGCAGGTCCATCAGCGCGGCTTCGCCCAGATAGTCGTGGGCGAGCTCCAGGTGACCGGTCTCCGCCGCCATCACCGCCTGGGTGCAGGCGGACAGCGACGAGTCGCGGACCGTCCGGGCCTCGTAGTAGGCGAAGTTGCGCTGCTTCTCCTCGTCGCTGAACGCGTCGCCGCGCCACAGCATCGCGAGGATCAGGTCGGCCTGCTTCACCACCTGCTTGCGGTACAGGTCGAAATACGGGTAATTGAGCAGCAGCGGGTAGTTCTCCTGCGGTGTGCCCTCGAAGTCCCACTCCTGCAGCCGGGTGAAGCCCTCGGACTGCTGGTGCACGCCCAGCTCGTGGTCGTACGGCAGGTGCACGGCCGCGCCCGCGTCCCGCCAGCCGGCGATCTCCTCGTCGTCGACGCCGGCCGCCCGCGCCTTGTCCGGGTACTTCAGCGCCACGTCCGCCGCGGCGTAGAGGTTCAGCTGGGCCATCAGGTTCGTGTAGATGTTGTCGTCGACCACGGCCGTGTACTCGTCCGGGCCGGTCACTCCGTCGATGTGGAAGCGGCCGTGCCGATCGTGGTGGCCGAGCGAACGCCACAGCCGGGCCGTCTCGATCAGCAGGTCGAAGCCGTAGTCGTGCTCGAAGTCCTCGTCGCCGGTGGCCAGCACGTAGCGGCGGGCCGCGTCCGCGATGTCCGCCGCGATGTGGAACGCCGCGGTGCCGGCCGGCCAGTACGCGGAGCACTCGTGCCCGCGGATGGTCCGCCACGGGAACGCCGCACCGCGCAGGCCGAGCGTCTCGGCCCGTTCCTTGGCCAGGTCGAGCGTGGCGTGCCGCCAGCGGAGCACGTCCTTGGCCGCGTCCGGCTGGGTGTAGGTCAGCACCGGCAGCACGAACGTCTCGGAGTCCCAGAACGTGTGGCCGTCGTACCCCGGGCCGGTGAGCCCCTTGGACGCGATGGGCCGCATCTCCGCGCGGGCGCCGGCCTGGAGCACGTGGAAGAGCGCGAAGCGCACCGCCTGCTGCACCTCCGGGTCGCCCTCGACCTTGACGTCCGAGTGGTCCCAGAACGCGTCCAGGTATTCCCGCTGGGCCTCGACCAGACCGTCCCAGCCGGTCAGCCGGGCACTCGCCAGCGCGGCGCCGACCTGGTCGCGCAGCGCGGGCACGGAACGGCGGGAGGACCAGCCGTACGCCACGAACTTGATGATCCGCAGCTTCTGGCCCGGCTCGAGCATGCACGCGACCGTGGTCCGCAGCCAGTCCGGGTTGCCCTCGGTCTTGACCATGTGCCGGCCCTCGGTCTCCACCACGTGCTCCATCGCGGCGGCCATCCGGAGCTTGCTGGTCTTGGTGCTGTGGATCAGCAGCCCGCCCAGCTCCTGGGTCAGGTGCTCCTCGGCCACCAGCGGGGACTCCAGCAGCGCCGCGACCCGGGGGTCACGCTTGGTCGGCGGCAGCTGCTCGTTCGCCACCAGCTCGGACTGCAGGATCACCCGGGCCGGGCCGTTGATCGGTTCGACCTCGTAGGAGATGGCCGCGATGGCGCGCTGAGTGAACGACACCATCCGGGTCGAGCGCACCCGCACCGACCGGCCGGCCGGCGAGCACCACTCCACCTCGCGCGAAAGCGTCCCGGCCTGCATGTCCAGCACCCGCTCGTGCGACACCAGGTCGCCGTAGCGGACGTCGAACGGCTCGTCGTCGACCAGCAGCCGGATCGGCTTGCCGTTCGTCACGTTCACGATGGTCTGCCCGGACTCGGGGAAGCCGTAGCCGGCCTCCGCGTAGGGCAGCGGCCGGAGCTCGTAGAAGGAGTTCAGGTACGTGCCCGGCAGACCGTGCGGCTCGCCCTCGTCCAGGTTCGCCCGGAGGCCGATGTGGCCGTTGGAGAGCGCGAACACCGACTCCGACTGTGCCAGGACGTCCAGGTCGAGCCGCGTCTCGCGGACATGCCAGGGCTCGACCGGATAAGCCCGCTCTCGGATCACAGCGATCCCTTTCAGTGTTGATCTGAGCCCGTCGGTGAACCACCGGCGGGTTGCCGTCCCTATCGGGGCTCGCCGCCGTCCAGGAGTTCGGCGAGATCCGATACGACGATGTCGGCGCCGTGATCGCGCAGCGCGTCCGCGTGCCCGACCCGGTCCACTCCGACCACAAACCCGAAGCCACCGGCCCGACCGGCCTCAACGCCCGCCAGCGCGTCCTCGAAGACCGCCGCGTTCGCCGGGTCGACGCCCAGTTTCTTCGCGGCGGCCAGGAACGTGTCCGGCGCGGGCTTGCCGGGCAGTCCCTCGGCCCGGGCGACCACACCGTCGACCCGGACCTCCAGCAGATCCTCGATGCCGGCCGCGCGCAGCACGTCGCGGCAGTTGGCGCTCGCGGAGACGACGGCGGTCCGCATCCCCGCGTCGCGCACCGCGTGCAGGTAGGTGACCGAGCCGTCGTACACCAGCACCTTGCCCTCGGCGATGTACTTCAGCACCAGGACGTTCTTCCGGTTGCCGATGCCGTTGACGGTCTCGGCGTCGACGGCGTCGTCCGGCGTGCCCTCCGGGAGCACGATGCCCCGGGACGCCAGGAACATACGCACGCCGTCGGCACGTTGCCGGCCGTCGACGTACTTCAGATAGTCGGGGCCGGAGTCGAAGGGGACGAAGGGAATGCCCTCCGTCGCGGCGCGCCTGCTCAGGTACGCGTCGAAGGTCTCCTTCCAGGCCGCGTTGTGAACGAGCGCGGTCTGGGTGAGGACACCGTCCAGATCGAACAGGCAGGTCGTCACGTGAGGTGGAAGCCCAAGCACCCGCTCAATTTAACCGTGAAACGGAAAGTTAACCGGATTTCGGCGGTGTCAAACCCCGGGCGCGGCGCCTCGTATGGTGCTCCGATCCTGAGGTTATCCCCGGTCAGCACGCTTGCGTGGGAAAACGTTGAACCTTTGGTGTCGCCCGGACGGCACAAGAGATCGCACAAAGGGTCCGTTGCACCCCGGCCATTCGACCCAGTATGTTGATCTTCAACGCCACCCCACGTCGATCCGGTCGCCGCGCTCGTCGAAGAAGTGCAGCGCGTCCATCCGCACACCGATCGCCAGCGCGCTGCCCGCGCGGATCGCCGGGTAGGGCGCCAGCCGGACCGCCAGCTCGGCCGGGCGGCGGTGGTGCCGGCCCGGGTCGCTGAGCACGCTGGTCCGGCCGTCGCTGGTCGCGGGCTCCGCCTCGAACCGGTCGCCGAACCGGCCGGCGAACCGCTGCACCGCCTGCCCCAGCCGCTGGAACGGCGAGGACGGCCCCTCCTCCACCTCCACCGCGGCGCCGCCCAACTCGTCGACGACCACCGCGGTGGCGCCCACGTCGACGAACGCCAGCGACTCGTGGCCATGGTGCTCCAGATATCGGACGCGGCCCTGCAGCACGTCGCCGGGCGCGTCCGGCGCCACCGGGGTGAGCGCCTCCGCGCGCATGCCGATCACGATGCGCTCGCCGTGGTAGTGCGAGATCACCCGTGCCCGGATGTCGTCCCACGGCAGGTAGAGCGCCTGCTCGCCGAGGTTGAGCGCGACATATCGGTCCAGGTGCACGTAGACCGAGGCCTCGATCAGGTTCATCCGCGGGCTGCCCAGGAACGCGGCCACGTAGAGCGTGGCCGGGCGGCCGTAAACCTCGGTGGGCGTGCCGACGTCCTGCAGCACGCCCTTACGCATGATCGCCACACGGTCCGCCATGGTCAGCGCCTCGGCCTGGTCATGCGTGACGTACATGGTGCTGACACCGAGCTCGCGGACCAGACCGGAGATCTCCGCGCGCAGCTCCGCGCGGAGGCCGCTGTCGAGATTGGACAGCGGCTCGTCCATCAGGAAAAGGCCCGGGCGGCGCACGATCGCCCGCCCCATCGCGACCCGTTGCCGCTGACCGCCGGAGAGCTGGCCCGGTCGCCGGCCGAGCAGCTCGCCGATGCCGAGCGCTCCGGCCACATCCGCCACCCGCTCGGCGCGCGGTGCCGGCTCGACGCCGGACAGCCGGAGTGGGAACGAGATGTTCTCGTTCACGGTCATGTGCGGATAGAGCGCGAAGTCCTGGAAGACCATCGCTATCCGCCGATCGCGAGGCGGAATCTCGTTGGCCACCTCGCCGTCGAGCAGCACGACTCCGCTGCTCGGATCCTCCAGGCCCGCGACCATCCGCAGCACCGTGGACTTGCCGCAGCCGGACGGCCCCAGCAAGACCAGAAACTCGCCGTCCTCCACGTCGAGGTTGACCCTGTCCACCGCCACGGTCCCATCGGGGAACACCTTCGTGACGTCTTTGAGCGCGACGGTAGTCACCGCCACCTCCCCGCAACTTCTTCGGCCGGCCGGCCCCCGAGCTCTGTCCACTGTGACGGGCATCATCGCGATTAACCCATCGGGTAAACGTGCCATGTTCAAGCAGTAACTATCCCGTTACCGAAATCGCACCCGACGCGCCCGCTGGCCGCTTTGACCCTTTAACCAGCCATTTATCGGTACGAATTCGGCAGCTTGATCTTGCGATTGATCGCGGTGAACGTCCGTCGCAGGCGGGACGGCCCGGCCCGGTAGAGCCGCCGCGGCAGATGTGGCAGTCCCGCGTCCAGATAGGGCAGCGCCCGATAGCGCCGCAGCCCGCGGCGGACCACCGGCACGCCGCCGTCCCGGCTGGCCCGGATCACCTCCAGCAGCTCCGGCACCCGCCGCTGCCGCACCAGGTGCCACTGCACCCGGGTGGCGGCGGGCAGCCCGTCCAGCACCCGCGCCGGCACCCGGTCCAGGAACTCGTTGCACCGGTCCAGGAACAGCTGGCGATAGTCGTCCGAGGCCTCGGGCAGCACGCGCAGGTAGAAAGCCAGGTCGGAGCGGACGGCGGACGCGTCGTACCAGCGGCGCAGCTCCTCCCAGCCACCCTCGCCGAGAAAGCGGCTGACGCGGTCGACGCCGGTGAACCGGTCCACGAAGTTCCGCGGCTCCTCCCGGCGCTGGGTGATCGACCGGTCGCCGCCCTCCCGCCGCCGCCAGTGGTAGACCGGCACATGCACCACGTCCACGGACCGGGCCAGCACGTGCGCCGGCACCATCACCGGCGTGTCCTCGTAGAGCACGCCCTCCGGGAAGGCGAACCCGTGCCGGTCCCAGAACTCCCGGCGGAAGACCTTGTTCCAGGCGGTACGGTCGCCGAGCAGCTCCGGATCCCGGGTGACGTGCGTGCGCAGCCTGGTGTGCGTGAAGATCCGCGCGTGCATCCTCGACGGACGCAGCCCGCGCGAGTCCAGTCGCAGCGTGTTGCCGGTGGCGAAGTCGGAACCGGTGCGCGCGACCGCCGCGGCCAGCACGCCGGCCGCGGCCGGTGGGAGCACGTCGTCGCTGTCCACGAACTGCAGCAGGTCGCCACGCGCGGCCCGGACCCCGGTGTTGCGGGCCGCGCCGAGCCCCGCGTTCGCCTGACTGACCAGCCGGAACCGGGCGTCGCGCGCGGTGAACTCGGCCGCGATCCGCGCGCTGTCATCGGTGGACCCGTCGTCGACCAGCACGACGTCGAGATCGCGGTAGGTCTGCGCCGCGATCGACTCCAGGCACTCCGCGAGATAGGGCGCCACGTTGTAGACCGGCACGACGACACTGAGCACGGCTGCCATCAGCGGGCCTGCCTTTCCGGGACGAGACGGTGCTCAGCATCCCGTGCCGGCCGGGGCGGCCCCGGCATCCGCACGTCGCGCGTCCGGGTGGTCACCACTCGCCCCGCCAGCATGCACAGCGTGTAGGCGGCGAGCACCGGAAACGCCGGGCCGCCGCCGGCCGCCACCACGATCGACCGGCCGTCCCAGCCCGGCTCCCAGCGCCGCCGATATCCCGCGCCGCTCCGGGCGGCCAGGTCGTAGTGATGCATCGCCAGCGCGAAGAGCAGCGCGAACGTCAGCCACGGCGGGATCCCGCGGAGCGCGGCGGTGCCGATCACGACCGCGAACTCGAGCAGGCGCAGGCCGGCCGGGACGAGCCAGTCCAGCGGGCCGGTGACCGTCCACAGCCGGCGCGCGCACCAGCCGTCGTCGCGCAGGGTCACCGCGTCCACGGTCTCCAGCACGCTCACCCGCATCGTCCGCGACCGCAGCCCGCGCAGCGCCAACGTGTAGATCATCGCGAGGCCGCCCCAGGCCAGCACGGCCAGCAGCGCGGTCCGGCCGCCGGCGCACGCGGCCAGCACGCCGATCAGCGCCCACCGCTCGCCGATCGGGAAGACCACGATCCGTTTCAGCCAGTAGAGCGGCGAGCGGCCGTCCGCGATCACCCGGTCGGAGAGCCGCCCGAGCGCGCCGCCGACCCCACCCGCATCCGGCACGCCGCCAGGCCGCCCGGCACCCGGCGGGTCGCCTGCTTCGCCGGTGCCCGGCACGCCGCCAGGCCGCCCGGCACCCGGCGGATCGCCTGCTTCGCCGGTGCCCGGGCGGGCGGCCGCGGCGTCGTGCAGCGCGCCGTACCAGTGGTCGGTCGCGTGCCGCACGGTCTGGAGCGCCATCGCCGTGACCGCGAGCCACCAGGCCTCACCGTGCCCGAGCCGCGCGGCACCGGCCGCGAGCCCGGCGTAGACCGCGTACTCCTTGGCCCGGTCGGCCATGGTGTCCAGCCAGCCGCCGAGCGGCGTGAACCGCCGGGTGAACCGCGCCAGCTGCCCGTCCACGCAGTCCAGCACGAAGCCCAGGTAGAGCAGCACCGCGCCGGCGATCATGGCGGGCCGGCCGGCCTGTGCGAAACCGAGCGCGGCCATCGTCGCGCAGAGCACGGAGAGCGCAGTCACGGCCGACGGCGTCAGCCCGAGCCGGGCGCACGCCCGGGTGACCAGCGGCGACCAGGTGCTGACGAAGACCGTGGTGAAGAAGTCGTCGCGCTCCTTCACCGCGAGCCGCAGCCGCGCCCGCTCCTCGTCGACCGCGGCGATCTCCGTCTCGGCCTCGGCCAGCGTGGCGCGGTCCCGGCAGCGCCGGGCTTTCAAGAGCCGCAGCGGGTACGCGGTGAGCCGCACCCCGCCCGCCAGCAGCCCGGCGAGCAACGCGTCCGGATCGGTCTCCCGGCCCGCATGCTCCACAGCCACCGCCGCACGCACGCGATCGTGGCCGGCCAGCCGCAGCGCACCGAGAAACACCGCACCGCCGCCCGGAGTCGCGGCGCCCGCCGCATCGCCACCCCCCGCACCACTGCCCGCCGCCGCACCACTGCCCGCCGCACCACTGCCCGCCGCAGCGCTGCGGTCCGCCGCAGCGCTGCGGTCCGCGTGGTTATCCGCAGGCGCGCCGCCAGGAGTCGCGGCGCCGCCAGGAGTCGCGGCGGTGATCAGGCCGCGTGTCGTGGCGAGCCGAAGGCCGGGCGCCTCGGGGGTGGCCGGGGCGGTCAGGGCGATGGTCCGGGTGCCGGGCTCGGTGGCCAGGTGCCAGAGCACGGCGTCGTGCGCGATCAGGCCGGCCGTCACCAGCAGCACCGGGCCGGTGCCGTCGCGCAGCAGCCTGGCCAGGTCGCCGGGCGTGTCCGGTTCCGCGACCGAGGTGGCCCCGGCCCGGCGTAGTTGGTCTCTCAGCCGGTCGCGCCGGTCGGTCCCGGCCGCGTCCCCGGCCAGCAGCACTGCGAGCGTCACGCCTCGATAAACCCGAAATCGGCCGCTTAGTGGCGACTCCCTACGGGAATCACAGAGAAGATCCCCTTCAAGACGGAGGGCGGAGCTGGCAACCGTTTCCTACCGTTGAGTCATCGGCACACCACACAGTGCCACGAACTGAGGAGTTGACGCACCATGGCCTCGTCGCCTCGCCGCCTGTCCCGGCCGCGCGACAACCGTTGGATCGCCGGGGTCTGCTCCGGCCTGGGCCGCCGTTTCGGGCTCGGTGCCGGGATGGTCCGGCTTCTCTTCGTGCTGTCCTGCCTGTTGCCCGGCCCGCAGGTGCTGCTCTACATCGTCCTGTGGATCCTGCTGCCGAACGAGGAGCGGCACTCCACCGCCTACTGACACCCATCACCACACGGAAGGCCGCCGGGGTTCCCGGCGGCCTTCCGCGCTCAGGGCGCGGTGTAGGTGACCGTCACCTGCTCGTAGCCGAGCGACTTGAGCAGCCCCTGCAGCATCTTCGTGGTGTTCTCCTGGGCGCGCTGGGGCAGCTCGCTCTCCCGGGCGGCCGCCTCGATGCGCTCCTCGGAGAGCACGTAGATCGCCTGCTGCTTGTTCGGATCCTGGCCGAACATGTCGCCGATCCGGTTGAGCAGGCCCTTCTCCTCGGAGAAGACGTAACTCTTCTCCTGGTCGAGGTTGGCCTCGCCGAGCTGCGGGGCCGGCAGCGTGATGGTGGCGCTCTTGCCGTCCTCCGAGATCACGATCGCGTCGTCGGAGATGGTGCTGAAGTCGACGTAGGACTCCACCGAGCCGGCCGCGACGAACAGCGTGCGCTCGTTGAGCAGGAAGTCGGGCACGTTCTCCCGGTTGCGCTCGGTGTCCACCACGACCTGGAAGTTGCCCTCGGCAGCAACATACCGACTCAGGTCCTTGATCGACTCCAGCAGCGGAGGCTGACTGCGGTCGGTCTGCTGCTCCGCGAACGGGTTGGTCAGCCGGTCCAGCAGACCGGTCGTCGTGCGCACCACGACCAGGCCGGCCAGCAGCGCCACGAGCAGGATCGCCACCAGCCAGAACAGGCCGCGGCGACTGCGCGCGGGCTCCGGCTCCGGCGTCTCGGCGCCGACCCGGGCCGGCATCTCCGTGGTCGGCTGGTCAATTCCCTTGTTGCCGCCCATCGCGGCTCACCCGCCTCTTTCACCCGCTGTTGCTACCTACCCCAAACGGTACGGGCGGGGTACGACAGTCGCGAATCGAGCGAGAAGCGTACCCTTATGGTCGGTTTTGTGTCTTCTGGTGTTAACCGTCCCGAAGGATCACGATTTTGCACAGCTTCACGACCGGGCAGGTCCGCGCCACCCTGAAAGACCGCGACGCCTGGTGGACCGTGCTGCTGGTCGACCCGCTCGCGACGCCGGCCGTGCGGCGGGTGGCGCGCTACCGCTGGGTCACGCCGAACCGGATCACGTTCGCCGCGTTCCTCCTCGGCCTCGCCGCCGCGGCCGCGTTCTGGCAGGCCACCTGGG
Source organism: Catenuloplanes nepalensis (assembly GCF_030811575.1). Taxonomy (GTDB): domain Bacteria; phylum Actinomycetota; class Actinomycetes; order Mycobacteriales; family Micromonosporaceae; genus Catenuloplanes; species Catenuloplanes nepalensis. The sequence continues at coordinate 8,589,994 of NZ_JAUSRA010000001.1, read as the reverse complement.
GCGCGCTGGCGGTCGGCGCGCTGCTGTTCCACCTGAGCTTCGTGCTCGACTGCATGGACGGCAAGGTCGCCCGGCTGCGCGGCAACGGCTCCGCGTTCGGCGCCTGGCTCGACTTCATCGGCGACCGGATCAAGGACCTGACCTGCACGGCCGGCCTCTTCGGCGGCCAGTGGGCGACGACCGGCGACGACCGCTGGCTGGCCCTCGGCGCGCTGGTGCTGTTCATCAACATGTTCCGCTACCTGAACGGCGCGCAGATGACCAAGGTGCGCGCGGACATGCGGGAGAGGATGGCGGCGGCGCGGCGCGCGGCCGGCCTGGAGCAGGACGGCGAACTGCGCTGGGTCGAGGAGACCATGGACGTCATCCCGGCCGGCGAGGCCGCGGACGGCGCCGCGGACATCAACGGTGAGTTCCGGGCGCGGTACGGCCGGTTCATCGGGCTGCGGAACGCGCTGCGCCGCTATCGCATCCGGCCGCACCTGGTCAGCGGCATCGAGTTCCAGATGTTCGTCTTCATCGTCGGCCCGCTGACGAACCGGGTCGCGATCGTCACGCTGGTCACCGGCGCGCTGCTGCTGATCTTCGAGGCCGGTCTCATCTACAAGCTGTGGCTGTCAACCCGGTCGTTCGAGCGGCAGATGGCGACGCTGCGGGAGTCCGTCACCGTGGGGTGACGGACTCCGGTCAGCCCTGAATCTCCGGCAGCTCGCTGAACAGGAACACCCGGGCGTGGATCTGGTTGCGCTGCTGGAGCGCCGCGCGCAGCGCCCGGTGCAGGCCGTCCTCCAGGTACATCCCGCCGTTCCACTGCACGACGTGCGGGAACAGGTCGCCGTAGAACGTCGAGTCCTCCGCCAGCAGCTTGTCCAGCGCCAGCTCACGCTTGGTGGTGATCAGCTGGTTCAGCTGAATGGGCCTCGGCGGGATCTCCGCCCACTGCTTCAGCGTGAGCCCGTGCTCCGGGTAGGGCCGACCGTCCCGAACCCCCTTGAAGATCACGACGGCACGCTCCCCTCCCATGTCGCCGTTCCGTGCCCGGCCGTAGTCAGCCTAGCGACCCCGGCCGGCGGTTGATTCGTCCCCGTTCGTCGCGGGCTCACCCGGACCAGCGACCGCGATGGATGACCTCGGTCTGCGGCCGGCGTCCGCGCTTCAGTGACGGCGAGCGACGATCTGGTGCACGGTATCCGATCGTCAGCGCGCCCACGGGGACGAACTCCCCGGGCACGCCGAACTCCGCCCGGTACGCCGCGGTGCGCTCCGGCGGGATGCCGAAGAAGCACGCGCCGAGCCCTTCGTCCACCGCGGTCAGCAGCATCATCAGCGCGGCCATGCCGGCGTCCACATCCCAGTACGGCACCGGCCAGCGGCTGGTGTCCCGATCCGTCCAGCCCTTGTCCGGCTCCGCGTACCGATCGAGGTAGGCGGAACGGTTCGAGTGCGGCACCACGATCAGCGGCGCCCGGCTCATCCCGGCCAGCCAGTTGCTCATGCCCTGCTCGGCGCCGTTCGGGCTGGTCGCCGTCCAGAACCGCGCGCGGTCGGCCGCGTCCTGGAGCACCAGGAAGCCCCAGCCCTGGGAGAACCCGGCCGAGGGGGCGCGCACCGCGTGCTCCAGCAGCCGGTCCACCACCTCGGGCGGCACCGGCCGGTCCGGGTCGTAGTTGCGGACCATCCGGCGCCTGCGCACCACCTCGGCGAACTCCATGTCCTCCGCCGCCTCAGGAGGCCGGGACCGGCGTGATGCCCCAGGCGCCACGCCACGCGTCACCCGGATCGATCACGATCAGGCCACGGCCGGACCGGAACGCGTCCGGCGGGCAGGTCATCGGCTCGATCGCGACGGCGGTGCGGAACCGGTCGCCGCTCAGCGTGTCCGAGGTGAACACCTGCCACCACCCGAACGAGTCGTCGCCCCAGATCCGCACCTCGGCGTCGCCGCCGGCCAGCACGACCGTGGACGTGCCGTCCGCGGCGTGCTCCACGTCACCGAACGCGGTGTCCAGCACCGCGGAGCCGATCCGGCGGCCCTCGGTGTAGTCGAACTCGGTGCCCGCCACCTTGGCCGCGCCGATCGGCAGCAGCCGTGCGTCGACCAGCAGGCGGTTCCGGGCGGGCAGCGTCAGCGTCAGGTCGTCCACCGGCACGCCGGGGATCCGCAGGTACGGGTGGACACTGAAGCCGAACGGGACCGGCTGCGCCGCCAGGTTCGTCACCTCGTGCGTCGCCCGCAGCCCGGCCGAGCTCACCTGCCAGGTGGTGCGCAGCCGCAGCGGCCAGGGGTAACCGGGCTGGGCCGGCATCAGGAACTCCAGCGTCACCGCGTCGGCCGACTGCTCCACCGCGTGCCAGCGGGAGAAGTTGACCAGGCCGTGGATCGCGTTGTGCCGGGCCGGCTCGGTGAGGAAGAGCTGGTGCTGCGTGCCCTGGAAGCTGTACTGCCCGTCGCGGATCCGGTTCGGCCAGGGCGCCAGGATCTGGCCCGCGCAGCCGGCCGCGAGTTCGTCGTCGGCGTAGCCCGCCACGTAGTCCACGCCGTTCACCCGGTAGGACCGCAGGCCACCGCCCACCTCGACGACGACGGCCTCGTGGCCGTCCGCGGCGATGGTCCACTGTGTCCCGGAGAGCGGCTCGGCGACGGCCCCGGACTGGTGCGCGACAGATGTCATGGACGAACTTTAGCCAGGTGAGGGGTTAACGCGGGCTTAGGGAGCCAGCCGTTCCAGGGCCCACTCATCCCCTACGCGCCGGTAACGCAACCGGTCGTGCAGGCGGCTCGGCCGGCCCTGCCAGAACTCCACGCTCTCCGGGATCACGCGCAGCCCGCCCCAGTGCGGCGGGGGCGGGACCTCGGCGTCCGGGCCGAACCGGGCGGCGGTCTCCTCGAACGCGGCCTCCAGCTCGTCGCGGCCGGCCAGCACGCGCGACTGCGGGCTGGCCCACGCGCCGAGCTGGGAGCCGCGCGGGCGGGAGGCGAAGTACTCCTCGGTCTCCGACCGGGAGACACGCTCGACCGCACCCCGGACCAGCACCTGGCGGTGCATCGGGTGCCACGGGAAGAGCAGTGCGGCGTACGGGTTCGCGGCCGCCTCCGTACCCTTGCGGCTCTCGTAGTTGGTGTAGAGCGTGAAGCCGCGGCCGTCCACGTCCTTGAGCAGCACGGTCCGGCTGCTCGGCCGGCCGTCCGCGTCCGCGGTGGAGAACACCATCGCGTTCGGCTCCGGCAGCGGGAACGCCTGGGCCTCCGCGAACCAGCGGGCGAACTGCGTGTGCCAATCGGCGGCCAGGTCATCGCGGCGCAGGCCACGATCGGGTTGATATTCGCGGCGCATGCCGGCGAGCTCGGACATGCCGTGCACGGTAGTCGGCGGTTTTCGACTTTTGGTCGGCTCCGGCGATGTGGGATCGTCATGGCCTCGGAAGAACCCCCGGAAGGAAACCCGATCACCGTGGCTGACCCGTCGACGATCCGCATTCCCGACGCGCTGCTGCCCGAGGACGGCCGCTTCGGCTGCGGCCCGTCCAAGGTGCGGCCGGAGGCGGTGGAGGCGCTGTCCCGCGTGTCCCGCAGCTACCTCGGCACGTCGCACCGGCAGAAGACGGTGAAGGACGAGGTCGCGCGCCTGCGCCGGAGCCTGGCCGAGTTCTTCTCGCTGCCGGACGGCTACGAGGTGGTCCTCTCCAACGGCGGCACCACCGCGTTCTGGGAGAGCGCGGTGTTCGGCCTGATCCGCGACCGTGCCCAGCTCGCCACGCACGGCGAGTTCAGCGCTAAGTTCGCCAAGGCGGTGCAGGCCGCGCCGTTCCTGAGCGACCCGTCGGTGCGCTCCGCGACGCCCGGCACCGCGGCCTCGCTGACCGCGGAGGCGGGCGTGGACGCCTACGGCATCCCGCACAACGAGACGTCGACCGGCGTCTCGGTGCCGGTGCGCCGGGTGGCCGGCGCCGACCCGGAGGCGCTGCTGCTGGTCGACGCGACCTCCGGCGCGGGCGGGCTGGACGTGGACGTGGCCGAGACCGACGTCTACTACTTCGCGCCGCAGAAGTGCTTCGGCTCGGACGGCGGCATCTGGATCGGGCTGTTCTCCCCCGCCGCGATCGCACGGGCGCAGGAGATCAAGGCCTCCGGGCGGTACGTTCCGGCGTTCCTGGACGTGGTCACCGCGATCGAGCAGTCCCGGCTGGAGCAGACGTACAACACGCCAGCGCTCTCCACGATCTTCCTGGCCGCGGAGCAGACCGACTGGATGCTGTCGCAGGGCGGGCTGGGCTGGGCCGCGAAGCGCACGGCGGAGAGCGCGTCGATCATTTACGGCTGGGCCGCGCGGTCGTCGGTGGCCACGCCGTTCGTGCAGGACCCGGCGATCCGGTCGAACGTGGTGGCCACGATCGACCTGGACTCCTCGGTGTCCGCGGACACGGTCTCCGCGGTGCTCCGGGCGAACGGTGTGGTGGACACCGACTCGTACCGCAAGCTGGGTCGCAACCAGCTGCGGGTGGCGCTGTTCCCGGCCGTGGAGCCGACCGACGTGGAGCGCCTGACGCAGTCGATCGACTATGTGATCGAGCGGCTTTAGTAGCGGTTTGTCTGCTTTAAGCGTAATCAGGCGCTTAGAAAGATCAATTCGGGCTGGTCAGCGACACGCGGTGTGGGTTACTCCCATCGTGGGAAGATTACGCGTACCGTGTCCGGGAAGGCTCCGAGTGCGTCATGTGCTAGGGACACCGCGTCTCATGAGACACCGCGCTTTAGAGACACCGCGCTTCTAGAGATACCGCGCTTTGAGGACACCGCGCTTTAGGGCCATCCAGCCCAGTGAGACCGACGGGACGGAGGCAACGCGATGCGGCCGGTTCGCTTCGTCGCCCTCTCCGAGGACGGCCAGGCCCTGGTGCTCGCCGACGAGGTCGGGCGGCTCCTGGCACTCCCCATCGACGAGCGCATCGCCGGTGCGCTGCACAACGAACCCGGTGGCGGCGTCACCCTCGCCGTGGCCGGCACCGCCACCGAGATCAAGGCCACGCTCGCCCCGCGGGACATCCAGGCGCGCATCCGGGCCGGCGAGTCCGCCGACGACGTGGCACGCGTCGCCGGCGTCCCGGTCGACCGGGTGCTCCGCTACGCGGGCCCGGTGCTGCAGGAGCGGGCCATGCTCGCCCAGCACGCCCGCCGCACCCGGCTGAAGACATCCGATCGCGGCGCGCCGCTGTCCGAGGTGGTCGACAGCCGGCTCGCCCAGCACGGCATCGACGCCGAGAAGATCTCCTGGGATGCGTATCGGCGGGAGGACGGCACCTGGCGGATCATCGCCACCTGGCCCTCCGGCAAGGCCACCGCGCAGGCCTCCTGGGACCTCGACAAGTCCCGCCAGGTGGTCGCGCCGCACGACGACATGGCGCAATACCTGTGTGCCGAGCGGCCCACGCAAATCCTCGGCCAGGAGCCCGCGCCGGAACGCGGCGGCCACGGGCTGCCGACGCCCTCGCGCACCGAGCCCGGTCGCGGCGGCCACGGCCTGCCCGGCACCGCGCCGGAGAAGCCGCGGTCCAGCCGTGACCTCGGTCGCGACCCGATCCGCGCCGGCCGGGACGCGCTGCTCGCCTCCCTCGACCGTCCGCTCGGCCAGAGCTCCGGGCGCTCGCTCGACCCGGCCGCACTCACCGAGTCGGTCCGGCCGCGCTCCGCGCCCACCGTGGGCAGCGCGGCCTCGCTGCTCGCCGGCGGCGCCGGTTCCGCCTTCGACGACGACGCCGACCTCCCCAAGGAGGTGCCGGCCGTCCCGTCGCTGGCCGTGCTCCGGCCCCGCCGGACCACGACGAACCAGGGCTCGGGCGAGTCGACGGACGCCTCCGGCAAGCCGCGCAAGCGCCTGCCCAGCTGGGACGACGTGCTCTTCGGCGGCGGCCCCGCCGCCCGCGAGACCAGCTGACCACCTTCGACCACGCCGAACGGCGACGCGGAACCCTCCGCGTCGCCGTTTCCGTTTCGCATCATGGCGGCCGGGCCGCCTGATGCGGCCCGGCGATCGGGCGCCCGCGGCCGACCGACCGATCACAGCTGCGCTGTGGCCCGCCGATCCCAGCTCCGCCGCGAACGGGCTCCTTCACACCTGCCGCCTCTATCGCCAAGATTTCGGGCACGAGGTGCCGATGACCAGTCCTCACCGCCGCAGTCCATCGTCAGCCGCGCCCCGCGCAGACACCACACCACCCGGCCCGGCCTCAAGCTGCGCCGCGCGGCACAGCCCGCGCGGTGCGGTACAGCCTGGCGCGGTCCGGCCCGGCGCGGCCCGGCGCGGCCCGGCCCGGCACAGCCCGGCCCGGCACAGCCCGGCGCGGCGCGGCACAGCCCGGCGCGGTGCGGCCCGGCGCGGCGCGGCACAGCCCGGCGCGGTGCGGCCCGGCGCGGCGCGGCGCGGTGCGGCCCGGCGCGGCGCGGCCCGGCGCGGCGCGGCGCGGCCCGGCGCGGCACGGTCCGGCGCGGCCCGGCGCGGCCCGGCGCGGCCCGGCGCGGCCCGGCGCGGCCCGGCACAGCGCGGCCCGGCACAGCGCGGCCCGGCACAGCGCGGCCCGGCACAGCGCGGCCCGGCACAGCGCGGCCCGGCGCGGCCCGGCGCGGCCCGGCGCGGCCCGGCACAGCGCGGCCCGGCGCGGTGCGGCCCGGCGCGGCGCGGTGCGGCCCGGCGCGGCGCGGCCCGGCGCGGCGCGGCGCGGCCCGGCGCGGCACGGTCCGGCGCGGCCCGGCGCGGCCCGGCGCGGCCCGGCGCGGCCCGGCGCGGCCCGGCACAGCGCGGCCCGGCACAGCGCGGCCCGGCACAGCGCGGCCCGGCACAGCGCGGCCCGGCACAGCGCGGCCCGGCACAGCGCGGCCCGGCACAGCGCGGCCCGGCGCGGCCCGGCGCGGCCCGGCGCGGCCCGGCACAGCGCGGCCCGGCGCGGCGCGGTGCGGCCCGGCGCGGCGCGGTGCGGCCCGGCGCGGCGCGGCGCGGTGCGGCCCGGCGCGGCGCGGCGCGGCGCGGCACGGTCCGGCGCGGCACGGCGCGGCCCGGCACAGCGCGGCCCGGCACAGCGCGGCCCGGCACAGCGCGGCCCGGCACAGCGCGGCCCGGCACAGCGCGGCCCGGCACAGCGCGGCGGGTCAGAGGTGTGGCTGGTCAGGAGTGTTCAGGAGCGGTAGGTCGAAGTGGGTGATCACTTGGTCGGCGACGGCGGCCGGTTCCAGGCGGGTGTTGTCGATGCGTAGGTAGTCTGCCCGGTCGTCGAAGCGGCCGTCGGAGTTGAGGCGGTATCGCTCGTCCAGTTCCACCAGCTGGCGGCGCGCGGTGTCCAGGTCTCGCCGGGACGGCTTCTCGGCCAAGCGCGACTCTCCGGCGCTGCGGCGCAGGCGCACTTCCTGGCTCGCCTTCAGTTCGACGTAGCGGACGCGCCCGCCGCGCCGATGGAACGGCTCGGCGAAGTCGCGCACGGCCTGCTCATCCTCGGGCAGGTCGTATGCCCAGACGAAGGTGAAGATGAGCCCGGGGAGATCGCTCGCGGCGACCTCCTCGATCAGGTCGCGGCGGAAGCGGCTGACCAGGCGCCCGAACGGCGGACTGCCGAACGGGAAGAAGCGCAGCACCGGCTCGATCGCGAGATGGTTGTGGAACAACCGCAGACCGGTACGGGCGGCGATCTCCGCCCCGACGGTCATCTTGCCGACCGCGGGCGGCCCCAGAATGAACAGCAGCGTTCCGCTCACCCCGGCGACGCTAACCAACCTTCGGCAGCGACGGCGACCCGTTTTCACCGGCCGACCCGCCGGCGTCAGGACCAACCAGGCGCTCCGCGCCCGAAATATCGCTTTATGACCCTGCACTCACAGCGCCTACCTCCATGACCGCGCCATCCCGCCCCGAGTGATCAATCAGTGGTACGAACGGGCGATCATCCGGCAAGAATGACCTCCCTTCTGCACCACTGTTTGATCACGGAGCGCCGGGATGGTTCGGGCCCGCCTCGCGAGACTCGGCGGCTCTCCAACGGCCTCTCGCGGGCCTGCGGGTTCCTTATGCCGAGACTTCGAGCACGAAGCGCCCGGCCTCCACGGGGCGCTCGAACGCCACAACGCCGGGACCGTAGGCAGCCACACCACCATCCCACTCACACCCCTCCGGGGTGAGCCCAGACATCTTGTGCCTGAAATTCCCGATAAGCCCCCATAAGCCCCCCATCTAGCGGCGCCAGAAGTTCCTGACGACCGGGGCATGGCGCCTGAGTGATCAATCAGTGGAGCAAAAGAGCGATCAACTTCGATTTTTGATCTATCTTTTGCTCCACTGATTGATCACTCAGGCCTCGGTGGCGGCGTCTCTCGGCTGACGGTCCGCGCAGATGGGTGAGATGTCGGCATATTTCGGGTCCGGGGCGCCCCGATTACCGCGGGCAGGCCGGGTTGCTCGCGCTCAGCGGTCACGAAGGGCTGGGCAACAGAGGCGGAGGGGCAGCAGAGGTGGTCCCGCGGGGGTCGCGCGGACTTTCGGCGGGGCGCTTTGCGAGGAGCGCAGGTCGGAGTCCATGATCAACTTGAGCTGGGTGGCAATGAACCTCCCCGCGGGAGCACGCCGGAAGTGGGAGGAGTGGGTTTCGGGTCGCCGGGAGGGAAGCGCTAGATCTCGTAGCGTGCCAGCTCGGTGTAGATCGGGGGCGAGCCGAGCCGGCTGTGCATCAGGCGCAGCGTCGTGGCGGGCCACTCCGGGCCGCGGTATGCGTCCAGCGCCGCGTGGTCGGCCTCCAGCTGTGACCGGTCGATGCGGTCGCCGGGGCGGGCGAGTGTCAGGTGCGGGCGGAACGGCCTGCCGTCGAACGCCAGTCGTGCGTCCTGCAGCTCCTGCCGAATGCCGTGGGCGAGCGTGGTCAGGCGATCCGCCTCACCGGTCAGGCCGGCCCAGAGGATCGTGAAGCGGCCGCGGCCGAAGCGCCCGCCGCCGGCGATGCGGAGGCGGGCGGACGGCGTACCCACGGGTGGGGTTGATCTTTGAAGGGCGGCGTCGACGTCGAGCAGGCGGTCGTCCGGAACCTCGCCGAGGAAGACGAGCGTGACGTGCCACTGGGTGCGCGGTGCGAGGCGGGTGTTGACGGCCGCGGTGCTCACGTGGAGCGTCCGGACGTGCGTCGCGAGGTGGGCGCACGCCTCTTCGGGCGGGTGGATGCCGGCGAACAGGCGCACCCGCCGACGTTAACGCTGCGCGCGCAGCACCAGGCCGGCGGCCTCCAGCTCCGACTCGATGCGCAGGCGCTCGATCTCCAGGTCCATGCCGGAGACGGTGTCCAGGCGCTCGGGGACCCCGAGGCAGCGGCTGGCCAGGCGCAGACGTGCGTCGTACGCCCGGAGGACCGCGATGTGCCAGACCAGCGACTGGGTGGCGATGCCCAGACGATGGCGGTACAGCCGACGGAGGTCGGCCGCGAGGAGCTCGATCGCGGGGGTCGGCGGGCTCGGGTCGGCCGGGGTGCCGTCCCACCGCCGATCGAGGCGCCGCAACAACAATCGATTACGCAGTGTCATGCGCCCATCACTCCGGAGACCTGCCTCTCCGGAGCCTCTCGCGCATCGGACCGTGATGACGGGCAGGCACAACATCGCCAGGAGCAGGAGTGCCAGCACCACCATGTGCTTCTCGCCCACGCCCCGACGGTATGCGCAGAGTGTCAATGATCACTACGGATATACGGCTACCCGACAAGAATTAGCCACCTGGCTGACTGCGATTCTGCCGATCGGGTGATGGACGACCGCGAGTATGCATTCGTGGAACCGGCGTTCATGAAACTGGCACCTTCGCCGCGGCCGGTGCGATCACCGAGAACCGCGGCGTCGGGCGCAGCGTGAGCCGCAGTCGCTCACCGGATCGGCGCAGCTGCCAGACCAGCGCGGTCAGCGCCGCGACCAGCGAGATGACGCCGCTGAGCGCGATGCTCACGGCCGGGCCGAACAGCTCCGCCCACCAGCCCGCGATCGGGGCGCCGATCGGCGTGGTGCCGAGGAAGACCAGCACGTAGAGCGCCATCACCCGGCCGCGGTAGGCCGCGTCCGTGCCGAGCTGCACGCGCTGATTCGCGGCCTGCGCAAAGAAGATCATGAAGAACCCGGTGGGTACGAGCAGCAGCGCCGCGGCCCAGAACGTCGGCGCGAAACCGACCAGCACCTCCAGCGCCGCGAACGCCACGCCGGGCAGCAGCACGGTGTAGATCGACGGCCGCGCGGTGCGGGCGCTGCCGGCCAGCGCGCCGCCCAGCGCGCCGAGCGCGAGCGCGGTGGTGAGCAGGCCGAACGAGGCCGGGCCGGCGTTGAAAGAGACCTTGGCGAGCACGGCCAGCGTCACCGGGAAGTTGAAGCCGATCATGGCGATCACGGCCATCACCACGATCACCAGCAGCAGGTCGCCGCGGTTGCGGACGTAGCGGAGGCCGGCCAGCACGCCGGAGCCCTTCCGGGAGACCTTGGCGACCGCGGCCCGGATCAGGTCGGGGACGTGCATGCGCAGGTACGCGAAGACCGGCGCGATCGCCAGCACCGTGCTGATCAGGAAGACCGGCCCGACGCCGAGCGTCGCGATCGCCACGCCGGCCAGCGCGGGACCGCTGACCCGGGCCACGTTGAACGTGGCGGCGGAGAGCGAGAGCGCGTTCGGCAGCAGCGTCATGCCGACCAGCTCGGAGACGAACGACTGGCGCACCGGCGTCTCGATCGCGTTCGCGACGCCGAGCAACCCGGCGAACACGAAGACGTGCCACAGCTCGACCACGCCGGCCGCGACCAGGATCGCGAACACGATGGCGAACACCGCGTAGGCGACGTTCGCGGCGATCAGGATGTGGCGCTTGTCGTACCGGTCGGCGAGCGTGCCGGCGTAGAGCGTGAGCAGCAGCACCGGGAGGAACTGGAGCGCGGTGACGATGCCGAGCGCGGAACCGGAGTTGCCGGACAGGTCCAGGACCAGCCAGTCCTGCGCCGTGAACATCATCCAGACGCCGACCAGCTTCACCAGCTGGCCGGTGGCGAACAGCCGGTAGTTGCGTACCGTCAGGGATCGGAATGTGGTGCTCAGCGTGGCCCGCACGGGATCGTGCGCCTCCCTCGTCTCGGCGTGGTGGTGCTGCCGTGTGACGAGGCGTTGTCAGGCAGCCCTGGCGACCCGCTGCATGATCTCGGCGGCCCGGCGGAGGATCTCCAGATCCTCCGCGGACAGGTCGGCGAGATGGTCAGCGAGCCACTCGTTGTGTGCCCGCTGCACCTGCTCGTATGCCTGGCGCCCCTGCGCGGTGGTGCGCAGGATGACCTGCCGGCCGTCGGTCGGATGCGGCTCGCGGAGCACCATGCCCCGCTCCTCCAGCTTCGCGATGATCTTCGTCATCGTGGGTGGCTGCACCCGCTCGACGTCCGCGAGCTCGCGCGGGCGCAGCGAACCGGCCAGCTCCAGGCTGGTCAGCGCGGACAGCTGCGCCATCGTCAGGTCCCCGACCGGCCGCGCTTGCCGCAGCCGCCGGTTGAGCCGGGTGATCGCTTCGCGCAGCCCCAGGGCGAGCTGCAGCGCGGTCGTGCGCTCCGCCATCACCGTCCCGCTCCGTCACGTTCCTTAGCCTAGCTAATAAGCCTGGCTAACTACCACCGATATGACCGCTCTCACCAGCGCCTCGCGGCTCGCCGGGGAGTTCGGAGAACCGTACCCCCCGGCGAGGGCATCTCAGAGCAGCGCCGCCTCGATCGGGCCGCGCAGGAAGTAGAGGACGAAGAAGAAGGCCACGCCGTACAGCAGCGGGTGCACCTGACGGCCCTTGCCGGCGACCGCCTTGAGCAGCACGTAGGTGATCACGCCGGCACCGATGCCGTTCGAGATCGAGTACGTGAACGGCATCAGCACGATGGTCAGGAACGCCGGGATCGCGATCTCCCAGTCACTCCAGTCGATCGTGCGGACCGCGGTCATCATCAGGAAGCCGACCACGACCAGCGCCGCGGACGCCGCCTCGAACGGCACGATCTGCACCAGCGGCGACACCAGCACCGCGACCAGGAACAGCGCGCCGGTCACCAGGTTCGCCACGCCGGTCCGGGCGCCCTCGCCCACGCCGGCCGCGCTCTCGATGTAGGACGTGTTGCTGGACGTGCTCGCCACACCACCGGCGGCCGCCGCGATCGAGTCGACGAGCAGGATCTCGCGAGTACGCGGCGGGTTGCCGTTCTCGTCGAGCAGGCCACCCTCCTGGCCCACCGCGACCATCGTGCCCATCGTGTCGAAGAAGTCCGTCAGCAGCAGCGTGAAGACGAACATCAGGCAGACCAGCACGCCGACCCGCTCCCACGAGCCGAACAGGCTGAAGTCGCCGAGCAGCGACAGGTCCGGCGTCACCGACCAGTCCTTGTCCAGCGTCGGCACGTTCAGCGACCAGCCGTGCGGGTTGCCGGCCGGGCCGCCGGCCGGGCCGACCTTCGCGATCGCCTCCACGATCAGCGCCAGCACGGTCGAGACCAGGATGCCGATCAGGATCGCGCCCCTGACCTTGCGCACCATCAGGACCAGCGTGAGCAGCAGGCCGAGCACGAAGACCAGCACCGGCCAGGTGACGAGCTGGCCGCCGATGCCGAGCAGCAGCGGCGGCGAACCGGCCGAGCCACGCGCGAATCCGGCGTCGACGAAGCCGATCAGCGCGAGGAACAGGCCGATGCCGACGCCGATCGCGGTCTTCAACTCGGTCGGCACCGCGCGGAACACCGCCTGCCGGAAGCCGGTCAGCACCAGGATCGCGATGATCACACCCTCGATGACAACCAGACCCATCGCGTCGGCCCAGGTCATCTGCGGCGCGATCTCGTACGCGACGAGCGCGTTGACGCCCAGACCGGCGGCCAGCGCGAGGGGGAAGCGCGCCACCACACCCATCAGGATCGTCATCAGGCCCGCGACCAGGGCGGTCGCGGCCGCGATCGCCGGGATCGCCAGGGACGCGCCGTCACCGTCGACCGCGGCGCCGAGGATCAGCGGGTTGAGCACCACGATGTAGGCCATCGTGAAGAAGGTGGCGAAACCACCGCGCACCTCGCGGCTCAGCGTCGAGCCGCGCGCGGAGATCTCGAAGAAACGGTCGAAGGCGTTGCGGGGCGTCGTTGCCGCTGCCGGTGAACCGGCCATGGGCACCTCACTGGGATGATCGGGACTTACGGAAGGCGTCATAGTCCCAAACACACTGCGTCCGCAAAAGCTCACAAATGTTTCGGATACGTACCGCTGACCTGGCGAGGATCGCGCTGGACGTACCCTTGGACAGTGGCCCGATCCTCAGTTCCGCTGCCGACGTCCGACATGACGCCGGAAGATCGGCCCTCCGATGCGACGGAGCCGCGTCCTCGACCCACGCCGCTCGACCCGCCGATGGTCCCGTTCGCGGTCGGCGGCACCATCGCCTGGGCCGTCGCCGGGCTGGTGTTGTTCGTCTTCTTCCGCGACTGGCTGGAGTCCACCGGCCGCACCGACTGGCTGTGGATCTGCCTGACCGGGTTCCTGCTCGGCTTCCCGGGCACCGCCACGATGATGCGTCACGACGCCCAGCGGCGCCGGCGGCGGACGGACCCGCCTCAGCCGTGACCGTACGGCTCGGCGGGCTCGTCGCCCTCGACCGAGCCCGGCGCGCGGCTGACCGCCACGGCCTCGACCTCACTGTCGTCGTAGATCGTCGGCAGTTCCTCGACGTGCGTCTCCGGCTCCTGCAGCGTCTCGGAGTGCGCGCCGCAGCCGTGGTCGATGCTGACCGCACGGCCGTCGTCCGGCGCGTAGAGGTTGCCGCAGACGCCGAACGCCTGGCGCAGCGCACCGGCCAGCGGCAGGTAGAACCCGCACGAGCCGCACCGGGCCGCGCGCGGGGCCGCGACCGAGATCGGGGCCTCCGGGCCGGCGTCCCCGTCGTACCACCGCTGGGCGGTGTCCTGGCGGCCGAACCGGGACATCACGCGCGGCCGGCCCAGGCCCAGCTCCCAGCTGGTCTCCTCGACGGCCGGGTCGTCCGACTCCAGGTATCCCGGGGCCAGGCGCTCGTCGTCCGGTGCGGTCGGCAGCAGGTCACCCACGCCGAGGTCACCGGGTTGCAGGCGCTCGTTCCACGGGAGCCAGCCGGGCGCCATCAGCGCGTCCGGACCGGGCAGCAGCACGGTCTCGCAGACCGTCACGTGCTTGCTGCGTGAGACGCGGGTCACCGTGACCGCCCACCGCCAGCCGCGGTAGCCGGCGAGGTGGCAGTCGAAGAGGTGTGTGACCAGTCGATCCCCCTCGGCGATCACCTCGAGGTGCTCGCCCACCTCCGACGGGTCCACATCCGTGATGGCGTCGCGCGCGATGTCGACGGCATCGGCACAGACCTGGTCGAGTTTTGCGGGCCGGGCGGCGATCCTGCTCACCCGTCCATTCTTCCCTACGCATCGGCCGGTCTCCCACTTGACCCCGATCGAGCCCGATCGCGTGGGGCGAATGTGGCCCCGATGGGCGAGGATGGAGGGCATGGACTTCCTGGCGCTGTTTATCCGGGGTGTCCGGCTCCTCTTCCGCGGTGCGGTCTCCAGCACCAGGTGGGCCGGGCGGCATGCCGGAGTGGTTCGCGCCAAGGGCGCCGGCGGCGAGACCGGCATGATCCGCCTGATGGACCTGCACGCCGCGTCCGTCGCCGGCGACACGCTCGTCACACTCGGGCTGGCCGGCACCATCTTCTTCGCGGTGCCGCTCGGCGAGGCCCGCGGCAAGGTGGCGCTCTACCTGCTGATCACCATGGTGCCGTTCGCGCTGCTCGCACCGGTCGTCGGCCCGCTGCTCGACCACTTCCGGCACGGCCGGAGGTATGCGCTGGCCACCACCATGCTCGGCCGCGCGTTCCTGGCCTGGCTCATCTCCGACAACCTCGACGGGTTCGCGCTCTACCCGGCCGCGTTCGGCGTGCTCGCGCTGTCCCGGGCCTACGGCGTGGCCCGCGCCGCCGCCGTCCCCCGGCTGCTGCCCGCCGGGCTCAGCCTCTCCCAGGCCGGTGCGCGCGGCAGCGTCTACGGCACCATCGCCGGCACCATCGTGCTGCCGCTCGGCCTGGCCGCGGTCTGGGTCGGTCCGCAGTGGCCGCTGCGCGTCGCCGCGATCATCTTCCTGGCCGGCATGGTGATAGCGCTGCGACTGCCGCCCAAGGCCGACTCCGAGCCGCCGGAGGCGGTCCCCCGCCCGATCATCGCGATCTTCGGAAGGCGGCGCGGCGGCCCGCGCGCGCTGGACGGACCGCTGGTCATCGCCGCGGTGGCCGGCGCGTCCTCGCTGCGCGCGGTCTACGGCTTCCTGCTGCTCTTCTCCGCCTTCGCGATCAAGGGCGACGACCTCGCCCTGATGCTGTTCGGCCGGGCCGTCGGCGACCAGGCCGCGCTCGGCGTCGTCGGCGCCGCGCTCGGCATCGGCACGTTCCTGGCCACCGCGGCCGGCACCCGGCTGCGCATCCACCGCCCGCTCTGGCTGCAGTCCACCGGCCTGGTCATCGTCGCCGGCCTGGCCGTGCTCACGGTCATCCGGCCCACGCTCGGGATGCTGGCGATGCTGGCGCTGGTCACCGCGGCCATGTCCGGCATCGCCAAGCTGACGGTCGACGCGACCATCCAGGAGCGCATCTCGGAACGCCTCCGGGCCAGCGCGTTCGCCCACTCCGAGACGTTGCTGATGCTGGCCTGGGTGGCGGGCGGCGCGGTCGCGCTGATCCCGCTCGGCATCCGCTCCGGCCTCGCGGTACCGGCGATCTTCGCGATCCTCGCCGCGGCGCGTGCCGGCTGGGCCCTCACCCGCCTGCGCGGCGAACGTCTCACCGGACTCCCGGCCGCGCCTCTCGGCACTCCCGAGCTCACCGCAGAGCCCTTCGAGGGTACGGATACCCGCGCGCCGGCCGAAGCGGATGCACCCGCCCCGGGCCGTCCACCGGAGGACGTCACCCCGGCCGACCCATGGGCGCCGACACCGCGCCGGCCCTCCCCATACCGCAGCGGCACCACGGACACGCGCACCGGCCTGCGTACCGACCCGGCCTCCCAGCCCTCGGCTCCTCCCGGCCCACCCGGGCCTCCTGGCGTTCCCGGCAGCCCGGGTCGTTCCAGCGGCGCGGGTGGTTCCAGCGGCGCGGGTGGTTCCAGCGGCGCGGGTGGTTCCAGCGGCGCGGGTGGTTCCAGCGGCGCGGGTGGTTCCAGCGGCGCGGGTGGTTCCAGCGGCGCGGGTGGTTCCAGCGGCGCGGGTGGTTCCAGCGGCGCGGGTGGTTCCAGCGGCGCGGGTGGTTCCAGCGGCGCGGGTGGTTCCAGCGGCGCGGGTGGTTCCAGCGGCGCGGGTGGTTCCAGCGGTGGAAGGACGCGGTGGTGGCAGCGGCGGAAGCGCGGCGCGCAACACGCCCCGACAGCGCCGGACCTGCCACGCGCCACGCTCGCGCCGGGCGGCACGGCG
Organism: Catenuloplanes nepalensis; assembly: GCF_030811575.1. Taxonomy (GTDB): domain Bacteria; phylum Actinomycetota; class Actinomycetes; order Mycobacteriales; family Micromonosporaceae; genus Catenuloplanes; species Catenuloplanes nepalensis. The sequence continues at coordinate 8,573,513 of NZ_JAUSRA010000001.1, read as the reverse complement.
TCGCCAGGCGGCACGGCGTCGCCAGGCGGCACGGCGTCGAGCGGCTCGGTCACGGGGCGTGGTGCGGGACGGCCGCACGACCCGGACCTGCCGCCCACGCGCATCGACGACCCGCCCACCCGGGTCGACGACGGTCGTGATGCGCCGCCCGGCTTCCATGTCTACCGCCCGTCCGGCCGGAGCCGTCCCGAAGGCTCCGGCGACAGCGGCGAGGCATGATCTAGTCCGTGCAGCTCTCCCATCCCGGCCCGCTCCTCGTCGTGACCGCCGTCGAGCCCGAGGCCGCGGCGGTCCGCGCCGGCCTCATCGATCCCCGGGAACCGTCGACCGGGACTAATGTCGTGGTCGCCGTGGCCGGGGTCGGGTCGGCGGAGGCAGCGGCCGGGACCGCGCGACTGCTGGCGCTCGCGGAGGCAGCCGGGCGGCCATACGCCGCTGTGATCTCCGCGGGGATCGGTGGAGGGCTTCCCGGGCGTGCGGCCATCGGCGACACCGTGATCGCCGCTCGTAGCGTCGCCGCCGACCTGGGAGCCGACTCTCCCGACGGCTACCTGCCGATCGAGCGGCTCGGCTTCGGCAACAGCACCGCGGTCACCGACGAAGACCTGTCCGTGTGGTTGCGCGCCGCGCTGCCCGATGCCCTGACCGGTGACGTGCTCACCGTCAACACCGTCACCGGCACCGCAGCCCGCGCCACCGGCCTGGCCGCCCGGCATCCGTCCGCGCTCGCCGAGGCGATGGAGGGCTACGGCGTCGCGGTGGCCGCCCGCGCCGCCGGCCTCCCCTTCGCGGAGCTGCGCACGATCTCGAACCCGGTCGGTCCCCGCGACCGCGCCGCCTGGAACCTCCCGGCGGCTCTGACCTCGCTCAAGGCCGCCTTCGCCGCTCTCCCGGCGGTCCCACCGGTGCTCGCCCCCGCCAAGCCGATCATTGAGTGACACACCAGGTAGATCAACGAGCGAGGCCAACCGCCCTGACGTAACACTCAATGATCCGCCGCGGTAGCGCCAACATCGACGACAACTCCCATCTGATGTGATAACGCGAAATTTCGGGCACCCGGCGAGCGGCCGGGCGGCGGCGGGGCAGCTGGGCGGCATACGGACGGGCTGCGGGCTGCGCGCTGCACGCGCACGGGCTGCACGCCACCAGGCGACGGGCGGCACGCGCACGGGCGGTGAACCCACGGGCTGCACGCGCACACGCGGTGCACGCACGGACTGCACGCGCACGGACTGCACGCGCACGGACTGCACGCGCACGGACTGCACGCGCACGGACTGCACGCGCACGGGCGGTGCACGCACGGGCGGTGCACGCACGGGCGGTGCACGCACGGGCGGTGCACGCACGGGCGGTGCACGCACGGGCGGTGCACGCACGGACTGCACACGGACGGGTGGCGCGCCGCTGGGCCAGTGCGCGGACGGCTGGCTACATGGCCGGGCGAGTGCACGGCCGGGCAAGAGCGCGGACGGGCAAGAGCGCGGACGGGCGGGTGTGGGGATGGGGTTGCGGGACCACCGCGGGACCGGCAGGGAGGCCGCCTGCGGCCGACCGGTGCCCGCGGGAGCACTGGGAACTCAGCCACGCCGGAAGCGGGCAAGCAAGTTCTTGATCTTCGGGTGTGACGGTCTTGAAGTGCTTACGGGGCACGGTCGCGGATCGCGGGCATCGGGAATACGGCGAAGGTCACGGGGGTGGCGGGGCGGAAGCTGGTTACGGTGGCGGGATGGAACCGCTGTCTGTGGCGTATTCGCCGTGTCCGAACGATACGTTCGTCTTCCATGCGCTGGCGCACGGGCTGGTGGCGGGCGCGCCGCCGGTGGAGGTCACGTTCGCGGACGTCGACGTGACGAACACGGCGGCGGAACGCGGCGAGTTCGACCTGGTCAAGGTCTCCTACGCGGCGTTGCCGTGGCTGCTGGACAAGTATGAGCTGCTGCCGTGCGGCGGGGCGCTCGGGCGTGGCTGCGGCCCGCTGCTGCTGGTGAACGACGAGCGCGCGGATCTGGCCGGGGCGACCGTGGCGGTGCCGGGCGACCGGACCACGGCCTACCTGCTGTTCCGGCTGTGGGCGGGCGAGGTGCAGCCGGCCCGGGTCGAGGTGGTGCCGTTCCACGAGATCATGCCGGGGGTCGCGGCCGGGCGCTGGGACGCGGGCCTGGTGATCCACGAGGCCCGGTTCACGTATCAGAATTACGGGCTGCGGTCGCTGGTGGATCTCGGCGAGTGGTGGGAGTCGGACACCGGGCTGCCGATTCCGCTGGGCGCTATCCTGGCGCGGCGCGGGAAGGTCGATCCGGCCGCGGCGACCGCGTGGATCCGGGAGTCGGTGCGGGCCGCGTGGGCGGATCCGGCGGCGAGCCGGGACTACGTGATGGCGCACGCGCAGGAGATGGATCCGGCGGTGCAGGAACAGCACATCGCGCTGTACGTGAACGAGTTCACGGCGGAGCTGGGCGACGCCGGGTACGAGGCGGTGAACGCGCTGCTCGGGCGGGCCGCGAAGGCCGGGTTCACGCCGGAGGTGCCGCCGCTGCGGGCATGAGGAAGGGGCCCTCGGAAGGGCCCCTCCGCCAGATCTAGATCTCCAGCTCGCGGGCGACCGCGTGGACCACCTGGGCGACCTTCTGCGCGCTGCGTTTGTCCGGGAAACGGCCGCGGCGCAGGTCGGGCTGGATCTTCGCCTCCAGCACCTTGATCATGTCTTCGATGAGACCGTGCAGCTCCTCGGCGGGGCGTCGCCGCAGCTCGGAGACGGAGGGCGGGGCCTCCAGCAGCTTGACGCCCATCGCCTGGGCGCCCTTGCGGCTGTCGACGACACCGAACTCGATCTTCTGCCCGCCCTTGAGCTCCGTGACACCAGCGGGGAGCGCGCCCTTGGGCAGGAACACGTCGCCGCCTTCATCACTGGTGACGAAACCGTAGCCCTTCTGCGCGTCGTACCACTTCACTCGACCCGTAGGCACCGCGGACCTCAACTCCGTTGGACAGACGGGCGGCCGGAGTGCCGCCCTGTGCCCACAAGGCTACTGACCGCGCCGGTACGGACCAACCGCAATCCCGCCCGGCTCAGTGAGCCTGGCGGGCGAGATGATCGTCCAACCAGCCGGGGAACTCCGCGAGATCGGTGAGGACCGCGGTCGCGCCGGCGTCGTGCAGTTCCGCGGCCGAGCAGGGACCCGTGGTCACGCCCACGCCGGGGATCCCGGCGGTGCGGGCGGCGATCATGTCGGCGGTGTGGTCGCCGACGTAGAGCCCGACGCCGTGCTGCACGATCGCGGTCGCCTTGCCCTCGGCGAAGAGGTCGCCGGCGATCTCGTCGACCGGCAGGCCGAGGTGGTCGACGTGCAGCCGGGCCAGGCGGCCGAGCTTGGACGTGACGACCACCACACGACCGCCCCGGGAGCGCACCGCGTGCAGCGCGTCCAGCGCACCGGGCATCGGCAGGGCCGGGGTGACCGCGTGGTCGGGGTAGAGCGCGCGGAACAGCGTGACCGCGTCCTCGATCGCGTCCGGCGGGAACCAGTGGGCCAGCTCGGTGCGCAGCGGCGGGCCGAGGCGGCTGACCGCGAGGTCGGCGTCGACCGGGACACCGGTGCGTGCGGTCAGCTCCCGGTAGTTCGCGGCGATGCCGGGCCGGGAGTCGATCAGCGTCATGTCCAGGTCGAAGCCGACCGATATCACGTCAGTGCCCGGAGTCGCTGCGGTGGTAGATCAGGCGGTCGACCGGCAGCGGGAACGTCTGGTCGTCGCCGAACGGGGAGGGCGCACCGGGACGGTCGGAGGCGAGCTCCGACACCGCCAGGTGACCGGGCTTCGGCTCCTTGGACCGCACCTTCTCCTGGGCGGCGGGCTTCTCCGTCCGTGCCATGCTGCTGCTCCCTAGCTGTCGGTGATGCAACCGATGAGAATGTTCCCACCGGGTCCTCGTCCGGGGATCATCGTCCCATGGATCTCCAGCGCCGGGCGCGGCCGGATAGCGTTGAAGGACGATGACCACCTCACTCGCGGACCACCTGCGCTCCCGTACGGACGACGAGCTGAGCGACCTGCTCCGCCGTCGCCCGGATCTGACCGTGCCCGTCCCCGTGGACGTCTCCGCGCTCGCCGCCCGCGCGCAGTCGCGCGTGTCGACCGCGCGGGCGCTGGAGGGGCTCACCCAGTTCTCGCTGCTGATCCTGGACGCGGCCCGGCTGACTCGCGACCCGGACGGGCACACCTCGGTCGCGGCGATCCTGACCATGGCCGCGGGCACGGCCGAGGCGCGGGACGCCCTGGCCGAACTGCGCGCGCTGTTCCTGATCTACGGCGACGACGACGCGCTGGAGCTGACGCCCGCGCTGGACGACGTCTCCTCGCCGTACCCCGCGGGTCTGGGCCGGCCGGCCGCGGACCTGAACGCGCGGACCGAGGCGCTCTGCGCGGACCCGGCGAAGCTGCGGCGGGCCGTGCTGGCTCTGTCCCCGTCGGCCCGTGCGGTGCTGGACCGGCTGGCCGCGGGCCCGCCGGTGGGCACGGTCTCCGCGGCCGCGCTGGCCGGGGTGACGCCGGGCTCCTCGATCGGGATGGCAGACGCCGACCCCGGCGACGACGCCGCGGACGAGCCGGGCGGCCCGGTGCGCCGGCTGGTCGAGGCCGGGCTGCTGGTGCCGGTCTCGGCGGAGACGGTGGAGTTGCCCCGCGAGATCGGCCTGCTGCTGCGCCGGGACACCGGCCCGCTCGGCGTGCTGCGCCCGCACCCGCCGGCGATCACGCCGCTCGGCCGGGACCCGAAGGCCGCGGACTCCGCGGGCGCGGGTCAGGCGATGGAGACGGTGCGCCGGGTGGAGGCGCTGCTGGAGGCGGTCGCGGCCGAGCCGCCGGCCGTGCTGCGCGCCGGTGGGCTGGGCGTGCGCGAGATCCGCCGGCTGGCCAAGGCGGCCGGTGTCGACGAGGGCACGTCGATCCTGCTGCTGGAGGTGGCGTTGGCGGCCGGTCTGCTCGGCGACGCGGAGGCGGCCACCGCGAAGAGTCGCCGGGTGGGCGGCCCGCCCGGCGAGATGATCTGGCTGCCGACCGCGGCCTACGACGTGTGGCGCGCGACGTCCCTGGCCCGGCGCTGGACCGATCTGGCGGGTGCCTGGCTGGCCATGCCGCGCCAGGTGGTCCAGCCGGGCCAGCGCGACGAGCGCGACAAGCCGCTCAACGCGCTCTCCACGGACGGCGAGCGCCTGGGCGCGCCCGCGAACCGGCGGGTGGTGCTGGAGGTGCTGGCCGGGCTGGAGCCGGGCGCGGCGCCGACCGGCGACGAGATCCTGTCGATCATGGTGTGGCGGTCGCCGCGGCGCACCCGGGGCTGGGAGGGCTCGACGCACCTGGCGCTGGCCGAGGCGGCGGAGCTGGGCGTGACCGGGCTGGGCGCGCTGACCTCGTTCGGCCGGCTGCTGGTCGGGGAGGAGTCGTCCGCGGCGGCCCGGGACGCGGCGATCGCCGGCGATCCGCTGGGCCTGCGCGCGGAGGCGGACCGCGAGCCGGGCGACCCGGAGGTGGTGCGCGCGCTGGACGGCCTGCTGCCCGCGCCGGTCGACCACGTGCTGATCCAGGCGGACCTGTCCGTGGTGGTGCCCGGCCCGCCGGAGCCGGAGCTGGCCGCGGAGCTGGAGACGGTGGCCGAGCACGAGTCCGCGGGCGGCGCGAGCGTGCACCGGCTGACCACGGCGAGCATCCGGCGTGCGCTGGACGCCGGCTACTCCGCGGACGAGCTGCACCGGTTGTTCACGCGGCGGTCCCGCACGCCGGTGCCGCAGTCGCTGACCTACCTGGTGGACGACGTGGCGCGCAAGCACGGCGGGCTGCGCGTGGGTACGGCCGGGGCGTACCTGCGCAGCGACGACGAGTCGCTGCTGGCCGAGGCGCTGGCGGACCGGCGGCTGGCCGCGCTGGCGTTGCGCCGGCTGGCTCCGACCGTGCTGTGCAGCCCGTACGCGCCGGGCCGGCTGCTGCCCGCGCTGCGCGAGGCGGGGTACGCACCGGTGCCGGAGGACGCGTCCGGCGCCACCGTGCTGAACCGGCCGAAGGCGAAGCGGGCGGCCGCGCGGGGCACCCTGGCCGCGACCGCGTCGGACTCGCTGATCGCGTCCCGGCTGACCCGTCCGCGCCTGCTCGGCCTCGTCGAGCAGATCCGGCGCGGCGACGCGGCGGCCCGGGCCGCACGGCGGGCGCCGTCGACGGTCCGGGACGCGGAGGGCCAGGCGCACACGCAGGCGCTCGCCGTGCTCCAGCAGGCGGTCCGGGACAAGGCGCTGGTCTGGGTCGGATACGTCGACGCGCACGGCGCCACCGCCACCCGCCTGGTCCGGCCGGTCTCGATCGGCGCGGGCTATCTGCGCGCGGAGGACGAGCGCACGGAGATGCTGCACACGATGGCGCTGCACCGGATCACGGCGGCGGTTCTGCCTTCGTGAGGGCGCGACGTCGTCGTTTCCTCGAAGGTGCTCCCTTCGCCTTCGGCGAGACGACGTCCGAGGGCGCCCGAGCCGGAGGAGCGGAGCGACGACCCGAGGCTCTGAAGGAGGCCACTACCGAAACGATCACCAAGGCGGTGACGGCGGAGCCCAGGGACTCGCCCATCGAGTCGACGAATCCCTGGCGCTCGATGAACAGGCCGTGCAGGAACCAGCCGAACAGCACCAGGCCGAGCAGGGTGTAACCCACCACGGCCGCCCGGGACACCGGAGTCGCGTCGTCAGGATCCATGACCACCCCCGCATAGGTGAGCACCCATATCGAGAGTGACACCTACGTGCCTGCGGGGGACAGGTGGAAGACGCGCGCTCGCCCCCGTTGATCACACGAACGCGCGTCACCCACCTTGAGGAGACGCCTTCGGGCGGTGACCGGTTGCACGCGGATTCCACGGCCGGCCCGATCGCGTGACAGACTGGATGGTCGCCCGAGTCGGGGTGCGGAGGGAGTCACAGCTGTGGCCGATGGACCACTGATCGTGCAATCGGACAAGACCCTGCTGCTGGAGGTCGATCACAAGGACGCGCAAGCGTGCCGGATCGCGATCGCGCCGTTCGCCGAGTTGGAGCGTTCGCCGGAGCACGTGCACACGTACCGGTTGACGCCGCTGGGCCTGTGGAACGCGCGGGCCGCCGGGCACGACGCGGAGGCGGTGGTGGACGCGCTCATCCGCTTCTCCCGCTACCCCGTACCGCACGCGCTGCTGGTGGACGTGGCCGAGACCATGGACCGGTACGGCCGGCTTCAGCTGGTCAACCACCCGCAGCACGGCCTGACGCTGCACGCGCTGGACCGGATCGTGCTGATCGAGGTCGCGAAGTCGAAGAAACTGGCCGGCATGCTCGGCGCGAAGGTCGACGACGACACCATCGTGGTGCATCCGTCCGAGCGCGGCCGGCTGAAGCAGGCACTGCTCAAGCTGGGCTGGCCGGCCGAGGACCTCGCGGGTTACGTGGACGGCGAGGCCCACCAGATCGACCTGGCACAGGACGGCTGGACGCTGCGCAACTACCAGCGCGAGGCGGTCGACACGTTCTGGGCCGGCGGCTCGGGCGTGGTGGTGCTGCCCTGCGGCGCGGGCAAGACGCTGGTCGGCGCGGCTGCGATGGCGGAGGCGAAGGCGACCACGCTGATCCTGGTGACCAACACGGTCGCGGGCCGGCAGTGGAAGCGGGAGCTGATCGCGCGCACCTCGCTGACCGAGGAGGAGATCGGGGAGTACAGCGGGGAGCGCAAGGAGATCCGCCCGGTCACCATCGCGACGTACCAGGTGCTCACGTCCCGGCGGAACGGCGCGTTCACGCACCTGGACCTGTTCTCCGCGCGGGACTGGGGCCTGGTCGTCTACGACGAGGTGCACCTGCTCCCGGCGCCGATCTTCCGGTTCACCGCGGACCTCCAGGCGCGCCGCCGGCTGGGCCTGACCGCCACGCTGGTCCGCGAGGACGGCCGGGAGGGCGACGTCTTCTCGCTGATCGGCCCGAAGCGGTACGACGCGCCGTGGAAGGACATCGAGGCGCAGGGCTGGATCGCGCCGGCCGAGTGCATGGAGGTCCGGGTCACGCTGACCGACGCGGAGCGGATGAGTTACGCGACCGCGGAGGCGGAGGAGCGCTACCGGATGGCCGCGACCGCGCGGACCAAGCTGCCGGTGGTGAAGGCGCTGCTGGAGCGGCACCCGGACGACCAGAAGCTGGTGATCGGCGGTTACATCGATCAGCTGCACCAGCTCGGCGAGTTCCTGGACGCGCCGATCGTGCAGGGCTCCACGACGAACAAGGAGCGCGAGCGGCTGTTCGACGCGTTCCGGGCCGGGGAGATCTCCACGCTGGTGATCTCGAAGGTCGGCAACTTCTCGATCGACCTGCCGGAGGCGGCGGTGGCGATCCAGGTGTCCGGCACGTTCGGTTCGCGGCAGGAGGAGGCTCAGCGGCTGGGCCGGGTGCTCCGGCCGAAGGCGGACGGGCGGCAGGCGCACTTCTACACCGTGGTGTCCCGGGACACGATCGACACCGAATATGCCGCGCACCGGCAGCGGTTCCTGGCCGAGCAGGGCTACGCGTACACGATCACGGACGCGGACGACATCCTCGGCCCGAAGCTGCCGGAGTTCTAGGTCTCCCCACCCCCGGGGTCCCCGATCACGGAACGGGGACCTCGGGGCCGCCGGCGATCAGCGGGGCCAGCAGGTCGCCGTCGGAGTCCAGGCGGGCCAGCACCTCGGACGGCGTGAGCTGCCGGGCCTCCGCGTCGCCGCACGCCACCGACTCGACCTCGTCCCAGGTGAGCGGCGCGGACGCGGTCGGGGTGGACAGCGCGCGCAGCGAGTAGGGCGCGACCGTGGTCTTGAACGCGTTGTTCTGACTCCAGTCGATGAAGATCTTGCCGGGTCGCAGCTGCTTCGCCATCCTCGCGGTGATGCCGCCCGGGACCGCGCGCGCCAGCTCCTCGGCGACGCGCTTCGCGTACCCGCTGATGATCTCGGCGTTCTGGGTTCCGGCGACCGGGCAGCAGAGCTGCATGCCCTTCTTGCCGGACGTCTTCGGGTAACAGGCGATCCCGTCCTGGCCGAGCCGGTCGCGCATCAGCACCGCGACCGCGCAGCATTCGCGCAGGCCGGCCGGTGCACCCGGGTCCAGGTCGACCACCAGCAGATCCGGGTCGGCACCGACCCGCCACTGCGGCGTGTGCAGCTCCAGCGAGGCGATGTTCGCGCACCAGACCAGCGTGGGCAGATCGTCGACGACCACGAAGTCGATGTTCTCCCGGCCATGGGTGGAGCCCGGGACCGGCAGCGTCTCGGTGTGCACCCATGACGGCGTCCCCCCGGGCTTGTTCTTCTCGAAGAAGAACTGGCCGCCGACGCCGTTCGGGTAGCGGATCCGGGTCAGCGGGCGGCCGCGCAGGTGCGGCAGCAGCGCGGGCGCGACCCGGGTGTAGTAGTCGATCACCTCGGCCTTGGTGAAGCCGGCGTCCGGGTAGAGCACCTTGTCGAGGTTGGAGAGCTCCACCTCGCGGCCGTCCACCTCGACCACCATCCGGCTAGGCATCGTCAGTCACCTCCCCGGGCGATTTATCGGGACGTAAACGCAAAAATCGGGGAAAACGCAGGCGGGCGTCGAGCGTGCGCTGGCCGTACTTGATTTCGACCACCTGCGTCGGATCTACCCAGATCGCGCCGCGGGCATCCTCGCGCGGCACGTCCAGAAAAGGCGATGTCGCGGTCACCAGCGGCTCCAGCAACGCCAGCAGCGCCCGTTCGGTGGCCGCGCCGATGCCGCCGCCGACCCGGCCACGGAACAGCAGCCGGCCGTCCGGCCCCGGCACGCCGACCAGCAGGCCGCCGATCCGGCGCACCCCCGGCCGCCAGCCACCGATCACGAAGTCGCCGGTCAGGTCCATCTTGATTTTGATCCAGTCGGGCGAGCGGGTGCCCGGCAGGTAGACCGAGGTGAGCCGCTTCGCGACCACGCCCTCCAGCCGGTTCTCCTCCGCCACGGCCTGCGTGACCGGCCCGTCCGGGAACGTCGGCGGCACGGCCCAGCGCGGCCCGTCGGACAGCAGCGCCTCCAGCCGTGCGCGCCGCTCCGCGTACGGCAGGCCGGTCAGGTCCTCGCCGTCCTGCCGGAGCAGGTCGAAGACCATGTAGGTGATCGGCCGGGTCACCGCGAGCCGCGCCGCACGGGCCCGGTCGCGCACGTGCATCCGCTCCGCGAGGAGCTGGAACGACGGGCGGCCGTCGCTGAGCACCACGATCTCGCCGTCCAGCAGCGCGTCGCCGAGCAGCCCGCCGAGCGGCGCCAGCTCCGGATAGGCGACCGTGATGTCCGTGCCGGACCGGGCCGCGAGACGCAGTGCGCCCCCGGCGGCGTCGGCGAGCGCGCGAACGCCGTCCCACTTGAACTCGAACGCCCAGCCGGCACCGGCGGGCAGCTCGCCCGACGTGGCCAGCATCGGGCGTGGCCCGGCCGCCATTGGGTCAGGCTAGCCGCAAAACCTCGCGCGATGGTCACATCAGTGCGATCCTCGTAGTTACCGGGCCAAATGTCGGGCGGGGGTTCCGGCTGCTCAAGCCTAGGGAGCGACCATGCGGGCTATCTGGAAGGGAGCCGTCTCGTTCGGCCTGGTGTCGATCGCGGTGCGGCTCTTCTCGGCCACCGAGGAGAAGGACATCCGGTTCCATCAGGTGCACCGGGAGGACGGTGGCCGGATCAAGTACAAACGGGTCTGCTCCGTCGACGGCGAAGAAGTGAAGTTCGACGACATCGCCAAGGGTTACGACATCGGCGGCGGCGAGATGGTGGTGCTGACCGACGACGACTTCGCGGAGCTGCCGCTCTCCACCTCGCGCGCGATCGAGGTGCTGGAGTTCGTGCCGGCCGAGCAGGTCGACCCGATCCTCTACAACAAGGCCTACTACCTGGAGCCGGACGGCGCCGCGACCAAGCCCTACGTGCTGCTGCGCGAGGCGCTCGGCGACGCGGACCGGGTGGCGATCGTCAAGGTGGCGCTGCGTCAGCGCGAGCAGCTCGCCACGCTGCGCGTCCACGACGACGTGCTGCTGCTCAACACGATGCTCTGGCCGGACGAGGTGCGTGCGCCCGAGTTCGGCTTCCTCGACGACGACATCGAGGTCCGCCCGGCCGAGCTGGCGATGGCGTCCTCGCTGATCGACTCGATGGCCGCGGACTTCGACCCGGAGACGTACAGCGATAACTACCGGGCCGCGCTGCAGGAGGTCATCGACGCCAAGGTCGAGGGCCGGGAGATCGTCGCGCCGGAGGAGGAAGAGGAGGCGGCGCCGGCCGCGACCGACCTGATGGCCGCGTTGCGCGCATCGGTCGAACGGGCCCGCGCGGCTCGCGGCGAATCAGACCCACAACCCACGACCAGCGAGGGTACGAAGAAAGCCGCCCCCGCCGCGAAGAAAACCTCCTCGGGCTCCGCCGCGACGAAGACGGCCGCGAAGAAGACCGACGATGAGGCGGCCCCTGCCAAGAAGGCGGCTCCGGCGAAGAAGACCGCGACGCCCGCGAAGAAGACCACCGCGGCGAAGAAGACGGCGTCGGCTGCGAAGAAGACCACGGCGTCCAGGAGTGCCGCGAAGAAGGCCTCCTGAACGCCGTACCCACGCGGGGTCTCGGGTTTGGGGTTGGCGAAGCGGCCGTCCGGTCAGGTGGTGGAGCGCTCCGCCCACTCCCGGTCGGCCGCGCGCTTGCGTTCCAGGCCGTCACGGCCGTCGTACCGCAGGAAGGACGGCAGCGCGGCCGCGAGCGCGATCGTGCCGAGCACGCACAGGATGCCGCCGGTGACGATCGAGCCGCTCACGCCGGTGACCCGCGCGACCAGGCCGGCACGCGTGCCGCCGAGCAGCGGGCCGACCGAGTACGAGATCATCTCGATCCCGGCCAGCCGCCCGCGCAGGTGGTCCGGGATGGTCTGCCCCCAGATGGTCATCCGGAACACGCCGGAGATCATGTCCGCCGCGCCGGCGAACGCCAGGCACGCCACCACCAGCCACAGCTCGTTCGCCAGGCCGGCGCCGATGATGCCGACGCCCCAGGCACCGGCGGCCAGCACCACCATCAGGCCGTGCCGGTGGATCCGCCCGGTCCAGCCGGACGTGAGCGAGGCCAGCATCGACCCGATCGCGGGTGCGGCGTAGAGCAGGCCCAGCACCTCCGGGCCGCCGAGGTCGTCGGCCATGAACGGGTAGAGCGCGGACGGCATGGCGAAGAACATCGCGTTGATGTCGACCAGGTACGTGCCGAGCAGCTCGGGGCGGCTGCGCGCGTACCGGATACCGGTCACCACGGACCGGGTCGACGGGCGTTCCGCGGCGGGCGGCGGGGGCACGGCCTTGACCAGCCACAGGCAGGCCAGCGAGACCACGAAGGTGAGCAGGTCGAACGCGTAGACCCAGTGCAGGTCCACGGTCGCCATCAGCACGCCGGCCAGGCCCGGGCCGGCGAGCTGCCGGACCTGGCTGCTGAGCGAGTTCAGCGCGATCGCCGCGGGCAGCTTCTCCAGCGGCACCACGCGTGGGATCGTGCCCTCGAACGCCGGGCGCTGGACGCCCTCGAACGCGGCGGCCAGCCCGGCGACCAGGAACAGCACCCACAGGTGCGCGTCCGCCAGCAGCGAGTTGAGCAGCAGCACCAGGGCCAGCCCGGCGAGTGCCGCCTCGCTGATCAGCACCAGCCGCCGCCGGTCGACGTAGTCGGCGAGCGCGCCGCCGACGAACGACATGAAGATCAGCGGCACCAGCTCGGCCACGCCGAGCAGACCGACCATCAGCGGGTCGTCGGTCATCTGCGCGACCTGGTACGGGATCGTGATGAGGCTGATGTACGAGCCGAGACCCGAGACCGTGGACGCCGAGAAGATCAGCCGGAAGTCGCGCGAGATCCGCAGCGGGGACAGGTCCATCACGTACCGGCATGCTGCCTGATCTTGCGAAAGGCGGCTACCTCATTACCAGATTCCCGGTCCGCTCGAACTCGGCCAGGTCGTCCAGCGTGCGCGCGACCGTGCCCGGGACCGGGAACGGCGGTTCCGCGAGGTCGAACCACATCGCGTCGAGGCTCTCGTCCGTCACGCGCTGCAACTCACCGTCCCACTCGTCGACCCGGAAGCCGGTGACGAAGTGCTGGTACGTGTGACCCCACATGTTCGTGAACGTGTAGTCCGCGCCGGAGTACATCGCGTACGGCGTGACCCGGCGCGCGTGCAGCCCGGTCTCCTCCCGCACCTCGCGGATCGCGCAGTCGACGATCGACTCACCCAGCTCCATCGCACCGGCCGGCAGCGCCCAGTGCCCGTTGTCGGACCGCTGGATCAGCAGCACCCGGCCCCGATCGTCGCGCAGCACCGCACGCGCCGCGATGAACATCAGGACCCGATCGCCGGCCAGCTCGCGAATCTGGCCCATGTACGAGTCCGCCCACGGAATGCTGACCATGACCGCAGTTTTTCACAGCGCCCGAACCCTTCCGCACTGTGACCCCGGTCACCTAACGTTGGTGCGCATGCGTAGCACGATGATGGCGAATCCGTTGCTCGTCTCCCGGCTGCTCGAGCACGGCAGCACCGTGCACGGCCGCGCGACCGTGGCCACCTGGACCGGCGCCGGCTCCCGCCGGACGACGTACACCCAGGTGGGTGCGGACGCGGCCCGGCTCGCGCACGCGCTGCGCGACGAGCTCGGCGTCACCGGCGACCAGCGCGTCGCCACGTTCATGTGGAACAACGCGGAGCACCTCACGGCCTACTACGCGGTGCCGAGCATGGGCGCGGTGCTGCACACGCTCAACCTGCGGCTGTTCCCGGAGCAGCTGACCTACATCGCGAACCACGCGGAGGACCGGGTGATCCTGGTCGACGAGACGCTGGTGCCGCTGCTGGCCCGGGTGCTGCCGGCGCTGAAGACGGTCGAGCACGTGGTGGTCAACGGCTCGGCCGCCGCGGTCCCGGCCGGGCCGTGGCAGGTGCACTCCTGGTCGGACCTGCTGGCCGGGCGGCCCTCCGGCTATGACTGGCCCGACCTGGACGAGCAGGACGCCGCCGCGCTCTGCTACACCTCCGGGACCACCGGCAACCCGAAGGGCGTGGCCTACTCACACCGCTCGATCTGGCTGCACTCCATGCAGGTGTGCACGCCGGAGTCGTTCGGGCTGAGCACGCACGACACCATGCTCGCGATCGTGCCGATGTTCCACGCCATGTCCTGGGGCCTGCCGTACGCGTGCTTCATGTCCGGCGCGTCGCTGGTCATGCCGGACCGGTTCATGGCCGGTGCCGCGATCGCGCCGATGATCGCGGCAGAGCGCCCGACCAAGGCCGCGGCCGTGCCGACCATCTGGACCGACCTGCTCGCCCACCTGGACGCCTCTCCGACGGACGTCTCCTCGATGACCGAGGTGATCGTCGGCGGGTCGGCCTGCCCGCCCGCGCTGATGCACGCGTTCCAGGAGCGATACGGGATCGCCATCGTGCACGCCTGGGGCATGACCGAGACGTCCCCGCTCGGCTCGATGTCCCGCCCGCCGGCCGGCGTCGACCCGTGGCCCTACCGGTACACGCAGGGACGCGTCCCGGCCGGCGTGGCGGCCCGGATCGTCGGCCCGCTCGGCGAGGTGGTGCCGTCCGACGGCGAGTCGGTCGGCGAGCTGGAGGTCCGCGGCCCGTGGGTCACCGCCGGATACCTCGGCGAGGACCGGCCGGACCCGGAGAAGTTCCGGGACGGCTGGCTGCGCACCGGCGACGTCGGCACGCTCTCCGCCGAGGGGTTCCTCACGCTCACCGACCGCGCCAAGGACGTGATCAAGTCCGGCGGCGAGTGGATCTCCTCGGTCGAGCTGGAGAACCACCTGATGGCGCACCCGGCCGTGCTGGAGGCGTGCGTGGTCGGCGTGCCCGACGACCGCTGGGGAGAACGCCCGTTCGCCACCGTCGTGCTCCGCGACGGCACGTCCGCCACCGCCACGGAGCTGCGCGAGTTCCTGTCGTCACGGGTGGCGAAGTGGCAGCTGCCGGAGCGGTGGGCGTTCATCCCCGAGGTCCCGAAGACGTCGGTCGGCAAGTTCGACAAGAAGCAGGTGCGCTCGTCGTACGCCGACGGCGCACTGCCCGTCTCGACCCTTCCCTAGGCGTGCTGGCGGACGTGTGGGCCCTCGGCGATCGCCTCGACCATCTTCGTGCAGAAGGCCGGCAGGTCGTCCGGGTTGCGGCTGGTCACCAATCCGTTGTCGACGTAGACCTCCTCGTCGACCCAGGTCGCGCCCGCGTTCGCCAGGTCGGTGCGCAGGCTCGGCCAGGACGTCAGCGTGCGCCCGTCCACCACGCCCGCCTCGACCAGCGTCCACGGCCCGTGACAGATGGCCGCGACCGGCTTGTGCGCGTCGAAGAACGACCGCACGAACCGGACCGCGTCCGGGTCCGCGCGCAGGAAATCCGGGTTCGCCACGCCGCCCGGCAGCACCAGCGCGTCGTACTCCTGCTCGCCGGCGTCCGTCACCACCTTGTCCACCGGGTACGTCTTCGACTTGTCCATGTGGTCCATCGACTGGATCTCACCGGACTTGATCGACACCAGCTCGACCACGCCGCCGGCATCGATCACCGCCTGCCGTGGCTGCGTGTACTCGACCTCCTCCACGCCGTCCGTCGCCAGGAACGCGACCCGCTTGCCTTCCAGCACCCCACTCATCTCGCCCATCCCTTCCGTTCGGCTTCGCCCCCGGCTTTCCCGACCCTCCCCACCCGAAACCACACCCGCATGTGACCTGCCCCGACACGCCCCGGGGGATCTCGGTGTCGGGCGGCTCCAGGCGTGACGTATATTGAGTGGGCGTTGCCGCCTTAGCTCAGTCGGTAGAGCGTGTTACTCGTAATAACAAGGTCGACGGTTCGATTCCGTCAGGCGGCTCGGCAGTGCGAAGCCCCTGGTCACCTCGGTGACCAGGGGCTTCGTCATATGCGGTGCACGCGCCAACGACGGCCCCTCATCGAAAGATCACGATCTGGGGACAACGCTGAGGACACAGCGGCTCAGCCAGCCTCCCGCCCGCCTCGCGACGCCACGCCTCGGCCGCCGCGGGGGTGTGGCCGCTGCCGATCAGCCACTGCACGAGCATCGCGACTCCTCAGCAAGGGCCGGTTACCGGCCCTGGTTCGGTGGGCAGCAGGACTCCGCCTCGCCGTCCCAGAATTCCAGGTCGACCCGGTAGCCCGTGCCGTGCAGCGCCGCCAGGGCGTAGGCCATCGAAGTGCCGTCCTGCATGGCCTCGGTCAGGATCGGGCGGTGGTCGACGAACCCGCCGGCGATCTGCTCACACGCGGCCCGGTA
This sequence comes from Catenuloplanes nepalensis, assembly GCF_030811575.1. Taxonomy (GTDB): domain Bacteria; phylum Actinomycetota; class Actinomycetes; order Mycobacteriales; family Micromonosporaceae; genus Catenuloplanes; species Catenuloplanes nepalensis. The sequence goes on along the minus strand of NZ_JAUSRA010000001.1, from coordinate 8,557,156 downwards.
CGCCTCGGTGTGCTGGAGCACGGCGTGCCGGACCGCGACTACGCGGCCTGCCATCTTCCGTGCGCGTCCTGTCACATACGGTCGTTGTTTTGGTATATATAGGCCCGGGTACCGAACCTCCCGACGACGCGCTGGGCGATGTGGGAGCGGGTGACGATCGTGGAGAGCCGACTCAAGGTCTCGGGGCACTCGGTCCACCTGATGCTGTTCATGCTTCCGATGGGCCTGTTCGTGACCGGAATCATCTTCGATCTCTTCCACCTGATGGGTGGGCCGTCGCTGCTGGCGATGGCCGGTTACTGGCAGGTGGTCGGCGGACTGTTCGGCGCGGCGATCGCGGGGCTGGCCGGCATCGCCGATCTGCTCTTCCTGCAGCCCGGCACGCGGGCGCGGCGGGTGGCGATCGCGCACGGGCTGATCAACGGCGGCGTGCTGGCCATGTTCGCGGTGGTGTGGCTGGTCCGGGTCGGTGACCCGGAGCGGGCCGCGGGCGCGATGCTGGTGGCGGTCGAGCTGTTGATCCTGCTGCTCGGCGCGGTCGCGGCGTGGCTCGCGGGCGAGCTGGTGGAGGGCGTGCCGGCCGACGGCGAGGCGCGGCCGGCGACGTTGCGGAGCCGCGCGGTGCAGGCGATCGGCGCGTTCATGACCGCCCGCTGATCTCCTCATCGAGTGATCGTCGACAATCCCCGCTAGATTCGGATCGTGACCGTCGATCCCACCGAGGTGCCGGCGGAGGCGCAGCTTCGCGTCCGGCGCCGTCCCGCGTCCCTCGACCCGCGCGAGCTCGGCTTCACCCCGCAGGCGCCGGTGCCCTGGCTGGCGCCGCTGCTGCTGGTCAACGCGGGTCTGCGTACCCTGCTGGCCCATCTGTTCGGCGCCTATCTGGACAAGCGCGAGATGCAGATCGCGCTCGGCCCGGCGCCCAGCCACGACCACAGTGACGCCGACGAGCTGTGGATCGACTACGTGGCCGACCTGGGCGACGGGTTCGACTCCACGTACTCGATCGCGTATCTGCTGGCGCAGCCGGAGCTGCGGCCGGACGGCGTGGACCGGCCGCTGCCGCGCGGCCGGCTGCTGGTGATGGGCGGCGACCAGGTGTATCCGACCGCGAGCGGTGAGGCCTACGAGAACCGGTCGAAGGGCCCCTACGAGGCCGCGATGCCGGTCGCGCCGCCGGACGGCGTCCAGCCGACGCTGTTCGCGGTGCCGGGCAACCACGACTGGTACGACGGGCTCACCGCCTTCCTGCGGCTGTTCGCGCGGCGGCGGGACGCGGAGTTCGGCGGCTGGCGGACCGAGCAGCGCCGCTCCTACTTCGCGGTGAAGCTGCCGCACGGGTGGTGGCTGCTGGGCCTGGACGAGCAGGCCGGGTCCTACATCGACGATCCACAGCTGGAGTACTTCCAGGACGTGGCGGACCGGATCCGGCCGGAGGACCGGATCATCCTGGCGGTGCCGGCGCCGACCTGGGTCAAGGCCGCGGACCGGCCGGGCGCGTACGACTCCGTCGACTACTTCGTGCGCAAGGTGCTGGCGCCGACCGGCGCGCAGGTGCGCCTGATGGTCAGCGGCGACCTGCACCACTACGCGCGCTACTCCGGCGCGGACCGCGAGCTGATCACCTGCGGAGGCGGCGGCGCCTACCTGGTCGCGACGCACTCGCTGCCCGAGACGATCACGGTGCCGCCGCACGACACGCTGGTCCGGAACGCCAGCGTGCCGCGCGACTACGCGATCAAGGGCCGGTTCCCCACGGTGAAGGAATCCCGCGCGTACATCCCGGGGATCTTCTGGCGCCTGCCGCGCAACAACCCCGGGTTCGCCACCCTCATCGGCATCGTGCACTCGATGCTGATGCTCACCATGAGCGGTGCCGTGCGAGGCGAGGAGTCCTCACCGCAGCTCCTGACGCTGCCGCTGGGCCTGATGCTCTTCTTCGTGCTGGGTGCCACGATCGCGTTCGCCAAACCCCCAAAGATCGGCCATAAGGGGTACGCCAAACACTGGCTGATCGGCATAGCCCACGGCCTGGCACACCTGTCGGTGGGCGCGCTCGGCACCTGGGCGTGGCTGAGCAGCCCGCTGTCCACCTGGGAGTGGCAGGTCGTCACGGCCGCGATCATCTACGGCCCGGTCGCCGGCTTCCTCGGCGCCGAGTTGCTCGCCCTCTACCTGGTGATCGCCAACTTCCTCACCGTCAACGTCAACGAACTCTTCGCCGGCCAGGGCATCGACGACTCCAAGTCGTTCCTCCGCATGCACATCGCCCCGGACGGCGCGCTCACGGTCTATCCCATCGCTCTGCGCCGCGTGAACCGCCGCTGGACCGCCGCCCCGGACGCACCCGAGCACTCCCCCTGGATCGTCCCGGCCACGCCGCTGCGGCCGCACCTCGCTGAGGACCAGCCGATCAGGATCTGAGCCGGTCAGCCGACGATGGCGGTCAGGTCGATCTCAACTTCCTGGCCGCCGATGGTGACCACGACGCGGGAGCGGGTCGCCCCCGCCGCGGTCAGGTAGTTGGCGAGGGTGGAGAGCAGCATGTCGGGGCGGCTCTCGATCCGGCTGATCTCGGACTGCGCGACGCCCATCAGCTTGGCGAGCTCGACCTGGGTGAGGTCGGCCGCCTTCCGGATGGACGCGAGATTCTCCGCGTATTCCCGGTCGGCGTCGGCCATCTCGGCGCGGATGCGGTCGACCCGCTCCGGCGCGCCCTTTCTGGCCTTGAGCCTCGCCAGTCGGACCCGCGCCGCCGACGTCCCGACGAAGCCCTCCGGCTCCGGCGCCGGTTGCTGATCAGTCATTCCTGCCTCCCGCGGCCTCCCTGATGAATGCCGATATCACCTGGTCTGCCCGGTGGCCGACGCTGTCGTAGAAGATGTCGCCCTCGAGCTCGTCGAGCCAGGCGTCGAAGCTTCTGGACCAGTCAATCTCCGCGCCCGAGAATATAGCATCAACAGCATACCGACAGGGCGGATCATGGTGACCGAAATCACCATGATCGCTAAACCGCTCAGGCCTGCGGGTACGCCGCGTCGTGCGCCTGGCGCGGACCGCAGACCGACGCCCGTGAGCAGGAGCAGCGGGAGCCGTCGGCATCGAGGCGGACGACGACCTCATCCCGGGGAACGCTGTGGCCGACGACCTTGCCGTCGCCGTGGTCGGTGCTGACCCGGGTGCCGACCGCGGGCGCGGTGGCCTGGAACTTCTGGTACAGCGGGTGTTCGTACTTCAGGCAGCACATCAGGCGGCCGCAGGCGCCGGAGATGCGTAGCGGGTTGAGCGGGAGCTCCTGGTCCTTGGCCATCCGGATGGTGACCGGCTCGAAGTCGGTGAGGAACGTGGCGCAGCACAGGTCGCGGCCGCAGGAGCCGATGCCGCCCTGCACGCGGGCGGAGTCGCGGGCGGAGAGCTGACGCAGCTCGACGCGGCAGTGCAGGGTGGCGCCGAGGTCGCGAACCAGCGAGCGGAAGTCGACACGGTGCGGCGCGGTGAAGTAGATCGTGGTGCGCGCGCCGCCGTTGCCGCCGGTGGACTCCAGCACGTGGTCGATCGCCACCACCTTCATCGGCAGGTCGTGCTCGCGGATCAGGCGCTTCGCGGCGACCTTGGCCTCGGCCTTGCGGCGGCGCTGGGCCTCGTCGCGCTTGAGGTCCTCCTCCGTCGCCAGGCCGGCCAGCCGGGGGAAGCCGTCGGTCTCCTCGGTGACCCACTGCGCGGCCCAGACGCACTCGGCGACCTCGGGCCCGTCGTCCGTGGGCACCAGCACCTTGTCACCCACGACGGGGCGCAGATCGCCCGGATCCAGGTAATACAGGCGCCCATAACGGTTGAAACTCACCGCACACAGCATCCCCATCCCTTCACCCTACGTCGCGGGACGGCCATCGGGGAGTGGCCCGCTGCGCGCTGATTTGCCCCGCATCGAACCATTCAAGACTGTCGGTCGAATGCGATCGTCCATCCAGTCAGGACACACGCGGGGGCCGTGCCGGAAACCGGCGCCGCACAGTTGCGCAGGTGTCCACAGATCCTGCGGGGGGTGCAGGAGGACGGCGGCGGCGTCGCGGCCGGAAGCGGCTCTTGGCACCGGCCACCCGGCTCGCGACGCCGCCGCCAACCACGGCGTGGGTTTGCGCGAACACCCTCGGATCCGGCAGGGAGACCGTCCGCAGAAGCATGGGAAGTGGCCAGACCGGAAAGCGGAGGATCAGGATTCCGATGTCAGGGTCCGGCCGTCGACGTGCCGGAACGCGCCCGCGATCAGTTCGCGCAGCGCCTCGCCGTCGACGTCCGCGAGTCGCTTGACGTAGAGGCAGGACTTGCCGGCCGAGTGCGGACCCAGTCGCGCCACAATCTCGTCATATCCATCGAAGCCGGGCATCAGGTAGAACGTCAGCGCCGCGCGCCGGGGCGAGAAACCGACCGCCGGCCAGTCGCCGCTGCGGCCGGACGCGTACTCGTAGCGGTAGGCGCCGAAGCCGACGATGCTGGACCCCCACATGACCGGTTCCGCGCCGGTCACGTCGGCGATGAGCGCGCAGGCGGTCTCCGCGTCCTCGCGCCGCCGGGCGTCGGTGACGGACGCGAGGAAACCGGGCACGCTGGTCGCGTTCCGCTGGGTCTTCGGCTCAGCCATGCCGCCCACCGTAGGACGGACGCCGGTGCGTTGTCACACAAACTCGCACAGCGATCAGTAGCGGGCCCGCAGCACCCCGCTGTCCGGCGGCGGCAACGGCTCGTCGGCCGGCTCGCGGTAGCCGATGCCGGCCAGCCGTTCCGTCCACTCCGCGTGCAGCGCCTCGCCGGCCTCGACGATCTCCGCGACCACGCCGAGCACCCGCGCCGCGATCTCCGCAGCCGCGGTGGCGGTCGTCAGCTCGTCGTCCGGAACGGCAGCGACCAGACTGACCGCCTCCGCGGAGGCCAGCGACGCGGCCAGGACCGAGGCGAGCGCGGTCCGGGACGATGCGATCCACGCGTCGAGCGCGGCCGTGTAGTCCGCGGTGGCCGCCAGGTGACCGGCCAGGCTGGCGCCGCCGCCGGCCAGGTGGTCGGCGAGCCCGGCCCGGTACCGCTCGAACGCCTGCGCGCCCGCACCCTCCCAGTCCTGCGGCGTGCCGATGGTGTCGCGCGCCTCCCCGTACTCCCGGGCGATCTGGCGCAGTGACGCGCCCGCGGCGAGCAGCGGCGCGGGCCTCAGCGCGGCGATCGCCTCGACCGACGGGAGCGTGAGCGCGCCGAGGCGGCGCAGCAGCGGCCAGAGGCGATGCTCGGTAGGGGCGCCGTGGGTGTGGAGCGCGTCGTCGACCCGGTGCAGCAGGTCGGCGGCGGGCTCGGCGAGCGCGTCCAGCTGGTCCATCTCAGGAAATGCCTCGATAAATCGGTTAGCGGTCGCGGAATTGGCCGGCGGTGGCGTGGTCGGTCTCGGCGTACGCGGACGCCGCGATGCGCAACGACTCGGCCGCGCCGGCGAGGCGGGCCGCGGTGGACGCGGCCTCCCGGGCGTGCCCCTCCACCACGCGCGTCCACTGGCTGCGCAGCGAGCGGTGCAGTTCGCCGAGGCGGCCGGGGGCGTCCGCGCCGATCCAGGCCGGGGCCTCCAGGTCGACAAGCTTCCGGTACGCCGAGTCCAGCGTCGACGCGGCGCCGTCGAGTCGATCGGCGGCCTCACGCATGCTTTCCATCCGTGGCTCCCTGAGGTAGGTCAGTCCGCGAGGGACGGGTAGTCCGCGAAGGCCTCGGCGCGAAGTTTCTCCCGGGCCCAGCGTGCGGCCTCGGTCGCGGCGGTGACCGCGGCCGTGACCGCCTCGGACAGCTCGCGGCCGGTGCGGCCGTGCAGTGCGCCGAGAACGCGCACGTCCGTGATCACACCGGACGCGGTGACGTCGACTTCCACCGTGCCGTCCGAGGAGCGGACGGTCACCGCCACCATCGCCGCGGCCCGGTCGAACTCGGCCTGCGCGGTCTGGATTCGGCGATAGCGCGCGATGGCCTCGTCGACCCACGCCTCGTCGATCTCGCGGGGCATGCACGGCTCCCTCACCGATGAGCTCTCACCCTGGCACTCGGACCACGGGCCGGCGACGCGTCGGCCAGCCGCACGGGCCAGGTCGAGAATGGCTCGATGTGTGCCCTCCGTTACGGCTGAGCACACTACCGGTCAACGGCCGCCGATGTAATCCCTCCGGCAGCGAACCCATCGAAGAATGAAAATCTCGTGGATGGGAATCAGCCCTTCCACAACGACAGCATCATCGCCTCCACCGCGATCCGCGGCTTGACGTTCAGCGTGATCGCCTCGCGGCAGCCGAGCACCGCCTCCAGCCGGCGCAACGTGCTCTCCGCCGTCCACTTGCCGGCCGCGGCCCGCACGCCCGCCGCGGTGTCACCGTGCACCGGGCGGACCGGCGCGCCGAACTGCGCGGTCAGCACGTCGCGGTAGAAGCCGGCCAGGTCGACCAGCGCGCGGTCCAGCGCGTCCCGCTGCGCGCGGGTGGCCCGCGACTTCTGCCGCTTCTCCAGCTCCTTGATCTGACCGGCGGCGCCCCGGATGGCACCGGACGCACCCCGGCCGGTGCCGCCCGCGCCCAGCGCGCGCTCCAGGTCGGACCGTTCCGTGCTGTCCAGCTCCGCGACCAGCGCGGCCGCCTCCGCCTCCGCGGCCTCGATCAGCGCGGACGCCGCGTCGAACGCCGCGCCGACACTGGTCAGCTTGCGTGGCACCGCGAGCACGGCCTCGCGCCGCTTGCGCACCTCCGGGTCCTCGGCGAGCCGCCGGGCCAGCTCCACGTCGCCCTGCGCGGCCGAGGCGGCCCACTCGGCCACGTCCACCGCCACGCCCCGCTGGGCGGTCAGCGCGGCGGCCAGCGCCTCCGGGCGCGCCTGCACCAGTGGCACCACGCGGCAGCGGGAACGGATGGTCACCGAGATGTCGTCCGGGTGGGTGGACGGCGTGCAGAGCAGGAAGACGGTGCGGGGCGAGGGCTCCTCGATCGCCTTCAGCAGCGCGTTGCCGGCGCCCTCGGTGAGCCGGTCCGCGTCGCTGATCACCACCACCTGCCACCGGCCGCCGGACGGGGCCGTGGCGGCGCGCAGCACCAGCGCGCGCATCTCGCTCACGAGGATGGACAGCCCCGACGGAACCACCATCCGCACGTCCGCGTGTGTGCCGGCCAGCGTGGTGTGGCAGCCGTCGCACTCGCCGCAGCCGGTGCCGGTGCGGCACTGCAGCGCGGCCGCGAACGCGCGCGCGGCCTCCAGCCGGCCGGAGCCGGGCGGGCCGGTGACGATCCAGGCGTGTGTCATCGCGCCGGTGCGGGTGCCGGTCTCGGCCTTCTCCTCGTTGCCCAGGCCTCGGCCGGCCTTGACCAGCGCGTCCGCCTCGGCGGCCGCGCGCCGGAACGTGACCGTGGCCGAGTCCTGGCCGATCAGTGCCGCGAAGACGTCCATCAGGCGGCGCTCCTCTCCGCCGTGACCGCCGGCTCGTCGTGCTCCTGGGCCATGCCCAGCACCCGCTCCATGATCTCGCCGGAGAGCTCGTCCGGCGCACGGGACGCGTCCAGCACCAGGTAGCGGCGGGGGTCGGCGGCGGCGAGATCGAGGAACGCGTACCGCACCCGCTCGTGGAACGCGGTCGCCTCGCTCTCCAGCCGGTCGGTGCCCTCGCCGCGGCCGGACACCCGGCCGAGCCCCACGCTCGGGTCCACGTCCAGCAGCACCACCAGGTCCGGCTTGAGCCCGCCGGTCGCCCACGAGGACAGCCAGGAGATCTCCTCGACCGGCAGCGTACGGCCGGCGCCCTGGTATGCCAGCGACGAGTCGACATACCGATCGCTGATCACCACCTCGCCCCGGCCCAGCGCCGGCCGGACCACGGTGGCGACGTGGTGGGCGCGGTCGGCCGCGTAGAGCAGCGCCTCCGCGCGCGGCGACGGCGGCGAGCCGTGCAGCACCAGGTTGCGGATCTCCGCACCGATGTCGGTGGCGCCCGGCTCGCGCGTGACCACCACGGCCCGGCCGTGCCCGCGCAGCGCCTCGGCGAGCGCCTTGACCTGCGTGGACTTGCCCGCGCCCTCGCCGCCCTCGAAGACCACGAAGAGTCCGGCGGCGTGCCGTGGCTCGGCCGCGGAGAGCGGACGGCCGCGCATCGAGCCCCACAGGTCGGCCAGCAGCGGCACGCCACGCTTGTCGTCCATCTGCCGGAACGCGCTTATCCCGGCGACGATCCCGACCGCGCCCGCGACCAGCAGCAGCGCGCGGGTGGAGGAGAACGAGACGCTCACCCCGGCGATCTCCACGCGCCGGGAGCCGCCGGCACCGACGATCACGCCGGAGAGCGCGATCGCGATCATCAGGATCATCCGGGTGCCGGTGTTGACCACGGCGAAGACCCGGCCGCGCACGTCGTCGCCGATCTCGCCGCCGAGCAGCGTGGTGCCGGCCAGGAACGCCATGCCCGCACCCGCGCCGACCAGCAGCGCGCCCAGGATCGCCATGGCCAGGTGGATCGCGAAGGCCAGGAACATCACCGAGCCGGCGGCCAGCACGATGCTCATGCCGAACCAGCGGCGCCGGGACAGATCCCGGATGATCACCGGGCCGAGGCCGATGCCGGCGCCGAGACCGATGAAGAGCGTGCCGAAGAGCAGGTAGAACGCGGCGTCGCCGGCACCGAGCGAGGCGGTGAAGAACCGGGCGGTGCCGATCACGATGCCGCCGCCGCCGAACGCGCCGAGGATGCCGAGCACCAGGCCGCGGACCATCGGGGTCTTGCCGACGTACCTCCAGCCCTCGGCGAACTGGCGGAGCATGCCCTGGTCCTGCTGCTCGCGCCGGTCGCCGCGGCCGCTGATCTCCTTGATGCCGAAGAAGACCACGGCCGCGAGTGCGAGCCGGGAGAACCCGTTGAAGTAGAGGGCCAGCTGCGCGGGCCCGCCCCACTCCGGCGGCTGCGGCACCGCGCCGGAGCGGACGATCGCGTCCAGCGCGGAGAGGCTGAGCGCCGCGATCACCGGCGTGATCCCGTACGTCGTGATCAGGGAGAGCTGGTTGGAGATCTCCAGCCGGGCGCGCGGGATCAGGTTCGGGACCGCGGCCTCCTTGGCCGGGATCCAGATCAGCGTGATCGCCTCGATCAGGAACGTGGCTATCGCGGCCCAGGTCACGATGATGCCCGGGTTGTCCACCACCAGCGCGGTCAGCGGGATGGAGAGGAACAGCAGGAAGCGGAAGAGGTCGCAGACGACCATGGTCAGGCGGCGGTCGAACCGGTCGGCCAGCACGCCGGCCACCGGGCCGAGCACCAGCGCCGGGAGCAGCCGCACCGCGATCGTGGAGCCGAACACCAGGCCCTTCGCGGCCGAGCCGGTGACCTGTGCGGACGCGAAGATCGCGGTGGCCAGCAGGCCGAGCCAGTCACCGAGCGAGGCGACACCGAGCACGATCCAGAGACGCCGGAACGGCCGGATGCGCATGACCGACCGCAGCGCCTTCATGCCGGACAGGTCAACCTGTCCGCTCGCCTGAGTCTCGATGGCCGTACCTCCGCGTGCCGGCCCCTCGCTGGGCGCCCCCGGCAGAACACTCTAGCCGCGGCCCCTTTTCACCCCTGCCCCCAGTTTCCCCTGATCTCCCCCGATCGAGACGTGAAGGATGCTCGCGTTGTCCGGCCTGTCCCGATACGGTACGCACGTGCCTCCCACGGACCGCGACGCACTGCGTGCCCGGCTCGACCGTGCCACCGCCCACCTCGATCCCCCGGTCGGCGTGGTCGACCTCTCCGCGTTCGACGCCAACGCGGACGCGCTGACCAGCCGCGCGGCCGGCAAGCCGATCAGGGTCGCCGCGAAGTCCGTGCGCTGCCGCGCGCTGCTGTCCCGGGTGCTGCGCCGGCCCGGCTGGGAGGGCGTGATGGCGTACACGCTGCCCGAGGCGATCTGGCTGGTGCGCTCCGGCGTGAGCGAGGACGTCCTGTGCGCCTATCCGACCGTCAGCCGGTCCGCGCTCGCGGAGCTGGGCTCCGACCCGAAGCTCGCCACCGCCATCTCGATCATGGCGGATAGCCCGGCCCAGCTCGACCTGATGGACGCGGTGGCCGCACCCGGGAGCCGTGAGGAGATCCGCATCTGCCTCGACCTGGACGCGTCCTGGCGGCCGCTCGGCGGGCGCCTGCACGTGGGCGTGCGGCGCTCCCCGGTGCACTCCGCAGCCCAGGCCGGCCGGTTCGCGGAGCACGTCGCCCGGCGCAAGGGCTTCCGGCTGGTCGGGCTGATGGCCTACGAGGCACAGATCGCCGGCCTCGGCGACGCGCCCCCACGGCAGGCCGCCCGCGGACTGATCATCCGCGCCATGCAGAGGCGCTCCGGCACCGAACTGCTCCCCCGGCGGATGGCCGCGGTCGCCGCAGTCCGCGAGCTGGCCGACCTGGAGTTCGTCAACGGCGGCGGCACCGGCAGCGTCGCGACCACCGCGCAGGACCCGGCCGTCACCGAGGTCACCGCCGGCTCCGGCCTCTACGGCCCCGCGCTGTTCGACGCCTACCGCGCCTGGCGCCCGGCACCGGCCGCGTTCTTCGGCCTCTCCATCGTCCGCCGTCCCGCCGACGGCATCGCCACCGTGCTCGGCGGCGGCTGGGTCGCGTCCGGCCCCGCGGCCAAGAGCCGGCTGCCGCTCCCCTGGCTGCCCGAGGGCCTCGGTTACGTCGGCACGGAGGGCCCCGGCGAGGTCCAGACCCCGCTCACCGGCCCCGCCGCCGCCGCTCTCCACCCCGGCGACCGCGTCTGGTTCCGTCACGCCAAGGCCGGCGAACTCTGCGAGCACGTCAACGAACTTCACCTGATCGAGGGCGACCGGATCACGGCATCCGTCCCGACATACCGCGGTGAGGGCCACGCCTTCCTGGGCTGAAACCTGAGAACGATATTCCCGCTGCCGGCGTGGCGGCTCTGGGCGGGCTCCCGCGGGCAAACTTCGCGGGGGCGTGCGACTCCGTCGATTGGATTCCGCCCTGCTTTGCTCTGCTTACCTTCGCGGGCGCATAGTCATCCGCGGATTCCGCAAGATCGAGAGCCGATCGTGCCGCCCTACGTCGCGCTGCACGGACTGCCGACTTAGCGCTGACATGAGCTGCGGAAACGATCGCGGGGTACACAAAGTTGCGCCAGGTAAGCAGAGCAAAGCCGGCCGGAAGGGCTCTGACGGCAGAGCGGTGGCGGTCGGTTTCGAGGTCGCCGGCGGGCCAGCCGCCGGGGCGGCGGGTCCGTTGGGCGCGTAGGTCGCCAGGCGTGTATGTCGCCAGGCTTCTTGCGGGGCGCGTCCGTCCGCGGCCGGGCGTGATGACGTTGTCGACCATCGGTACGCTTCAACGCCGATACTGATGCCGCAAACGTTCTTCGAGCGGCATTCAGCGGCGTCCGTGTGCGTTGATCTAACACCCGATCGATTAATGATCGGATGCTTGAAGATACGTGGAGGGTTATTCAACACGTTACGCACCAACAGCGCTGGCCTGCGGCGACGCGGCGTCGGCTCGCCCCGCTGAATAAGCCTCGTGGAGCACCGCATGGGTCGCGCATAACGTGCTTGGTGCATCAGAGTGCCTGCGCGGTAAGTGGGGACGCCACCAGGAGACGACATTTCGGGACACCGGAGCAGGCCAGACTACACCAGGTCGCCATAGGGTTGAAGGACGAGATTTCGGGCGCGGAGCGCCCGAAATCTCGGTGAGATCGTCGTGAAAGTCCCGTGGGCCGACGGTGTTGCTCAGGTTCCGCCCAGCCCTTGCACAGGTACGCAGCGGCGCGTCGCGCGGCATCACAGACAGTCGACGGAGGTCGCTGGGGGTGATCGCGGCAGCCGGACCGGCTCCGGCGCGACGTCCGGAGCGGAGCCGGCGAGTTCCCGGGAGCACGCCCAGAGCTTCCACGCCGGAAGCGGGACCATCGGTTTCGGATCTCGACCGTGATCGGCTCGACGGCGGGGGTGCGGCTGTGGTCGTACCCCCGCCCGGTTTCGGTTCTGTCAGACGCCGACGTGTGTCTGGAGATAGTCGCGGATCAGGGTCTTGGACTCCTGGATGATCTGCGCGTCACCGTCCGGGTCGCGGCGGAACGCGAGTTTGATCAGAGAGTCGGCCGTGGTGACCGCGATCTCCAGGGCGAACCGCAGCTTGGGCGTGTCCGCGACCGCGAACTGCTCGTGCAGCACCTCGGCGATCCGGTTGGCGATGACCACGTTGTTGTCGCGCTCCTCGTCCAGCAGGTGCACGTCGACGACGTCGCCGAAGTGCAGCGTCCGGAAGCCGGCGACGGTGCGGTGCATGCCGATGAACTCGTCTATCGCGGCGTCCACCCCGTCCCACCAGTGGGCGAGATTGCCGGCGGCGAACCGGGCGGACAGTCGCTCGAGGTAGGCCTCCATGTTGCGCAGGGCGAGTGCCTGCACGATGGCCCGCTTGTCCGGGAAGAACTGATAGACCGAGCCGATCGCCACTTCGGCACGTTCGGCGAGCAGGGTCGTGGTCAGTCCCTCGTATCCGACCTCGTCGACAAGCTCGGCACAGGCGTCGAGCATGCGCTGAACCCTCGCTACGCTGCGCCCCTGAACGGGCACGCGGCGTAGGGGTCCGGCGGTGACAGCTGTTGTCGACACGCGTCGCAACTCCCTTTCGGCAGAGAGAAAACAAAGGTTACTCGGCTTAACGAGCGAGAAGCCGCAAAGTGTTTACTCTCCGTCTCCATGCTGATATGAATTCAATTCACGTCAGGTGTCACCCCTGAGGGCCGCGATGACCCGCACCGCACCGGCACCGATCCCCGCCTGGTCCAACTGGGCCGGCAATCAGCAGGTCAGGCCCGTGCGGGTAGCCAGACCGGTCAGCACCGACGAGGTTTCCACCCTCGTCCAGGATGCCGCCGCCGAGGGGCACCGCGTCAAGCCCGTGGGTAGCGGTCACTCCTTCACGTCAGCCGCGATCGCGGACGACGTCCAGGTCGACATGAGCGGAATGTCCCGGATCGTGACGGTCGATCGGTGGCGCGGCTCGTCACCGCCCAGGCCGGCGCGCGACCGTGCGCGCTCAACCACACCTTCTCGGGGGACGGGCTGGCGCGACCTGCAGACGATCTCCAGGCCATCTCCACGGGTACGCACGGGACCGACGCCACCATCGGGTGTCTCTCCACCTTCGTGGAAGGGCTGACGCTGGTCACCGCCACCGGAGAGGCACTGCGCTGCTCCGCGGGCGAGCACCCGGACGTGTTCACTGCGGCCCGCGTCGGCCTCGGCGCGCTCGGCGTCATCACCGAGGTCAGGCTGCGCCGCGTGGACGCGTTCGTGCTGCGTGCGCCGAGACGCCCGCGCTGCTGATGGACGTGCTGGCCCTAGCCGGCGTCAGTCACGCGGCCAGTCCGCGAAGGCGGCGCGCAACCGGCCGACAGCGGCCTGGTCCAGCCCATAGTCGGCGAACTCCTCGTCGTCCAGGTCGTCCAGTCGCCGCATCGCGGCCGCGATATCGGCATCGGACACATCCGGCTCGTGCTCGTGAGCGAGTGCCAGCATCTGGTCACGCCGGAAGCCCTTCGCAAGAGCGGCCGCAACATCGATATAGTCGCGGGTCTCGTTGCGACCCGCCAATGCGCAGAACTTCGATCCGAGAAGATCGTCGAGATGCACGACCGGCCCGATCTCCATCTGCACCGGCGGCCGCTGCCGCGGCATGCAGGCCAGTGAGACCTGCACCTCAGCATCGCCGGACCGGACCGCGAACTCCTCGAAGGCATCGTCCATACCGTAGAAGGTGTTCGACAGATCGACTTCATCGACGACATGGGTCACGTCGAACCCGCCGGCACTCAACGCATCCCGGACCACGGGCAGTGCGTCGCGAACGCCGCCCTCTCGATCGGTGAAGAGATCAACGTCTTCCGTCGGACGCTGCACGAGGCCATGAGCGACCAGAGCCTGGCCGCCGCCGAGGGCGAAGCCGTGGGAATCGGCCACCTCGAGCGCTCGCCTCGCCAACTCCACCCGGAGGGAGAAACGGTCGTCGGTCACGCGGCGCTCCTCTGCATGAGCCATTGCCCATATGCCGGGTTCGCTTGGTCCGGTGAGGCCTCGCGCGCCGTGCTCAGCGTGGGATGGGAGAGCTCCCAGACGTGGCGGACGCCGTGCGGCAGGTGGAGCGACGGCCAATGCGTGTGCAGTGTCCTGCCGTCAAGCCAGTCCATGAGGTCTTTGTCGCCACGGGCCTCACGGAGAACGACCTCATACAGCCGTCGAAGCTTTCGCGGATTGTCGAGGTCGAACGTGCGCACATCGGCGGCCTGCCACATCAGGTGGTGGGGCAGGGTCACGGTGCCGGTCGTCGGGCCGTGCAGGGCGGTCAGGTCCTTGATGACCACGACGGCCTTGCCGGGCCGGGCTCCTGTCGATCGGGTCACCCGGCCATCGTACGTGCGTTCGCCTAGATCATGGGGTGGTCGTCACCCTCAGGAGGCGTCCGTGGTGGCCTTGGCCGGGGCTGCCTTCTTCGCCGGGGCCTTCTTCGCCGCGGTGGTGGTCTTGGCTGCCGCCGCCTTCTTGGCCGGGATCGCCTTCTTCGTGGCCGTGGTCTTCTTCGCGGCGGTCTTCTTCGCGGCCGTCTTCTTCGCCGGGGTGGCGCCGTCCGCGGCCTTCTTCGCCGGGGCCTTCTTCGCCGCGCGCTTCTTGGCCGGGGCCGGACCCTTCGCGCGCTTCTCGGCGAGCATCTCGGAGGCCTCCGCGAGCGAGAGGGCCTCCACGGTCTGGCTGCGGCGCAGCGACGCGTTGAACTCGCCGTCGGTCACGTACGGCCCGAACCGGCCGTCCTTGATGACCAGCGGCTTGTCGGTGGCCGGGTCGTTGCCCATCTCGCGCAGCGGCGGGGCCGCGGCGCGGCGGGCACCGCGCGTCTTCGGCGCGGCGAGCCGGGCCAGCGCGTCCTCCAGCGTGACCGTGAAGATCTGGTCCTCGCTGTCCAGCGAGCGGGACTCGTCGCCCTTCTTCACGTACGGCCCGTAGCGGCCGGAGAGCGCGAAGACCTCGGCGCCGTCCGGGGCCACACCGACCAGGCGCGGCAGCGAGAGCAGGCGCAGCGCGTCGGCCAGCGTCAGCTCGTCCGGCTTCTGGCTGTTGAACAGCGAGGAGTTCTTGTCGCCGCTGGACACGTACGGCCCGAAGCGGCCGGACTTCAGCAGCACGGGCTCGCCGGTCTCCGGGTGCTCGCCGAGCTTGCGCTCGCCGCTGCCGCCGCCGAGGAACAGCTCGTCGATCTTCTCCGGGGTCAGCTCGTCCGGCGCCAGCCCTTCCGGGATCGAGACCCGGCCCTCCTCGGACGCCTCCGCGGCCGGGTCGTCGGTGTGGTGGGTGCGCTGCAGGTAGGGCCCGTAGCGGCCGACCCGGACCACGACGTCGCGGTCCTCGTCGTCGCGGAACAGCGGGATCGAGTTGACGCTGCGCGCGTCGATCTCCGCCAGGTTCTCGGTGACCAGCTTCTTCAGGCCGCCGGCGCGCGCGATCGACACCTCGGCCCCGGCACCGCTGCCGAAGTAGAACGCGGTGAGGAAGTCCGCGGACCGGGCGTCACCACCGGCGATCTCGTCGAGCTGGTTCTCCATCGACGCGGTGAAGTTGTAGTCGACCAGGCCGGGGTAGTGCCGCTCCAGCAGGCCGACCACGGCGAACGCCAGAAACGACGGGATCATCGCCTGGCCGCGCTTGGTCACGTAGCCCCGGTCCTGGATGGTCTGCATGATCGACGCGTAGGTGGAGGGGCGGCCGATGCCCATCTCCTCCATCGCCTTGACCAGCGAGGCCTCGGTGTAGCGGGACGGCGGCTGGGTGGTGTGGCCGACCGAGTCCAGTTGGTCCGCGGTCAGCGGCTGGTCCTTGACCAGGTTGGGCAGGCGGCGTTCGGCGTCCTCCGCCTCCGCGTTCTCGTCGTCGGAGGACTCGACGTAGGCGCGCAGGAAACCGGGGTCGGTGATGGTCTTGCCGGTGGCGCCGAAGTCGGCCTCCTCGCCGGCCGTGGAGACCGCGCGGATGCGCACCGAGACGGACGAGCCGACCGCGTCGGTCATCTGGGACGCGATGGTGCGCCGCCAGATCAGCTCGTAGAGCTTGAACTCGTCGCCGGACAGCTCGTTCGCCACCTCGCCGGGCGTGCGGAACACGTCGCCGGCCGGGCGGATCGCCTCGTGCGCCTCCTGCGCGTTCTTCACCTTGCCGGTGTAGCGGCGCGGCTGCGGCGGCACGCTCGACGGGCCGTAGAGCTCCGCGATCTGGGTACGGGCCGCGGTGAGCGCGGACTCGGAGAGGTTCACCGAGTCGGTACGCATGTAGGTGATGTAGCCGTTCTCGTACAGCCGCTGGGCCGTGCGCATCGTCTGCTGTGAGCCGGAGCGCAGCTTGCGGGCCGCCTCCTGCTGGAGCGTGGACGTGATGAACGGCGCGTACGGCCGGCGCCGGTACGGCTTCTCCTCGACGCGGGTGACCTGGAAGGGCCGCCCGTCCAGGCGGGCGGCCAGACCGCGGGCTCCGTCGCCGTCGAGGTGGATCACCCCGGCGCCGGGCCGCACCTGCCCGGTGGTCGGCTCGAAGTCCTTGCCGGTGGCGATCCGGTCACCGTTGAGCGCGATGAGTGTGGCGTTGAACGTGCGCGGGCCCTCGACCTGCCCCTGCACGGTGAGGCGGGCCAGGATGTCCCAGTATTCGGCGGTGCGGAACGCCATCCGCTGGCGCTCGCGCTCGACCACGATGCGGGTGGCGACGGACTGCACGCGGCCGGCGGAGAGGCCGGTGCGCACCTTCTTCCACAGCACCGGTGAGACCTCGTAGCCGTAGAGACGGTCGAGGATGCGGCGGGCCTCCTGCGCGTCGACCAGGTCGCGGTCGAGCTCGCGCGGGTTGGCGACGGCGGCCTGGATGGCCGGCTTGGTGATCTCGTGGAAGACCATCCGCCGGACCGGGACCTTGGGCTTCAGCGTCTCGATCAGGTGCCACGCGATGGCCTCGCCCTCGCGGTCCTCATCCGTCGCGAGCAGGACCTCGTCGACGTCCTTGACCAGCGAGCGGAGCTTGGAGACCTGCTTCTTCCGGTCGGGCGAGACGACATAGAGCGCGGTGAAGCCGTTGTCCACGTCGACGCCGAGCCGGGCCCACGGCTTGTCCTCGTAGCCGGACGGCACCTCGGAGGCGTTGCGGGGCAGGTCACGCACGTGCCCGAAGCTGGCCTCGACGACGTAGCCCGGGCCAAGGTAGCCCGAGATCGTCTTAGCCTTCGCCGGTGACTCGACGATGACCAGACGGGTGCTCTTGGCGTTGCTCGGCACGTTACTCCTGACCTCGGTGGATCCCCTACGACGTTGAATCGTGGCGTCTGTGGCGGTTGACGGCGCGCGGGTCGGATCGGCCACGGCTGATCATGCGCGCCGCTGCACCAACCGATCCACGGTAACGCGGTCTGTGGCCGGCGGGTCGCGCGGGACCGACCGGCGACCCCACGCTACCGGGATGCCGGCGCCGTGGATCGGTAACGCCGTCCGAGCGACCGCTGTTCCCCCCAACGGTGTCCGACGCCGGAAACCATCGGCACGGACCAGCACCATGGTGCCGGTCTATGTGTCGGTCATCCAGTCGCCATAACTGTCGGAGATTAGACAGTACACCGGCGGTCAGGATGGCCACGCGGACTCCGGGGCCGCGTCGGGACGTGGTCCGACCAGGCCGGCCAGTCGGGCGATCCGGCGTCGGCCGGAGATCCGCAACCCGGGGTCGCCGTCGCGCGGCGTGGTGAGGCGGCTGGGCAGGCCGGCGGCGTGCAGCGCGGCGCGGACGGTCTCCCAGATCGGCTGGTCCGCAGCGCCGAGCCGCAGCACATATCCGGACGCATCGGGCGCGCCGGCGGCCGCGACCCAGAGCCGGAGGCGGAAACCGTTGAGGAAGAACGTTCGCGGCGGGCGCTTCGGATCGCCGGGTTCGCGCAGCCAGGCGCGGCTGAGCGGCGTCAGCGTGGTGGCGTAGGCGGTGCGCACCTCGAGTCGCTCGTCCTCGGTTCGGGACCAGGTCGCCTGCAGGCCGCGGCGGGTGATCTCGGGGACCAGCACGTGCACGCGCCAGGGCTCGGCGACGGTCACCGAGACGCGCGCGGTGCCACCCATCCGGACGATCTCCCCGGGGCCGGCGAGCAGCCCGGCCAGGTCCGCCACGCCCGGATCGTGCGCCTCGACGCCGAAGAGGGACGGCTCCTCACCCCGGCTGCCCGCCCTCGGCGCGCCTGACGACCGTACCCCCGCGGTGGGCTCTTGATCCGAGTCTTGGGGTTGATCGTGCGGGACGCGCCGCCCTCGCCTTCGCGGACGGCCCTCTTCAAGATCAAGATCTTGCGGGGGTACGTCCGGGAGGCCCGGGATCGGCGGGTTGACCGACACGTCAACGGCACTCCGGCACCTGGTCGAACGCCTCGCGGAGCTCCTCCGACTGCAGCGACGACGTGTCCAGCGCGGTCTTGTCGTACTCCGAGTCGAGCGTGCTGACCACCTGCTCGACGCCCGTGTAGAACGCCTCCGCCTGGGTGGTGTCCAGCGCGACGATCCCCCGGTGGGCGTTGTCATAGGCGGCGCGCACGCCCTCGAGCGAGGTCAGGAAGCCCCGCGCCACGCTCTCGCCGTCCTGCACGTCCGGCACACCGGCCCGCTCCACGCCCTGGCGCGCGGTCTCGCTCGCGTCCCGTGCCCCCTCGAACAGCCGGGCCAGGTTCTCCTGCGCCGCGCTCGGCGTGGTCTCCGCGCTCATCTGCTGCCGGGCGCGGTCGGTCAGCGTGCTTATCTCGGTGCGCCAGGGACTCAACGCCTGGCAGACCGCGGACGCCCACGCGCTCGGCGAGGCGCCACCGCCACAGCCGGCGGCGAGCAGGAGAAGGGTGGTGAGGACCGCGGTGATGGACACCATGCGGGGGGTGCGCATGGAGAGCAGCGTACGACTGCGGGTCATCGGCGCGCGATGCCGCCGGGGAGCCTCTGATCTCCCCGGCGGCATCTCCTTCTAGGCGCTCACCGTCTCCTGCTTCGGCGGGACCGGCGTGCCGGACGCACCGGCCGGCGGCTCGTCGCCCATCGAGATCGGCTTCCGCTTGATCCACATCACGGCCGCCACGATGATCAGCGTCGCCACCGCGGCGAGCGCGATCCGGACCGGCGTGTTCGCGTCCGCGCCGTAGGTGAGCGTCACCACACCGGGTGCGATCAGCAGGCTGACCAGGTTCATCACCTTGAGCAGCGGGT
This sequence comes from Catenuloplanes nepalensis, assembly GCF_030811575.1. Taxonomy (GTDB): domain Bacteria; phylum Actinomycetota; class Actinomycetes; order Mycobacteriales; family Micromonosporaceae; genus Catenuloplanes; species Catenuloplanes nepalensis. The sequence goes on along the minus strand of NZ_JAUSRA010000001.1, from coordinate 8,537,855 downwards.
TGATGGCCGGGCCCGCGGTGTCCTTGAACGGGTCGCCGACCGTGTCGCCGATGACCGTCGCGGCGTGCGCCTCCGAGCCCTTGCCGCCGTGCGAGCCGTCCTCGACCAGCTTCTTCGCGTTGTCCCACGCGCCACCGGAGTTGGACAGGAACACCGCCATCAGCGTGCCGGTGCCGATCGCGCCGGCCAGGTAGGACGCGAGCGCGCCCGGGCCGAGGCCGAAACCGACCGCGATCGGCGCCAGGATCGCCAGCAGACCGGGCGTGAGCAGTTCACGCTGCGCGTCCCGGGTGCAGATGTCGACCACCCGGCCGTACTCCGGGCGGGTGGTGCCCGCCATGATCCCGGGGTTCTCCCGGAACTGGCGGCGGACCTCGACCACGACCGCGCCGGCCGACCGGGAGACCGCGTTGATCGCCAGGCCGGAGAAGAGGAAGACCACCGCGGAGCCGATCAGCAGGCCGACCAGATTGCGCGGGTCCGACACGTTGAGCAGCGCGTCGATCGACAGGGTCTCCCCCGCGTCGCTGAGCGCGGTGGCGATCGTGTCCCGGTACGACCCGAAGAGCGCGGTCGCGGCCAGCACCGCGGTCGCGATCGCGATGCCCTTGGTGATCGCCTTCGTGGTGTTGCCGACCGCGTCCAGCTCGGTGAGCGTGCGCGCGCCGGCCTCGTCCACGTCGCCGGACATCTCCGCGATGCCCTGCGCGTTGTCCGAGATCGGGCCGAACGTGTCCATCGCGACGATGACGCCGACCGTGGTCAGCAGGCCGATGCCGGCCATCGCGACCGCGAACAGCGACAGGATGATCGAGCCGCCGCCGAGCAGGTAGGCGCCGAACACCCCCGCGCCGATCACCAGCGCGGAGTAGACCGCGGACTCCAGGCCGACGCTGATGCCGGCCAGGATGACGGTCGCGGCGCCGGTCAGCGAGGACTTGCCGATGTCCTGCACCGGGCGCTTGCTGGTCTCGGTGAAGTAGCCGGTCAGCGCCTGGATCGCGGCGGCCAGCACGATGCCGATCACGACCGCGCCGATCGCCAGGACCCGCGGGTTACCGGTGAACTCGGTGCTCACGTTCGGGTCGTTGAAGCCGGCGAACGTGTCCGGCAGGTAGAGGAACGTGACCACGGCGACCACGGCCGCGGAGAGCGCCGCGGAGATGTAGAACGCGCGGTTGATCGCGGTGAGGCCGCTGCGGTCGGACGCGCGCAGCCGGGTGATGAAGACGCCGACGATCGCGATCAGCACGCCGACCGCGGAGACGATCAGCGGGTAGACCAGGCCGTCCTCGCCGAACGCGGCGCGGCCGAGGATGAGCGCGGCGACGAGCGTGACCGCGTACGACTCGAACAGGTCCGCGGCCATGCCCGCGCAGTCGCCGACGTTGTCGCCCACGTTGTCCGCGATGGTCGCCGGGTTGCGCGGGTCGTCCTCCGGGATGCCCTGCTCGACCTTGCCGACCAGGTCCGCGCCGACGTCCGCGGCCTTGGTGAAGATGCCGCCGCCGACCCGCATGAACATGGCCAGCAGCGCGGCACCGAAACCGAAGCCCTCCAGCACGGTCGGCGCGTCGCCCTTGTAGAGCAGCACCACCAGCGCGGCACCGACCAGGCCGAGACCCACGGTGAGGAAGCCGACCACGCCGCCGGTGCGGAACGCGATCTTCATCGCCTTCTCCCGGCCGCCGGTCGCCTCGTTCGCGGCGGCGGCGACGCGCAGGTTCGCGCGGGTGGCCAGCGCCATGCCGGCGCCGCCGATGAACGCGGAGAAGACCGCTCCGACCACGAAGAACGCGGAGCGGCCGACCTTGACCAGCGTCTCGTTGCCGTCGGTGTCGTGCACCGGCAGCAGGAAGAGCAGGACGAGGGCGATCACCACGAAGACGCCGAGCGTCTTGAACTGGCGGAAGAGATAGGCCGACGCGCCCTCCTGCACGGCGCCGGCGATCTCCTGCATGTTGGTCGTTCCCTTACCGGCTGCCAGCACGCCGCGCACGAGCGCGAGTGCGAAGCCCAGCGCCACCAGCGCGATGACCGCGGCGACGACGACGTACGTGAGATTCGTACCGGTAAGGGACAGGCCGTCACCAGCGGCAACGGGGCTGTACCGGGACATCGATGTCCTCCTCAATTCCTACCGAGCGCGCGCCAGCCGGCGGACGAACCGGTGGCCGTGGCAGCGTCCGGCCCGCACCCGAACGGGCGAGCCGGGAACAGTACGTAATGACCCGCGTACTGTAGCGGTCACTCGTGTCAAGGGTCACAGCCGGAGCCGTCGTGTCGTGATGATGTTGGCAACTGTGTTAGCCGCAGGCCTTCATCGGGGCTTGTCTGTAGGCACAGTCAAGGTCATCGGGTCGTCGCGCGCAACCGGGCGCAGCAAGATCAAACCCTGACCTGGGGGTACGTGGCCGAGCACTCACCAGGAGCATCTACCGGCATTTATCGGTTTTGGCGGCCTTTATGGTGATGGCCGGAGGGGTGCGGCATTCGATGACGCGTTTCGACCACCGGGTGTGATCTGCGTCTCGCGGAGTCGACCATGGACGCGGACACCCGGTCTTCGGGCGTCCGCGCGCGCCACTTCCCGCACCTGTCCGGTTGTGCGTGGTCGTGCGCGCCGCTTCACGCACACGGCCGCGCGCTCACCCCCGCGGCGCCGGCCGGAGGGAGTGCCTCTGCCGGGCGTGCGAGGCGTCGGACGTACCGCCGATCTCTGGTTTTCGGTTTGGTGTCGCCGGCGGTCAGGCCGCGTGGGTGGGCCAGGCCATGCGAACCTCGGTGCCCACGCCCTCCTCGACCGGGCGCACCTGGAGATCATCCACAAATCCGGCCAACAGGGCAAATCCGACACCCGTGGTGAGTTCGTCGTCGGAGAGCGACTCGTTCGCCAGCTCGTCCGGTGGGATCGACGGGATGCCCAGGCCGGCCTCGATCGGCGCGCGGTCGATCACCCGGACGGTGTACGAGTCCTCGTCCGACATCACGACCTGGACCGGCGCGAAGACGCCGTACTGCCGGTGCAGCGCGACCGCGCGGGCACACGCCTCGCCGATCGCCAGCCGCACCTCGTCGAGCAGTTCCTCGGCCACGCCGGCGCGACGGGCCACGGCCACACCCACCAGACGGGCGGTGCGCACGTGGACGGGAGCCGGGGAGAACGCCAGCCGGACAGTCGCCATCACGCGGTCGGACCGGAGTCCGCACCCGTCCCGCCCGCGGCCTGCACGGCCGCGTCGACCGACGGGTAGATCGGGAAGACCTGATCCAGCGCGGTGATCCGGAAGATCTTGAGAAGCGGTTCCTTCGCGCAGACGAGGCCGAACGTGCCGCCGACCGGACGCAGCCGCTTGAGCGCGCCGACCAGCACACCGAGCCCGGTCGAGTCGAGGAACTCGACGCCGCCCAGGTCCACGATCACGCCGCGCACACCGCCGTCGATCAGCTCGACCAGCCGCTCGCGCAGCCGGGGTGCCGTGTAGACGTCGACCTCGCCACCGACCTCCAGGACCGTGTGCCCGGCGACGGTGCGGGTCGCCAGCTGCAGCTCCATCAGTCCTCCTCGGTGACTTCGGCGGTTACGCCCAATCGAATCTAACCATCGGGCGGCTACGGTCGCATCGCGCGGCCCCGTGCTTCCGTGTTCGCGTTTGGGTTTTCCGCACACCAGTGCGAGAGTGCAAGCCGTGAGCCACACCGCGGTCGCCTCGGCCGAACTGCTGCGGCGTCTGCACACCTCCCCCTCCGTGACGCACGTGGAGAACGTGCCGCCCGCCGCCGGTGACCCGGTCGAATGGCCCTCCTGGGTGCCGTCGGCGCTGCGCTCGGCCCTGGCCGCGCGGGGCGTCACGCGGCCGTGGCGGCACCAGGCCGCGGCGGCCACACTCGCCCGGGAGGGCCGGCATGTGGTCGTCGCCACCGGGACCGCGTCGGGTAAGTCACTCGCCTATCTGCTGCCGGCTCTGTCGGCGCTCACCGAGGATCCGAAGGCCACGGTGCTGTATCTCGCGCCGACGAAGGCACTCGCGGCCGACCAGCTGCGGGCGGTGACGGCGCTGGCCCCGGAGGTGCGGCCGGCGTGCTACGACGGGGACACGCCGTCGGAGGAGCGCGAGTGGATCCGGGCGAATTCGCGGTTCATCCTGACGAACCCGGACATGCTGCACCACAGCATCCTGCCCAACCACCACCTGTGGTCCACGTTCCTGCGCCGCCTGACCTACGTGGTCGTCGACGAGTGCCACGTGTACCGCGGACTGTTCGGCTCGCACGTGGCCCACGTCCTGCGGCGGCTCCGCCGGGTGGCCGGCCGGTACGCACCGGTGCCCTTCGGACCGGGCGCCTCCGATGCGGTGCCGGGCGCGGTCGTTCCGGGCGCGGTCACGCCGGGCGCGGTCGTTCCGGGCGCGGTCACGCCGGGCGCGGCCGTTCCGGCGCAGGGGGATGGTGGCAACGGGGCTGAGGCGGTGGTCGCGACGGGCGGCGCGGGCGGCGGCGCCTCGCCGGGTGCGGCCGTCACCACCGGGATCGCCGTGGCCGGCACCGACGTCACCGACGACGTGATCGCGATTCGCGGCGACGGCATCGCCGCGCCGCACTCCACGGGAACGGCGCCGGACCCCTCGCACCTCGCCCGGCCGAATGCGCCGATCCCGGCGCAGGGTGACGGCAACGCCCGGTCCCGCACTACGAGTTCGGAACGGGTGGACGGGCCGGCCGGGTCCGGAGCAGAAGCGCGCCGGAGGGCCGGCGCGCCGCGGCGCGGGAGGAACGTGCGGCAGAGCCGGGCGGTGTTCGTGCTGGCCTCGGCGACGTCCGGGGATCCGGCGGCGGCCGCGGAGCGACTGACCGGGCTGCCGGTGACCGCGGTCACGGTGGACGGGTCGCCGCGAGGCGGTGTCACGTTCGCGCTGTGGGAGCCGCCGCTGCTGCCGCCCGGCCTGTCCGGCGATCCCGCCCAGCTGGACCCGGACGACGACTCGCTCGTCATCCCGTCGGTCCGGCGGTCCGCGCTCCGGGAGACCGCGGACCTGCTCACCGACGCGATCACCCACGGCGTGCGGACGCTGGCCTTCGTCCGGTCCCGGCGCGGCGCCGAGGTGGTCGCCTCCATCGCGCGCCGGTCGCTCGACGAGGCCGTGCCCGGGCTGGGCGCGCGGGTCGCCGCCTACCGCGCCGGTTATCTGCGTGAGGAGCGACGTGCGCTGGAGCGGGCGCTGCTCACCGGCGAGCTGCTCGGCATGGCCTCGACGAACGCGCTGGAGCTCGGCGTCGACCTGGTCGGCCTGGACGCCGTGCTGATCTGCGGCTACCCCGGCACCCGTGCGTCGCTGTGGCAGCAGGCCGGCCGCGCGGGCCGCTCCGGCGGCGAGGCGCTCGCCGTGCTGGTCGCCCGCGACGATCCGCTGGACACCTACCTGGTGCACCACCCGGACGCGCTGTTCGGCCGCCCGGTGGAGGCGACGGTGCTGGACCCGGCCAACCCGTACGTACTGGCCCCGCAACTCTGCTGCGCCGCGAACGAGGCACCGCTGACCGCCGACGACCTCGAGCTCTTCGGCGGCGCACCGGCCGAGGCGACCGTGGCGGCGCTGGTCCGGGCCGGCTCGCTGCGACGCCGTCCCACCGGCTATTTCTGGACCCACCGCACCCGGCCCGACGTGGACCTGCGCGGTGGCGGCGGTTCGCCGATCAACGTCGTCGAGTCCGCCACCGGCCGCCTCCTCGGCACCGTCGACCCCGCCTCGTCGCACTTCATCGTCCATCCCGGCGCCGTCTACCTGCATCAGGGCAGCTCGTTCGTGGTCGAGGAACTGCACCTGGACGACGCGGTCGCGCTGGTCCGGGCGGAGGAGCCGGACTGGACCACGCACGCGCGCGACGTCACGTCGCTGGCCGTGGCGTCCGTCCGGGAGCGCTTCGACGCCGGCCCGGTCAGCCTCTTCCTCGGCGAGGTCGACGTCCACAGTCAGGTCGTCTCCTATCAGCGCCGCCGGATCGGCTCCGGCGAGGTCATCGACACCCGGCCGCTCGACCTGCCGGCGCGCGAGCTGCACACGGTCGCGGTCTGGTTCACCATCACCCCGGAGGCGCTGGAGGCCGCGGGCGTCGAGCCCGCTGACTTCCCCGGCGCCCTGCACGCCGCCGAACACGCCGCCATCGGCCTCCTTCCGCTCGTGGCCACCTGCGACCGCTGGGACATCGGCGGGATCTCGACCGCCGCGCATCCGGACACCGGCCTCCCGACCGTGTTCGTCTACGACGGGCATCCGGGCGGTGCCGGCTTCGCGGAACGCGCGCACGCGGTGGCCGCCGACTGGCTCCGCGCCACCCGCGAGGCCATCAGTTCCTGCGCCTGCGAGACCGGCTGCCCCGCCTGCGTGCAGTCACCGAAGTGCGGAAACGGCAACAACCCCCTGGCCAAGGACGCCGCCGTACTGGTTCTCGACGCCGTCCTGGCCAGGCTCCCCGCCTCCGCGGAGTGACTTCCCGTCTCAAATCGCGGGATACGCCGGGCAACGTCGTTCAGCATGGGCATCTATCTATGGGAGCGCTACCATGCGTCTCCCGACACCGTGCGTCCGTCCCCGAGCCCAAGGGAGCCCTTCCGTGGCGAACACCATGTCCGACACCGTCGAGCTCGTCTACAGCATCGACCCCGACACGCTCACGGTCGACCAGCAGATCGCCCTGGCCCAGGCCTACGCCGCCCTCGCCCAGGCCGAACGCCTCGACTGGATCTTCCAGCGCCTCGACAAGATCCACCAGCTCCTGATAGCCATGAACGTCCGCACTCCCGCCCCCTCCCCCACCTCCCACGCCGCCTGACACCACCACCCGGTGAAGCCTCAGGGATCCGGTCGTGCCCGGCGACCCCCCGGGCACGACGCCCGCGCCCCGGGCGAAGCCTCCGGACACCCGGTCCGCGCCGACCCCTTCGATCACCGCCGAACAGAACCGAGCACGCAGAGCGAGCCGCGCGGCGGAAACCGACAGCGGCCGGCCGCCGCCCGCCCGCGCCGGCGGGCAACGGGCGTAGCGACAGGCGAGCAGCGGTCAGCCGAGCAGCGTCGGTCCCCTGTCTGCCACAGCGGACAGCCAGGCGAGCAGCCAGTGAGCGCCATCCGGCCGCCTCAGCCGGGCGGGCGCCAGGTCGGCGAGCGCCAGCCCGGCAAGCGCCAGGCCGGCAAGCCTCAGCCCGGCAAGCGCCAGCCCGGCAAGCGCCAGCCCGGCAAGGCGCGAGGCAGGCCGGTCGTGAGCGGGCTTTGTTCGCGGCCGACGATCAGGGAGGACCGGTGACCGATGCCGGCGGGCTCGTCAGGTGGTCCGGGCCGGCGGGAGCGGTAGCGGGTCCGGCTCTGGCCTCGGCGTAGGTGACCGTGCGCAGGCCGGGCCAAGGTTCGACGTCGAGTTCCGCGCGGACGGTCAGGGTCAGACCGTCCGCAACGCACGAAGCCATGCGTGCGCCGTTCGCCGCGAGCACCCGGGCGGCCCGCTCGCAGGCCACCGGCTCGCCACGTGGGGCCAACGGCGCACCCGCGAGCGCACCGAGGTCCGCCGCGATCCGAACTCTCCGGTGCGCGGCCTCGGCACCGATCACCGCAGCACCGGCCACTCCCGCGCAGACGACGAGCAGCCCTACGGCCGCGACCAGCAGAGACGCTCCACCGCGATCCGACGCCCCCGCGTTCCGCGACGCCGCATCCCGAGCGCATCGCAAGCCGCCCGAACGGCGGCCACCAGCCCGATCCCCTACCACCGCATTCCGCGACGCCAGATCCCGAGCCCACCGCAAGCCGCCCGATCGGCGGCCACCGACCCGGTACGGCGCGGCGGCTGTCCGCGACGCGGGACCCCGTGCGGTGCGGACGTCGCTCACGAGGCGGTCACCGAGACGCCGGGTTCGATGGCGGCGACCGCCTCACCGGTGGCGGTGATCTCGGGGATGGTGAGCCCCAGCGCGCGAACCGGTACCGTCACCACGGCCCGGACGTGCTCGCCCTCAGGGACCAGAGTCACGGTCGCGCCCGGTGGTGCCGCGGCTGTCCCGGCGTCCAGACCGGACTCGCCGCGGGCGGCGGCGAGTGCCGCGTCCCGGGCGGCGTCGTAACACCTGCCCCGGTCGGTCACGGCCAGCACGACGGTGAGGCCCGCTCCGAGCAGCAGCACCAGGGCCGGAAGCGCCGCCGCGAACTCCGCGGTGAACGCACCCCGGTCATCGGCGAAGCCGTCCGGGCGCGCGGACGACGGCGGGTCGTCCGCGGAACGGGCGGCCGGCGGGCCGCCGTGGTGCGAGGCGACGGGCAGGCCGGACAGGCGGCGGAGGACCGACAGCACGGCGCCGATCAGACGGGCGACCCGGCTGCGGTGATGATGGCGGCCGCGATAGCGGAGGGCGGTGAGGCCGAGTGTGATCACTTGAGCGCCCTCTCGATGATCTCCGTGAGGGCCTTCTGGATGTTCGGGCTGGTCAGGACCTTGAGCAGGACCGCGGCGAAGGCGACGGCGGCCAGGGTGCCGACGGCGTACTCGGCAGTGTTCATCCCGGCGTCCCCGCGCAGGCGGTGGGTGAGCCGGCGAATGCGGTCACCGATCGGGCGGACGAGCGATGTGAGCATGGGTGTTCCTCTCTTCTGGCTGGTCACAGCAGGTCGCTGAGGACGGCGATGATCACCGGTGCAAGACCGGCGAGGATGAAGGCGGGCAGGAAACAGAGACCCAGCGGCAGCACCACGAGCACGCCCGCACGGTGGGCCGCCACCTGAGCGGCGATCGAGCGATCGGCCCGCAGATCGTCGGCGAGCCGGGTGAGCGCGCCCGCGAGTGCGGCACCGCTCGCGCTGGACCGGATTGCGGCCGCGACCAGGCGCTCGGCACCCGGCACCGGCGACAGGTAGGCCCATGCCTCCTCCGCCGGAGCCCCGAGCCGCAACGACCGGGCCACCCGCACGAGATGGACGGCGAGCGGCCCGCCGAGCGCGTCCGCGACCGCGTTCGCGGCCCGGTCGACGGGCGCGCCCGCGCGGAGCGTGGCCGAGAGCAGGTCCGCTGCCAGCGGCAGGTCGGAGGTCGCCTGGAGCCGCAGCACCCGGGCCGAGGCCGGTTCCAGCCGGCGAAGCACCAGGAACGTCGCTACGGCTGCGGCGGCGCCGAATCCGATCCCGGCCTGCCCGCCGAGCAGCAGCGCCACCGCGATCCCCGCGCCGGCCGCACCGGCGGTCAGCAGCACCGGACTCGGCCGGTCGCCCCGGCGGTCCCGTTCCGGCTCGGCGGGCCCGGCATCGAGCCCCGCCGGCCCCGCCCGCGCTTCGCCCGAGCCGGTCTGGCCTCCGTACCCGGCAGCGGCCCGGTTACCGACGGCGGGCTCCTCTGCCGGGTCTCCGTTCCCATCACGGCTCGCGTACCGGACGATCGGCTGATCGCGAACGGCGGCCGCGGTGCGACTCCCGGCCGCTGCCCCGCGCGGGGTCGCGTCGGGCCCGCCCGCGTCGCCGGCGTACTCGGCGGTGTAGGGCGCTGCCGTCACGGCGCCGCGCGGGGCTCGGAAAGATCGATGGCGGCTGAGCAGCTCCGGAGCCCACACGCCGGCCAGCAACGCCGTGCCTGCCACGGCCGACAGCACGACGATCCAGCTCACGGCGTCACTCGCACGATCGCGGTGATCCACCACGCCGGCGCGGACAAGCCCAGCGCGCGACTGACGGGGCACCGGTCCGGGTGCACTCGCACCGCCGGACCGGACCGCCGGAGCGTGCCGCACGATGGAAGCCGGAATGTGCGACCGGGTAAGAACGCCCGGGCCTGCCTGCCTCGCCGCCACAGCAATGCGACGAGCAGGGCAATCGCGTCGCACGCTCGCGGGCGGGCGTCAGCGTTCGGCAGACCGCCTATGCAGTCCGCGGCCACGCGGCCCGGCAGCGGCACCGGCGTGCCACATGTGGCCAGCCCCGCCAGTAGCGTCAGAATCGGCGACATCAGCGCCGGCCGGCTCCGAATCAATTCCGGCGGAATCAGTACCGGCCGGGTAAGAGCCGGCGGAATCAGCGTGCGCCAGGTTCGTGCCGGCGGAATCAGTGCGGGCCGAACGAGCGCAGCAGGGGGCAGGGACAGTGCGGTCATGGCGTGCTCCCTGAGGTGGCGAGCCGGTTGGCCCAGGCGAGCCCGGCTGACTGGAGGACCACGGCACCGGTCGCGCAGGCGGCGCCGATCGGCGTGTGCAGCAGGACGGCCAGCGGGTCGACGCCCATGAACGCGCCGAGCACCAGACCGCCCGCCGGCAGCGCCGCGAGCAGCCAGGCGGTGGCACGCGCGCCCGCCGCCTCGGCAGCCGCGGCCGCCTGGCCACGGGCCATGGCACGGGTGTCGGTCTCGATGCGCTCGACGAGGTCGGCCAAGGGTGCGCCGGTATGTTCCGCTAGCCGCCAGGCCGCCGACGTGAGCCGCCCTATCCGCGGATCCGGCAACATGGGCGGATCGGTGTGCGGCAGCCCCGCCCGAAGATCCGCGGCGAGCGTGCAGAGCATGTCCAGCGTCCGGGTCCGGGCACGTGCGGAGGCCCGCGCGGCCTTCCAGCGCAGCAGACCGCGCACCGCCAGGCGGCAGTAGACGGCCACCAGCATGCCCACCGGTCCGGCCACTGCCAGCCCCGCCAGCGCGGAGACCCCGGCGACGGCCGTCACCAGCAGCCGCTGGCCATTTCTGGTGTGTGGCAATCCCACCAGCCCGCGGAGAGCCGACCGCCTCGAAGCTCTCGTCTCGCCGGACGGACCGGCCCATGGCCGCATCGCCGCTTCCGGCACGTCATCGCCGAAGCCCTCCGGCACGACATCGCCAGCGTGCCGTGAAAGCCCGCCAGAATCTCCCGGCGCCCCACGGCCGACACGCCACGAGACACCGCCAGAACCGCCCTGCGCGCTGCCGTCGGCACGTCCCGACACACTGTCGTCGGCGCGTTCCCGCGGTTCGACGGTGGGATCCGGTGCCGAAGGCCGACGGGCCCTGGATCCCTCGCCATCCGCGTCTGCGGCGTCGCCGGCCCGCTGGCGCAGTGGAATCCGGACGGGTGCCCGGCCCGAGAACGAAGCGTTCGCCCCGAGTGGCCTCGAAGAGCCGGACGTCTGGGAGGCGGGATTCGGCGCGGACGGCTGTTCATCGTGAATCGGTGTGAAGACCCCGCTGGCACCGTCGAAGCGGAAGGCCGCAGGCAGCCGTATCCCGGCTGTGTTCTCCACCGCCCCTTCCGCGAAAAGACCTCGCCCCACCGGCACAGCCGGCCGCTCCGGCCGCGACTCGGCGCTCTCCGCCGCCGCTTCCGCAAAGAGACCCCGCCCCACCGGCACAGCCGGCCGCTCCGGCCGCGACTCGGCGTTCTCCGCCGCCGCTTCCGCAAAGAGACCCCGCCCCACCGGCACAGCCAGCCGCTCCGGCCGCGACTCGGCGGCATGCCGCGCCGCCGCTTCCGCGAAGAGACCGCGCCTCACCGACGCAGCGAGCCGCTTCGGGCGCGGGCCGGTGAGGGCCGCGGGGGAGCGGAATCGGAACGTTGTCAGGCCGGCCAGCACCGCCATCGTCCCGGCGAGCACCGTGATCGCCGCCCAGAACGTGCTCACGACGCGTCACCGCGGTCCGGGCGCGGCCGGGGCCGCAGCGGTGTCACCGCGGCAGCGCCGGCCGTGACCGGGGCCGACACCGGGACCCGCAGCAGGTGTGGCACTGGCACGTCTCGGTCGTCGAGCAGCCGGGCGAGCTCGGCCGCGGCCGAGCCCGGGCCGTGCCCGCGCTGCCACACCGGCCGCGTGGTCAGCAGCCGGTCCGGCCCGTCGGCGGCCAACAGGGAGATCGAGTCGAGCATCCGGCCGCGGGTGGTGCGGCGGAGGTGCACGACCACCTGTAGCGCGGCCGCCACCTGTGCGTGCAGCGCCGCCCGGGGCAGGCCGCCGACGATGCCCAGCGCCTCCAGCCGGGCGGGCACGTCGGCCGGCGTGTTCGCGTGGAGGGTGCCCGCGCCGCCGTCGTGACCGGTGTTGAGGGCGGCGAGCAGGTCGACGACCTCGGCGCCGCGGCACTCGCCGACGATCAGCCGGTCCGGACGCATCCGCAGTGCCTGCCGAACCAGCGTGCGCAGGTCGACCGCGCCGACGCCCTCCACGTTGGACACGCGGGCCTGCAGCGCGACGACGTGCGGGTGCCGGGGGCGCAGCTCGGCGGCGTCCTCGACGATGACGATGCGCTCGGTGGGCGGCACCAGGCCGAGCAGCGTATTCAGCATGGTGGTCTTGCCGGAGCCGGTGCCGCCGACCACCAGGTAGGCGAGTCGGGCGGAGACCACGGCGAGGAGGATCTCCGCGACCGGCCCGGGCACGGTGCCCGCGAGCACGAGGTCCGCGAGCCGATAGGGGCGTTGCCGGAACGTGCGCAACGACAGGTAGGGCCCCGTGGTGGCGACCGGTGGCAGCACCGCGTGCACGCGGGTGCCGTCGGGCAGGCGGGCGTCGACGAACGGCTGCCCGTCGTCGAGCCGGCGGCCGCAGCCGGCGGCGAGGCGCTGCGCGAGCCGGCGGACGTCGTCGGCCCCGCCCATCCGCACCGGTGCGCGGACCAGGCCGCGACCGCGGTCGACCCACACGTCGGTCGCGTTGACCAGGATGTCGGTGACCGTCTCGTCGGCCAGCAGCGGAGTCAGCGGCCCGGCACCCACCAGGTCGCCGTGGACGCGCTCGGCGAGGCGCAGCACCGCGCCGGAGCCGAGCCGGGCCGCGTCCGGGTCGGTGCGCACGGCCGCGACCACGGCGTCCTCGGTGGCATCCGCCCCGACCACGGTGAACCGCTCCCGCACGCGGGCGGAGAGCCCGCCTCTCATGCCGCCGCCCCCTCGGTGCCGCAGCCCGGGGGAACCGCGAGGAGGCGGCGGCAGAGGTCCGCCAGCGGGCCGGGCCCGTCGACGGACGGCACTTCACCCCGGGCCAGGGACGCGCGGAGCGCCGGCTCGCTCCGGTAGGCCCCGGCGGTCGGGAGGCGCACGGTGCGGGTGACGTCGTCCTCAGTCAGCGTGTCGGCGGAGGCGTCGCGGATGACGGTGGAGAGCCGCCGGCTGTGTGGCCGGGCGAGCGCGGCGACCTGGCCCGCGGCGAGACAGGCGCGCAGCTCGGCGGGGACGACGACGTAGGCCCGGTCGGCGCCGCGCAGCGCGGCCGCACCGGCCTCGCCGAGGTGCCGGGGCAGATCCACCACGACCAGGTCGCGCTCACGCCGGCCGGCGTCGAGGGTGGCGACGATCGCGCCGGCGGGCAGGCCGCCGAGTGGGTCGATGCGGTCGAGCCCGAGCAGCACCAGCTCGCCCGGGCCGGGTCGGCTGAGCTGCCGCCCGCCGAGCATGAGGTCGAGCCGGCCGCCGAGCGGGTCGGCGTCGAGCAGCAGCACGCGCTTGCCTGCGCGGGCCGCGGTGACCGCCAACGTGACCGCCAGCGTGCTGGCTTACTTGAACTACTTAGAACGATTTCCCAAAAGCCATCAACTACCGAGAGTAATTAATGTGGCGCTGTGAGTCCGAGAGAACATTGCCCTCTCGGACTCACGCACCGTTCCGAGATTGCAGGCGGCGGATTAAGGATCGAAGAGCTCGCCCTGCTTCATCTGGTTGCGAAGGGTCTGTCGCGCTTTGTAGAGGTTGGAACGGACTGCGCTAGTGTCCATGGAGAGGATTTCGGCGATCTCCATCGTGGAAAAGTCGTCCATGACCAGCGCCATGATCTGGCGCTGCCTGGGCGGAAGCCTCTTGAGTGCCTCCAAGGCGCCGTGGTCAAGGTGTCGCTCGGCGACGACTGCGGCTGGTTCCAGCGCCTTGTTCTCGCGCTCCTCCGGCAGCCATCCGCCCGCCAGTAAGCGCGGGGCCAGCTCTTGCGATCGCTGCCGGGTTCGCGCGAATTGCCGTAGGGCGACCCTCCGAACCCATGCTTCGGGGTGCTTGATGTCGGACCAGTTGCGGTAGGCGACGAGCATCGATTCCTGGATGGCGTCCTCCGCCTCGTGCCGGGAGGCGCCCGCCCAGATCAGCATCTTCATGAGCGCCCGGAAGTACTCGATGAAGAACTGCTCGAAGGCTGCCTGGTCGGCAGGAGAGAGGTGATCTTCAAAGCGGCCGGCCTGGGGCTCGGGGCTCTCCGGGGCGTTCGGAGTCGCTCCCGAGTCCCAGGCTGAGGACGCTTCGGCAGAAGCCAAGATCACTCTTGGCCCGGAGGGCGATCGCGCGGCCCGAGCTTGAGGACGATCACCCGGCCCTTGGACCACTCCTTGATCCTGATCCCGGTGGCGACGAGCACGTCGAGGCCGAAGGCTGCCCCGGCGATCACCGTCACGGTGGTCAGAGTGGGGTTGATCAGGTCCGCCTGAGGGCTGACCGATTCCCAGGGGATCAGCTGGAGGCCGAGGCCGGTCACCATCGTGACGCCCGTGACGGTCCGGCGCTTCAGGGCTTGGGCGTGGCGGATGCAGGCATGCCCGCATCCACCCGCAGTGAGCTCGCTCAAAGGGGGTACTCCTGTGTCAGCTTGGTGGGCCCCGCTCCGGCCAAGAAGTGGGCGTCACCGGTTGTAGTTGTGCCGTTAATCGTCCCCCCTGCGTGGTTCCAACTCAACCCCAGGGGGCGCCCGTGTCGAGAATCACAGATGATCTTGAGTAGGGAACCCTTGACACCCGTCAAGATGTGACGGTCGCCACTTTGGTTCACGCCGCAGTTCACGAAAGGCACTGGCCGCGTCTCTAACCAGTAGACGCGGGAAACTGTGTCAGTGGGGTCCGCCGTCCGCTCCGGCCAAAGAGATTAGGCGGCGGGCCCATCTAAAGATCCTTGCCCTGAGCAGCAGCTTCATTGCCCAGGTGCCGGCCGACCGAAGCCCGAAAGTTTGGCATCCCTAAATATGTCACCGCATGCTGCCGGTTCATCGACTGCATGGTAGCGAGCTTGCTCTCGGCGGAAGTGATGCTGACTTTCAGCCCGGCCACCTCTCCGAGCCACCCGTGTTCCTCAGCCTCGGCAAGGCGCGCCCCGAGGTTGGAGATGATCTCGCGGAGCCGATGCTCCTGGTGCGGGTCCGGCCGGAGCGCGGGGCAGCGGATGCAGGCGTGTTCGTGGACGCAGGGCGTGCCGAAGTCGCGGGTGCAGATGCCGAGCTCGACCTTGCGCAGCTCGAAGTGGCCGAGGAACTCCTGCCATTCCTCGGGGGTGAGTTCGCGGTATTCCTCGCTGGGGCGCAGGGCGCGGCGGCGTGCGATGAACGCGCGGTGGTGAGTGATGACATCTTCGGAGTAGATCGCGGCGTAGCCCATGGTGGTGTTGATGTTCTGGTGGCCCATGATCTTCGCGGCGATGTGCGGGGGCAGGCCGGTGCGGATCGCGTCGGTGGCGAAGATCCGGCGGAAGTCGTGCGGGGTGAACCGCAGCGGGTTGCCGGCCTGGTCGGTCAGGCCGCTGTCGGCGAGGGCGTTGTCGAGGGTGCGTGCGACGAAGTTGCGGGTGATCGTGGCTTCGATGCCGTAGCGGAAGCGCTGGAACAGGAACGGCATCGGCGCACTGTGGACGCGCTCGTGGTGGTCGTAGCGGGAGACCAGCGGCAGGGCGGCTTTGCCGCGGCGGACGCGGTGGATGATCGCGGCCAGGACCTCGCCGAGTTCGGGGGAGACGAGGATGAGCCGCTCGGTGTCGGTCTTCGACGGCGTGATCTGGAGCATCGGGACGACCTCGCCGGTGGTCGGCAACGTGTAGGCGACGAAGCTGTGGTGGGTTAGCTCCTGCAGTTCCTCGATGCGGATGCCGGTGTGGCGCAGGACCTCGATCAGGGCCCAGGCCCAGAAGGCGTTGTCCTCCTCGTAGGTCAGATCGCGGCGCCGGCCGTCCGGGTCGTGGACGAACACGCGTGTGGAGCCGCCGGTGCCGGACCGGACGAACCGCTCGCCGTCGAGGATGACCGGGTCGCCGTGCGAGACCGCGAGCGTGGCGTTCAGGCGGGCGGTGGCGGCTTTGAGCCGGCGGTCGACGGTGTCGACCAGGGTCGGCAGGATCGGTGCGAGGGTGCGGATCCTCTGGTGGATGCGGGCGCGGCGGCGCCGGTTCTGTTTGGTGGCCAGGCACTCGGTGCTGCGGATCGGGCAGGGCGCGACCCACGGGCCCCAGCGGGCCGGATCTTCGAGCGCCCACTGAGCGAGGTCGAGATAGAGCCCGCGGATGACTCCCATGACGCGTTCTGGCTGTTCGCGGGCGGTGCCGGCGCGGGTGCTGTCGTGCCGGTTGGTCCGGATGCGTTCCTTCCAAGCCGCGGCGATCTCCGGCGGCAGCCGGAGCGTGTCGACTTCGGGGTGGTGGTGCTCGATGTCGCGCCAGAACAGCGAGCAGAGCGTGCCGGCGAGGGCGCGCAGCGAGGTGTAGTCGAGGTCGGGCTTGCGGACTGTCAGGTAGGCCGTCAGGAGTTCGCGGATCTGTGCGTTGCGCAGGTCGTAGCCGGCGACCATCTCGTGGACCGTCAGCTGCCCGCGGGAGCGGGCGGCGGACAGACTCGCCGGGGCGTTTCCGCCGAGCAGGCCGGTCTCGACCAGCATGGCGTAGAAGAGCGAGACGTTCCGGGCGCTGGCGTGGACGAGACGACGGACGTTGGCGTATTCGACGGCGTCGTCGACCGTGATGTCGGCGATCGTGCCGCCCTTGCTGATGAGCACCATCGCGACGCAGTTCAGCGCGCCTTGCCGGACGCCGCCGACGCGGCCGGTGGCGTCGCAGTGCGCTTCGAGCCGCGCGAACCCGGCCGGGTCGATGCAGCGGCGGACGAACCCGAGGCCGAAGTTGAAGTGCTGATTGAGCAGCCAGCGGTAGGACGGCCGCAGCACCTCGGCGCAGAGCAGCATCGTCATCCCGGTCGAGATCGACGAGCGATGGTATTGCGTGGTGCCCGCGCCCTTCCAGGTCTGCTGAACGCGATCGAGCCACCGGTCCTCCGCGTCCTCCAGGCCGCAGTTCAACCAGCGCTGCTGCCAGTTCGCGCCCGGGAACTGCTCCAGCCAGCCCAGGAACTCCCGGGCCGAGCGCTTGCGCCGGCGCAGGCCCTCGGCAGAGGCCTGCGGAAGGTCGAGCCCGGCCACGAGCTCCACCACCTCGCCGACGCTCTTCTCGGTCTGCCACCAGGAGCGCGGTGTGGCCCGAGGGGCCAACGTCCGCTGGGTGCGCTCGATCAGCGCGAGCCGTTCGTCGAAGTCCGGCCGCTTCAGGTCCCGCTGCGGCGACCACACGTCCGAACGTCTCGTGCGGGTCGCGGCCGGCCGCGTCGACGACACGGCCTCGGCTGCCGTGGTGCTCGGGCTCACGGAAGATTCCTTCCGAACAGCGCCTGCATCACCTCGGGCCGGTAGCCGTCCGCGATCGGCGGTGGCGACGGCTGCGCCGCCGCGGCGGCGTGGTGCGCGCGGAACTTCGCGACGACCTCCTCCTCCCGCGGCTCCAGATAGCGCTGGGTCGTGGTGACCTGCATATGGCCGAGCAGCCACTGAACGTCGGCCAGCGACAGATTCGGGTCGTCGATCATGCGATGCGCGGCGGTGTGCCGCAGGTCGTGCAGCGACCAGTTCGTGCCCAGCACCGCGTTCGCCCGCTGCAGCACCGCCCTAAACGCCGCGTAGTTCAGCGGACCGTGCGGACGCCGGAGCGTGACCCAGAGCGGCAGGCCCGGCCTGAACTCGACCCGGCGGCGCAACTGCTGCTGATAGAGCCTCAGCCAGACGAACGCGTCCGGCGAGGCCGGCAGCCACTGCAGGTCACGCGACCCCTTCCGGATCACCCCGATCAGCTGCTGACCGATGTCGACGTACTCCCCGGTGACGCCGAGCAGCTCCGAGGCCCGCGCCCCCGTGCTGATGTAGAACGCCAACAGCGCCCGGTCCCGGTGGCTGCGCATCGACGCGAACAGGTCGTTGAACAGCCCGTCCGGGATCGCCCGCGGCACCTGCTTCGGTTCCTTCTGCCGGTAAGGCGCCCGCCGGTGCTGCCGGTAGGGCTCCATCGGATTGTGGTGCGCGTGCACCCGCCCGGCCGCGTCCGCGACCCGCGGCCGCGGCACCGGATTGACCACCGGCCCACCGCCGAAATGCGCGTGGAAGTCGTAGAACCCCTTCACCACCGACAGGTTGTGGTTGATCGTCCGCGCCGCATACCCCGCACCCCGATACCGCTTCCCCGTCACCACGTTCACCGACCCCGACCGCGCCTTCGACAGGCGCCCAGGCTTCGGTGCCTGCTGCAGCCACAGCACGAAGTCCCGGACCTCGATCCGCGTCGCCCGCTCCCACCCCACCTCCACCGCCCACAGAAACCGCTGCCACCGCAACAACGCCAGTCCGTATGACCGCAACGTCTCTACGCTGTAATCGCACCCGCGCAGATCCCGCAGGAACATGCTCACCGGCTCCACCTCGACGCCCGCGCCGTCCATAACCCGAACCGGCAGCACCGGGTCGTCGGAGCGCACCACGCGGCCCACCGGCTCGCACCGGATCTCCGGAATCTCTCTGATGTTGATCCCCAGCAGCACATCCCAAACAACGGAACAACAAGATCAAGGTGACGCTTGGTAATCGAACGGGCCTAGGTGCGAGCACGCTCGATAGTTCGGTCAACATGTCGCCGGCGCCGCCGCGCGCGCCGAGCAGCGCGATGACCCGGCCGGGTGGCGCGGGCGGGGGCGCGCCGAGCCGGTCGACGAGCCAGCGCTCGGCGGCCGGCAGCACCGCGATGTGTTCGACGCCGAGTCGCTGGGCGAGGTCGGCCGGTGGATCGGCGACGGCGGTGCGGCCGACGAGCACGACGGCCCGGCGGCGCAGGCGCGCCCGGTCGAGCGGGCCGGTCTGGTCGGAGCCGATCAGCACGACCGGCGCGTGCGCGTAGTGCGGGCGGGCCGCCGCCGGGTCGGTGGCGACCTGGAGCTCGGTGCCGGCCACCGCGGCGAGCCGCAGCAGATCGTCGAGCAGTGCCTCGTCGGCCGTGACGACGAGTGGCCGGAAGCCGGTGCGAGCCATCGATAACCCCCATGGACCGGGAAGGATGTCCAGGGGAGATTCGCCGTTCGCGCGGCTCGCCGGGACGCGCCTGTGGATGCGCGACGGGCCTGTGGACAACGCCCGGAACCGCGGTTGATCTGCTACGGACCAGCCCGCACCTACCGAGCGAACGTGAATGATGTTGGGTATGTTGGTCGCCAGTACGGCGTTGGAGTGGTGCCCATGGAGATCACAAGCGAGCTGTCCCCGGAGCCGGTGCCGGCCGGGCCCCTCGTCGTGGTCACGATCAAGGGCGACATCGATTACACCCACTCCGACGAGATGGCCGGCGAGATCTGGAACGTGCTGGCGCGGCACGCCCCGGCCGCGATCCGGATCGACCTCGCGGAGGCCACGTTCATCGACTCGACCGGCCTCGGCGCACTGATCGCCGGTTATCGCGCGGCAGCGGACGCGAGCTGCGCGTTCACGGTGACGGCGCCTAGCCCCGCGTTCCGCCGGGTCCTGAAGATCACCGGCCTCAGCGATCTCTTCGGAGTGGACGAAGACCCGGAGAGATCCGGCCCACAAAGGACTGTGGAAAGGTGACGACCCCCGTCCGGGGGGGTGACGGCGGACGCCCGCCAACGGCTGGCAGCGGAGATCAAGAATCCCCGTACAGTGCAGCGCCGTTGGCGGGCGTTGTCGTCTGTTACCAACGCTTGCGCAGGGTTTTGCTGATTTTCTGCTGACTCCGAATGGCGCGTTCCGCGCCGCCCAGGCCGACCCAGCTCATGCAGAATCAACTTGAACTGACCCGCGTCGACTTCCAACGGCACCCTTCGCATGAAGGGGCGTGCTTACATACTGTCCTCGCAGGCGCACTGATTGTCGTTCATGCGACAGCCTCTACCGCGACGGCGTCCGGATGATCATGAGATGACCATCGATGGCGCCACGTAAAGCGCACCTTCGGCAGCAACCTGGGCTGTGCAGACCTTCTTGATGATCTATAGCCGGCGCTGTCATGCCACTACCGCCGCAAGCCACGCCGTTGCACCGGAGCAGCCGAAGCGTCAAGACACTTAACCGCCGTAGACCTTGAGAGACAGGCATCGATCCGGCATGGTGGCAGCGGCATAGGGGTGTGGTCGCGGCGCTGGCACGCCGCGACCACGCGTTCCCCGTCTCGCCCATCCAAGGAGGAGCCCGTGAGGAACAGTAGGATTCTATCTACGTTGGGGAAGTCCACCATCGTCATTCCGGTCATGACAGCCGTCGTACTCTTAGCCAGTGTTGCCCCCTCGGCGGCGGCGCCGGCCGCATCGGCAGGCATCAACGAGAAGCCGACCGCCTCGGCCACGGACCCCAACGTTGTCCGCTGGACCGACGAGTTCGGCGCCGCCCACGAGACACGGGCGCTGAGTCGCCAAGAAATCATCGATCGCGGCATGGACAAGAACCTCGACATGGCGAAGCAGCGCTCTACGCCTCCGACCATCATTCGCAAATCCGACACGGCAGCAGAAGCGCCGCGACCTACCAAGCGCACCAACGGCGACGACGTCGGATTCGCGGGCTGCTGGCAGGACATAGGCACGTATGGCAACGACGACCTATGGGGTACCTACCAAGTCGATTGGTGCGGCGACGGCTCATGGATCACGTACAATACGCAGAGCTGCTGGGGCGGCGAAGACAATACTCCGACCTACCAATATTTGGGTTGCTCAGTGAGTCCGCGCTACGGCGTTGGTTGGAATGTTCTAGACGTACGACACGAATTCGACCTCTGCTACGTCTACAATCCGCTATGGGGTACCTGCCTCGCTCACCACCGTCCATGGAACTGGTACCGCTACGGAGCGAACGGCAGCGTCACGTGGATTGCCAGCTAGCGGCAAGGAACTCGCGCTAGCAAACCAGGCAAATTGAGCAATCGAATAATATGGTGGCCCCTCAAGCCAGTGAGGGGCCACCAATGCTATCATGAATACATGACGACTTTCGATCGCGGCATGTGGTGGTTGACTCTGCTGTTGATAAACACCGGATTTGCCCAGTTAAAAGGCCGCCATAGCTTTACATGGGCGGCACTGTCACTATTCCTGGGACCATTTGCGACATTCGCCCTGATCTTTCTCCCGCCTATCCGAAATGCACCTACTAGATTAGAACCAAGGGCCAGCTCCTCGCCAGAATAGCCTCGCGATCAGCATGCCTGCCCATGTTTGAACTGGGTGCGAACCTGCTCACCATTCAGTGTCGCCACGAGACGACCGACTCCGCGGGATCGGCGCCCTTTTCCATCCCTCCCTGATGTCGCGAGATGGGCGTAAAGGGCACCGCTGTGAGCCTTGTCCGTCGTAGCGCGGGGCATGTCCGGATCCGGAGCTGTCGGGTTGGTCATGCCGTAGGCGAAGGTCTGATCCCAGACGGCCGGCAGGAGCTGTTCTACCAGTGGGCGGTCGCAACTCAGTCGGCTTCCTGGCGAAGCTGCTCGTAGGCCAGGTGCTTGGCGCGGTGTCGTGCCTCGTACGTGATCGCGTCGAGCAGGTCGCGGTGCATCTCATCCCTGAACGGACCCTAGGCCCAGGTTTACCCCTTAGCATGATCGACATGCCTCGAAAGGGTGGCTGAGCTGGGCTTTTAGATCGCGGTTCTGGATCTTAACCATCGCAGCGCTCTTCTCCGGCGCTCCGATCGGGAACTGATCGGCTACCAGGCGCTCACTAATAGCCGTCTGACTGACTCGTTCATCGGAAATTACGTCAATGCGCTCGGCGACGTCTATGACTACGGACACGTCCCCCAAGACGAGATACTCGACAGGATCTCCGAAGCGCACCAAACCCACGGCGGCAGACGGCGTTGCCTCATGAGTCAAGTCGCATTCCGGGTGCATTCCTGCCACTCGCTCAATACTCAATTCAAGGGCGTGAATCAGTGGAACGTCCCGGTCGTCTGCCGCAGCAGAAAGCGCCGCGCCAAGCTGTGCCGCGTACCACGAGATGCCGTGCCGGCACCCGGTGCCCGTCCGCGCGGTCGCGCCGTCCAGTACGACGATCAGCGCTGGCGAGGCGGACACCCAGTCTTCATTCTCACTGCTCACAGTGGATGGCTGCGACGCTACCTGGATACGCATCGGCCTCAACCTTCGTGCCGAGAGAGTGGGGTTACCCTCTCCGTGGACAAGATCTTTAGACGATCCTCCGCGTCGTACCGGCTCAGAGCAACTGTCGAAAATCGACGGATCTTGAGTTCCCGATACAGCTCCGAAATATTGTCGGCAAGATGCCGGGCGGCCCCGAGCGTTCCCTGCGCATGCATCAACAAAACTCCGGCCGGGAACTTCCGCGCAAACTGGCGCGACTCGGTTGGAGACCAGAAGGCGAAGACCTTCAGCACCCGGAAGGAGGCCGCTGCCTTCCTCGCGGACGTCGAGGGGAGTAAGAACCGAGGGACGTACGTCAGCCCTCACGCGGGTCGCGTGCACTTCCGCGTCGTGGCTGAGCGCTGGCTTGGGAGCCGGGACGTGGAGGCTCGCACCGCAGGGCGGACGGTGTCGCTCATGCGCACTCACGTGATGCCGAAGTGGGGTCGCTGGCCGCTCGCGCAGATCGACCACATGACGATCCAGGAGTGGGTGAGCGGCCTCAACAAGACGCTCGCGCCGGCCACGGTGGCGAAGTGCCACCGGATGCTCCTGACGATCCTTGACGCGGCGATCAAGAACAGGCACATCACCGTCAACCCCGCCGCCGGGGTGAAGGTCGGCCGCCCGAAGGACGATCGGACGGTGCGGGCCGCGACGGTGAGCCGTGACCAGTTCTTCACCGCGCTGCTACCGGCGGTGCCGAAGGAACACCGCGCGATCGTCGCCACGGCGGCCGGGGCGGGTCTGCGGTGGGGAGAGTGCGCGGGGCTGCCGTGGTGCGCGCTGGACCTCACCACGGCCCGGCTGAGCGTCCGCCAGGTCGCGGAGGAGACGCATGCTGCGTCCGGGTGCAGCCCATACCGAAATCCCGCGCTGGCAGCCGTACGGTGCCGCTGCCGGATTCCTGGTCTCCATGCTCATCGACGTCCGCGACGCGCTCGACGACACGCCGGGGGCGGATCAGCTCGTGTTCCCGAACGGGGCCGGGACGCCGCTGCTGCGCTCGAACTTCCGGCGGCGCGTATGGACGCCCGCGCTCCGGCGGGCCGGGCTGCCAACGACGCTCCGATTCCACGACCTGCGGCACTCGTACGCGACGTGGCTCGTGTCGGACGGCGTGCCGATCAACGCCGTGCAGCGGGTCATGGGGCACGCACAGGCATCGACCACGCTCAACCGATACACACACGCCCCGGTCGACTACGAGGCCCGCGTGAGGGGCGCGCTGGACGCCGTTGCTGACTTTCCGCTGACTTTGGGGCCGGACGACGGCCCGGATGGAGAGGATGACGAGACCGACGCGGGCTAGCTTGCTGCGCAAACGTCTCAGCATAGTGGACCCTAAAGAGGTGACGACCCCCGTCGGGGGGTGACGGGGGCCGTCCGGGGGTCCGACTCCGGGGGGGTCGAGCCGAACCCTCTCGGCAGTCACGGGGGGGTGCAACCGCCGAGGGTCTTCGGGCGACACCTGGAGAGGACATGAATCGGCGTCGCAAACCTAAGGATGCCTGAAGTCGACCGCGCACGTCGAGTGGCGAACGCCTTATGACCCGCGACACGCCGGTTTGCGGGCAACATCACAGGCAATCCACGCCGCCGTGGCCGGCCGTTCGCATGGTCACGTTAAACTCTGCTGCCGTGGGCCGAAGCGCCGCGTTTTTCGATCTCGACAAGACCGTCATCGCCAAGTCAAGCGCCTTGGCGTTCGGCCGTCCGTTCTACCGTGATGGGCTGATCACCCGGCGAGACGTCGTCAAGTCGGCGTATGCGCAGCTCATGTTCCGCCTCGGCGGCACCGACGAGCAGACCATGGCACGCACCCGCGACTACCTCGCGCAGCTCTGCAAGGGCTGGTCGGTGGAGCAGGTCAGCCAGATCGTCACGGAGACGCTGCACGAGCTGATCCACCCTTACGTGTACGCCGAGGCCACCGCGCTGATCGCCGAGCACCAGGCGGCCGGGCGGGACGTCGTGCTGGTCTCCGCGTCGGGCGACGAGATGGTCCGCCCGATCGGCGAGCTGCTCGGCGTCACCGACGTGATCGCCACCCGGATGGAGATCGTCGACGGGCGGTACAGCGGGCAGGTCGAGTTCTACGCCGCCGGCCCGGCCAAGGTCGAGGGCGTGAACCTGCTGGTCGAGGAGCGCGGCTACGACCTGTCCGAGTGCTATGCGTACTCCGACTCCAGCAGCGACCTGCCGCTGCTGGAGTGCGTCGGCCACCCGAGCGCGGTCAATCCGTCCCGCGCGCTGCGCCGCACCGCGATCGAGCGTGGCTGGCCGGTGCTCGAGTTCCGTCACCCGATCGCGATCGGCCGCCGCCTGCGCACCCAGCCGGCCGTCCCGGTCGCGGCCGCCGCGCTCAGCCTCGGCGTCGGCGTCGCGATCGGCGTCGCGTGGTACGGGCGGATTCGCAAGGCCCGCGCCGCCACCGCGTGACCTCCTACAGGCTTGTCTGAGCTGCGGAAACCAATCCTGCCCCACCGGTAACGCGATCCGCCAAGGCCCTGGCGATCAAGCCGGTGGCGGCGTAGAAAAAGGGGGCGGGCATGGGAGACCAGCCCCGCTCACGGCCACCGGGCACCCACGCGCGGCCCGCCGCGATAGGCACGTGGCATCGGCTCCTCCGGGACCGGTGCAGACGACATACGGACACGCTTGATAACCCGGACCGGACGTGTGGTGACGGCGCCTCGTGATCGAGGCGCCGTCCACGTGCCGCCACTCGAACGTCCGACCAGCGGGCGTGGACATAAAGGCATACTTGCGCAAATGAAGACACACTGGACTCGGCCCTACCCTCCGGGCAGTGGCCGGTGGCTCGTGATCGCCTGGGAGGCCGCGAGCATCACCGCCCTCGGCTGGACCAGCGAGCGGCTCTTCGGCTTCGACACCACCGCGACGATCGTCTTCTCGCTGATCCTGGCCGCCGCCTGGGCGATCGGGGCGGTGCGCATCGCGCGGATGGGCGTCTACGTCGGCGACCCCGGCGTCCGGATCCGCGGCCTGTTCTGGACCCGCACCGTCCCCTGGGCCGACATCGACCGGTTCCGCATGCAGGACGTGACCTACACGTTCGGCGGTTTTCGCATCCCCGGCGGCATGACCGTGCTGATCGACCGCCACGACGGCACGGAGATCAAGACGGAGATGTGGGCACAGGGCGTCGACTTCCACTCCCGCCCCGGCCTCTTCCGCCAGGTCTTCCACGAACTCCGCGAACGCCACGTGCTGCAACTCGCGATGAACAACGCTTAAGACCAAAAAAGCGGATGTTCCCGCTTCCGGCGGGGTTGCGTTCCGAGTGCTCCCGCGGGCACCGGTCGGCCGCGGGCGGCCTCCCTGTCAGTGAGGTGGGTGGCCGGGAAAAGCCAGCGGCTCGAACGCCGCCGACCGGCCAGCAGTCGGCTTCGGCGGCTCGAACGGCCCGCAGCCGACCTCGGCGACTCGAACGGCCCGCAGCCGACCTCGGCGACTCGAACGGCCCGCAGCCGACCTCGGCGACTCGAACGCCGCGCCGATGGGGCCGCAGCCGACCCGGCGGTTCGGACGCGGGCGGCGGCCGGGCGGCTCGGACGCGGGCGGCAGCCCGGCAGCTCGAACACCGGCCGGCAACCCGGCAGCTCGAACACCGGCCGGCAGCCCGGCAGCTCGCCTTGACGGTGGCTTCGCACCGGCTTCGAAGTACGCCGGCCGGTGCGGTGATCCGGGCGGGAACGGCGAGTCAGGCGGCGGCCAGGACGGCGTCGCCGATCGGGGCGATCTCGTCGGCGCCGGCCTCGACCGCGGCGGTGTAGTGGCGCAGCCAGGAGCGCAGGCCGTCCGGGGTGCCGGTGGCGAACGCGCCGGCGGCGCCGACGTACTCCGGCTGGCGGCGCAGGTGACCGACCTCGACCGCGATCAGGCCGCGCGGGTCGAAGCCGGTGGCCAGCAACGTCAGCCGCGCGGCCGCGCGCGCGACCACGCCGGACGGGCCCTCGAACGGCCGCAGGTTCAGCAGCTCGCCGTGCACGATCGCGGCCAGCACCAGCGGCGGCGCGTTGGTGCCGCCCGCGACCAGGCCCATCAGCGTGTCCAGCCGCGCCGCGACCACCGGGTCCGCGATCGGCCGGCCCAGCTCGGAGTCGGCGACCACGCCGCGCGCGGCCAGCACGTGCAGGCGGGCCAGCACCTGGCGGGGCGCGGTCCGCCAGCGCGGCGCGAGCCCGTCCAGCGCGCCGGTCACCCGCAGCGCGCCCTGCATGACCGGGTCGGTGACAGCTCCCTGCCGTACCACCTCGGGGTCGTGCTCTGCGCCCTCCAGGGCGGCACTGGCGACCGCGGCGCGGAGTCCGACCTCCGCGACGACCTGCCCGCCTTTGCGGCGCAACGCGCGGTGCCGCATGGCGGCGTCCACATGATCACGCGCGGCGGTCACCGCGGACGCGACGTCGGCGAGATCGAGCAGCGGGGCGAGGGGGTCGTTCACGGAAGGAGACGCTACCGCCCTGGTGGGACGCGGTGGGGAAAGAGGTCGGAGGGCATTCGGACCGGCCGGGGTTGGGTGGTCGGGGCGGCAGCCGGGGAAATCGACTCGTAACGGTCTCTTCACGGCGGAGAGCAGCGGTGCGAAGATCAACCGGTGGGCGCTCACCGTGCGCCATTCGGCGCGTACGGTGACCGCTTATGGCTGCTCACCAGGACCGACGCTAGTCTCGGCGGAGACCTGGATCACACGGACGTCTGACGAGGAGTTCATCGATGAGTGAGACCTTGGCGAACCTTCTCAAGGAGGAGCGGACGTTCCCGCCGCCGGCCGCGCTCGCCGCGGAGGCCAACGTCACCGACGCCGCATACCAGCAGGCCGCGAACGACCGGCTCGCGTTCTGGGAGACGCAGGCGCGCCGCCTGGAGTGGTCGAAGCCGTGGGAGCAGGTGCTCGACTGGTCCAACCCGCCGTTCGCGAAGTGGTTCACCGGCGGCGAGCTGAACGTGGCCTACAACTGCCTGGACCGGCACGTGGCCGCCGGGAAGGGCGACAAGGTCGCGATCCACTGGGAGGGCGAGCCCGGTGACACGCGCACCATCACCTACGCCGACCTGCTCAAGTCGGTCTCGCAGGCGGCGAACTACCTGACCGAGCTGGGCGTCGTCGCCGGCGACCGGGTGGCGATCTACCTGCCGATGATCCCGGAGGCCGCGGTCGCGATGCTGGCCTGCGCGCGGCTCGGCGCCACGCACAGCGTGGTGTTCGGCGGCTTCTCGGCCGACTCGCTGAGCAACCGGATCAACGACGCCACCGCGAAGATCGTGATCACCGCGGACGGCGGTTACCGGCGCGGCAAGCCGTCGGGGCTGAAGTCGATCGTGGACGAGGCGCTGCAGAGCACGCCGAGCGTCGAGCACGTGCTGGTCGTGCGCCGCACCGGGCAGGAGGTCGCCTGGGGTCAGAAGGACCTGTGGTGGCACGAGACCGTGGAGCAGGCCTCGACGGAGCACACGGCGCAGGCGTTCGACGCGGAGCACCCGCTGTTCATCCTCTACACGTCCGGCACCACGGCGAAGCCGAAGGGCATCCTGCACACCAGCGGTGGATATCTGACGCAGACCGCGTTCACGCACCACGCGGTCTTCGACCTGAAGCCTGCGACCGACGTCTACTGGTGCACCGCGGACATCGGCTGGGTGACCGGCCACTCCTACATCGTGTACGGCCCGCTGGCCAACGGCGCGACGCAGGTGATGTACGAGGGGACGCCGGACACGCCGAGCAAGGCCCGGTTCTGGGAGATCGTCGACCGCTACAAGGTCACCATCCTCTACACCGCGCCCACGCTGATCCGCACCATGATGAAGTGGGGCGCGGACATCCCGGCCGGTTACGACCTGTCCTCGCTGCGCATCCTGGGCAGCGTCGGCGAGCCGATCAACCCGGAGGCCTGGATCTGGTACCGGGAGACGATCGGGCACAACAACACGCCGGTCGTGGACACCTGGTGGCAGACCGAGACCGGCGCCATCATGATCTCCCCGCTGCCCGGCGTGACCGCAGCCAAGCCCGGCTCGGCCATGACGCCGCTGCCCGGCATCTCCGCGGACGTGGTCGACGACCAGGGCAAGTCCGTGCCGAACGGCGGCGGTGGCTACCTGGTGCTGCGCGAGCCGTGGCCGTCGATGCTGCGCACGATCTGGGGCGACGACAACCGGTTCGTGGAGACGTACTGGTCGCGGTTCGACGGCATGTACTTCGCCGGTGACGGCGCGAAGAAGGATGACGACGGGCACATCTGGCTGCTCGGCCGGGTCGACGACGTGATGCTGGTGTCCGGGCACAACATCTCCACCACCGAGGTCGAGTCCGCGCTGGTCTCGCACCCGTCGGTGGCCGAGGCCGCGGTCGTCGGCGCCACCGACCCGACCACCGGGCAGGCGATCGTCGCGTTCACCATCCCGCGCGGCAACGTCGACACCGCGGGTGAGGCCGGTGAGGCGCTGATCCAGGAGCTGCGCAATCACGTGGCGAAGACGCTCGGGCCGATCGCGAAGCCGCGCCAGATCATGCTGGTCGCGGAGCTGCCGAAGACCCGCTCCGGCAAGATCATGCGCCGCCTGCTGCGCGACGTGGCGGAGCACCGCTCGCTCGGTGACGTCACCACGCTCCAGGACTCCACCGTGATGGACCTGATCGCCAGCGGCATGAAGGACAGCAAGTCGGACGATTAAGACCAAAAGCATTCGGGGGTACGGATGGGAACCGCGACTTCCCATCCGTACCCCCGAATGTCTTTCAGGGTTTTCCTGATGGGCACCCCGGATGCGCTTCTTGGTCTCGGCCCTACTCTTAGCCCATGACTGACGACGCGAGCGTGCTGATCGAAGGGCCGTGGACACACCGGTTCGTCGGCGCGAACGGCAGCAGGTTTCACGTCGTGGAGGCCGGCACCGGACCGCTCGTGCTGTTCCTGCACGGTTTTCCGGAATTCTGGTGGGCCTGGCACCGGATCCTGCCGATGGTCGCGGACGCCGGGTTCCGCGCGGTCGCGATGGACCTGCGCGGCTACGGCGCCAGCGACAAGCCGCCGCGCGGATACGACGGATACACGCTCGCGGCGGACGTCGCCGGCACCATCCGCGCGCTCGGCGAGCGGTCCGCGATCCTGGTCGGCGCCGGCGCCGGCGGCATGATCGGCTGGACCACCGCGGCGTTCCACCCGCAGATGGTCACCCGGCTGATCGTGATGGGCGCCGCGCACCCGCTGCGGCTGCGCGCCGCGCTCTTCTCCGACCCGCGCGGCCAGGTCGCCGCCGCGACCCACACACTCAAATACCAGCTCCCGCGGTACGAGCACGTGCTCGCCCGGGACAACGGCGCCGAGGTCGGCAACCTGCTGCGCCGCTGGGGCGGCCGGGAGTGGGTGAACAGCGCGGACTTCGCCGACTACGAGGCGCGCTGCCGGGAGGCGATCACCATCCCGCAGGCCGCGTTCTGCGCGATGGAGGGATATCGGTGGGCGTTCCGGGCCGGGGTGCGCCTGCACGGCTACCGGTTCGTCAAGATGATGCAGAAACCGCTGATCACGCCGACGCTTCAGCTGCACGGCACCCAGGACCAGGCCATCCTGCCGAGAACGGCACAGGGCTCCAGCCGGTACGTGAAGTCCTCCTACGAATGGCTCCCGCTGCGCGGCGTCGGCCACTTCCCGCACCAGGAGGTCCCGGAACTGGTCACGTCCGAGATCCTGCGCTGGGCCAAATGACTGGTCGTCGCTTCGCTCCTCGGGCTCGGCGCCACTCCCGGCGGCGGTGACGGACGGCATTCAGACGAGGAGCGTGTCCGAATGTCGCCCGCCCTCTCTGGTCGCCCGCGCCTCACGTGGCCGGTGCAGGCGGTGGGTGGACCGGAGAAACCGCGGCGTTCAGATGCGGTTCTCGCGGAGGTCGGTGACCGCGGACAGCGGCGCCCAGCCCTGGTAGACGCCGAAGTCGAACTCCTCCAGGCCGAGCGCCTGCGCGGCCGGGGCCTTGCCGCCGGTGTACTCCACGCGCAGCCAGCCGTCGGCCTCGCCGAGCACGATGAACGGCTCGCCCTGCCAGGTGCAGGTGGTCCGCACGTACATCAGGTCGTCGACCTCGCCGGCGTTCAGCACCCGCACGTACCGGCCCGGACGCACCTCGGAGAACCCGTCACCGGCCTGCGGCTGGTAGATGCGCACGTTGTCGCCGTCCGGGCTCGCCTCGTACTCGCGGCCCTGGTAGCGGGCCACGTAGCCGTCGCGCATCAGTTCTCGCCGACCTTTCGCCAGGTCATCGCGTCCGTGTCGAGCAGGGCGAGCAGCGTCTGCCGGCCGGACCCATCCATGATCCACAGCTCGGAGCCGTGCGGCAGGCGCACACTGTCGACCTTGAACTCGGCGATCACGTCGGAGCTGTCGCCGGGCGCGAACCCGTTACCGCGGAACGGCGGGCGCTCGATCACCCAGCCCTCCATCGCGCGCATCGCGTTCTCGTTCTGGCCGCCGTACGGGATCCGGTACAGCGTCGGCCGGTACGCCGGCCAGCGCAGCACGTGCACCGAGTCCGCGTCCGCCCGGAACGGCGAACCCGGGTAGAGCAGGCCCAGCGCGGCCAGCAGCTGACCGGGCGTGGCCAGGTGCTCGACCTCGTTCGCCCGGTGCAGGAAGCCGGACACCCGGTCGTACCCGCGGTTCAGGAAGTAGTCGACCTGCTCCGGCGAGACCGCCTTCTGCATCACGGTCGGCGCGTTCGGGTCCGGCGGACGGGACACCGGCGCGGGCGTCTCCGCCACGCGCACCGGCGCAGGCGCCGGCTCGGCGACCTCCTCCGCCTCGGCCTCCTCGCCGAGCCCGACCTCCTTGGCCCAACTGGCCAGCGCCACGATCTGGCTGCCCGGCAGCGTCGCGCCGACCGGGCTGCCCGGGTTGACCGCGAACGACAGACCCGGGTCCGGCCAGTGCCGGATCAGGCGGGCGAACTTCACCGAGACGGTCTCGATCGCCTCACCGCCGAACAGGTGCTCGGCGAGGCGCTCCGGGGAGGTGTAGACCACCACGTACCGCTCGCCGTCGATCATGTCGGTGCGCCACGCGAAGTCCGGGTCGCCGGGGCGCCCGCCGGACGCGGACGTGCCCGGCTTGAGCGGCAGCATCACGCGGGCCAGCAGCAGCGTGGACAGGAACGAGTCGGTGCTGCCGTCGCCGGCGGCCGCGAGCAGCTCCTCCTCGACCTCGTTCGCGGGCGCGAAACCGGCCAGGTCCGGCGGCGGCGCGCTCTGCGACTCCGGCCGGTAGGCGGGCGTCGGCGCGGGCGAGAACGGCCGGTCCGGGTCGGGCGTGTAGCCGGCGTCCGGCTGCGGCGAGGCGTAGGACGGTGCGCCGTACGCGGGCGCCTCGCCGGGCGCGGCCCAGACGTGCGGCGCGCGCTCCTCCACGGCCGGGCCCTGGTGGGCGGCGCCGCGCAGATAGTCGGTGGCCTCCTCGACCGGGACCGCACCACCGTAGACGGTCGGCGTGCTGCTCGCCTGCCGGCGCGGCAGGCCACCGGGGCCGACCGCGGGCCCTTCGTCGCCGGCCGGGGCCTCGGACGCCGCGGAGCCCGCGGAGTCCTCGGACACCGGAG
The DNA here is from genome assembly GCF_030811575.1 of Catenuloplanes nepalensis. GTDB lineage: Bacteria > Actinomycetota > Actinomycetes > Mycobacteriales > Micromonosporaceae > Catenuloplanes > Catenuloplanes nepalensis. Next base: position 8,506,066 of record NZ_JAUSRA010000001.1, on the reverse strand, counting down.
CGACGGGCGCGGGCGAGGTCGGCCGGGACGGCAGCGGATCCGCGCCGGGCCGGGACGGAAGTGCATCCGTGCCTGGGCTGGACGGCAGAGCGTCCGCGCCGGGGCGGGACGGGACTGCGTCCGTGCCGGTTCGGGTGGACAGCGAGTCGTTGCCCGGGCGGCTGGTCGGCTCGTCGCTTCCGGGACGGGTCGGCAGCGGCTCGGCACCCGGCCGGGACAGCGGCGAGTCGAACCCGGGCCGGGACAGCGGCGAGTCGGATCCGGAGCGGGACAACGCATCCGGGCCCGGAGCGGCCGGCGACGCGGGAACGGGACGCGCCGGCAACCCGCCACCGGCAGCCGGACGAGCCGTCAGCGAGTCCGCGGAAGGACGAGCCGTCAGCGAGTCCGCGGAAGGACGAGCCGTCAGCGAGTCCGCGGAAGGGCCGGGCCCGAAGGACGAACGGGACCCGAGCGCGTCGGCAGCCGCCGAACGCGACCCGAGCGCATCCGCCGCCGACGGGCGCTTGGGCAGCGACTCGCCGTTCGGTGGCCGCTTCGGCAGCGGCTCAAGGCCGCTCTCGGTGCCGGATCGAGCGGGAAGGCCGTTGGCCGCGTCCGGCCGCGCCGGGAGGCCACCCGCGTCGGGACGCTGCGGGAGGCCACCGGGCTCCGGCAGCGACGAGAGACCATTGGTCCCGGGGCCGGAGGGGAATCCGCCGGACTCGGCACGCTGCGGGAAGCCACCGACCTCCGACGGCGCCCCGAACCCACCGGACTCCGGCCGCGACGAGAACCCACCGGCGTCGGGGCGCGGCACGGAACCGCCCGGTCCCGGCCGTGGTGCGAGACCGTTGGTGTCCGGCCGCTGCGGCGTCGCATCGGCCCGCGGGTCGTAACCCGCCGGACGGAACGGCGCCGGCGTGCCGGTCTCCGGCCGCGATTCGCCGCCGGGCCGCACCGGGAAGCCTCCGCTCGACGCCGGGTCGGACGGCGCCGGACGGGACGGCAGCGCACCGGCGGGTGGCAGCGGCGAGAATCCCGGCGGACGCGTGTCCGCGGGCGTGAACGGCTCGGCCTGCGACCGCGCGCTCGGCGAGTCCGGAAGTGGCCGCCGCGGCAGCCCGTCCCCCTCGGCCCGGGCCGGGAACGCGTCGGCCGCGACGGTGCGTGCACCGTACCGTGGCGGTGCGGTGTCGCCGTTCGGCCCGGGCGGGTCCGCGGGACGCGTCGGCAGCGGTTCGGGGCCGGCGGGCCGCGACGCGAACGTGCCTTCGTCGGTGGCCGGCGTGAAACCGCCGGGCAGCACCGGGAACCCACCGCTCGACGCGGGGGAACCGGGCGATCCGGGAGGTGCGAGCGGTGCCAGCGGCGTCGGCCGCACGAGCGGCGCGACCTCGCCCGGCTTGGCGTCGCCGCCTGCCGGCCGGCGCGGCAGCCCGTCCGGCCCGATCGGCGGCGCGAGCAGCCCGGCCGGCGTCTCCGGCTCGGGACGGGACGATGCACCGGGGGCCGCCGGCGCCGCGGCCCAGCGGGACGGTCCGGAGAAGTCGGCTCCCCAGTTCGCATGCTGCTCCGGCTCGGGTGCGGTCTCCAAACCCGTACCCGCGGAGGGCTCGCTGCTGGTGATCAGCCCGTTGCCGCTGAGCGTGCCGGGCGAGTGGTGCGCACCGGGCGCGGCCATCGCGGCCGCGACCTCGTCCTCGCTCGGCCGGGTCATGCCCGGCACGGACGCGGTGGCGCGGGCGCGGTTCGCGCTGTCGGCCTTCATCAGCCGGGCGCGGGCGCCCATGGTCCTGCCCGGCAGGCGCACGTCGCCGCGCGCGAGCTGGGACACGAACCAGGCCGGCAGGTAGCCCTCGATGGACAGGCCGGGGTTGACCGCCAGCCACCAGTCCTCGTTCGGCCAGCCGGAGGCGAGCTCCTGGTAGGGGACGTGGCGCGTCGAACCGGCGTGCTGCGCGAGGCAGGCCGCCAGTGCCGCGGCCGACGTGAAGGCGAGCACGTGCGTGCGTCCGCCGGTGGTCCACGTGCCCCAGCTCGGCGGCCCGCCGGCCGGTGCGTCGCCGGAGACCGGCAGCAGCAACTCCGTGCGCGCGAGCACCTGGAAATAGGCTTCCTGGTCCTCCTGACGGAGGGCCTCCCGCATGGCCGCTTCGGCCTCGGTGGCCGGCTCCCAGTCGGTCACGGCCACCTCCCTTCACCCATCAGGCCAGACGCATTCGCGTACAACCTACAAGGTAGATCCAAGATCACAACGCGCGGCCGGACAGGGTCACAGAGTCAGCGTCCTCGCGGATACCATCGCCCGGGCGAAGGAGGCGGGATGCGTGGCCGAGCTGGCATCGCCGCAGTCACCGTGCTGTGGGCTTTGACGGGATTTATCCCCTCAGAACCCACCATGCCACAGAAAACCGTGACGCACCTGGCGGGCATCAGAACACAACTCTCCGCTTCCGCGCCAGTACCCCTTAGGGCAGTCTCAACGACCGGTTTGTCCTGCGAAAGCACCGCTGCGCCGTCCGGCATCGTCCGAGAAGAGCCATGGGCCCAGCAACGGTACGGTCTGGACCGCCTCGCCACCGTCGCGGACGGCACCGGCACGGTGGTCGCCGTGATCGACTCCGGCGTCGACCCCAGCCACCCCCAGCTGGCCGGACGCGTGTCGCACGGCGCCGACTTCCTCGATGACGACGGCGAGGGCGCGGTCGACTGCGTCGGTCACGGCACCGCGGTCGCCAGTCTGATCGCGGCCGGTCCCACGCCCGGCGTCGCGTTCCGGGGCGTCGCGCCGGAGACCCAGATCCTGCCGGTACGGGTGAGTGAGCAGCAGATCGTGGACGGCGCACAGACCGGCCGCACCGTCCCGCCGGACCGGCTCGCCGCCGCGGTCCGGTGGGCAGTGGACAACGACGCCGACGTGCTCAACATGTCCGTCGTGCTCTACGCCGACGATCCGGCGGTCCGCGCCGCCATCGGCTACGCGGTCGCGAACGACGTGATCGTGGTCGCCGCGGTCGGCAACCGGCACGAGACTCCGGAGCGGGCGACCGACCCCACGCCGTACCCCGCGGCCTACGCCGGTGTGCTCGGCGTCGGCGCGATCACCGAGTCCGGCCAGGCCGCCGCGTACTCGCAGACCGGCGCCTACGTCGACCTGGTCGCGCCCGGCGGCCACGTGCTGACCGCGGTGCCCGGCGGCGGCCACGCGTACGCGGACGGCACCAGTTACGCCGCCCCGTTCGGCGCCGCGACCGCCGCGCTGGTCCGGCAGCGCTGGCCGGAGCTGACCGCCACCGAGGTGATCGCGCGCCTGGTCGACACCACCGATCCGGCACCGGGCGGCCCGGCCAGCGACGCGTACGGCTACGGCGTGCTCAACCCGTACCGCGCGGTCACCGACACACTGCCCGCGGTGCCGTCCACCCGGCCCGGTCCGGCCGCGCCCCCGGCCATCCCGGCCGCCGAGGCCGTCGCCACGTCGCATCCGGGCACGCCGCGCGCGCTCACGCTCGCCGCCGTCGGCCTGGCCGCCGCGGCCGTCACACTCGCGCTCACGACGGTCCTCCGCCATGCCCGCCGCCGCCGTTCCCCCACCACGAAGCCCGACTGATCCGTCGCGCAGTCCACGCGCGCGAGAGACATCCGCCGCGTCCACGAAGGCGAGTGATCAGTGCGTCACCCGTGTCGCTGGAACGGCATGCGGGACGCCCTGATCATGGGGTGTCGAACCCGGTCAGGGACCGAAGAGTGCCCGGTTCCGGCTCTCGGTGGCCAGGTAGTCGGCCGCGGCGTCGTCGACCTCGCGGCCGATCTCGCGCAGCAGCGCGGTCAGGTCGTCGGCCGCACGCCGCCAGGCGTCGCGCCGCTCCGCGAAGGCGTGCCGCGCCTCGCCGCCCCAGGCCTCGGCCGGCAACCGGGTCCGCTCGTCCAGGTCGTCGAGCGCGGATCGCAGCGCGACGGCGGTCGCGGTGATCTCCGCACCCATCCGGCGCACCGCCACGACGTCGACGATCACGAGCGGCTCCAGGCGCCGAAGAGCCCGGCCAGGTGGACCGCCGCGTCGTCGTCGGCCGCGACGTAGGCGGCCGCCGTGGCCCGCAGCATGGCCGCGGTGCCGGTCAGCGCCGCGACCAGCGACTCCTGATCGCGCGCCCAGGCCGCGCGCAGTTCCCCGAACGCGGTGCCGCCCTCGCCCTGCCAGGCCGCGCGGCCGTCGTCCAGCCGGGTGAGCATCCCGCCCAGCAGCGTGCGCAGCCCGGCCGCCGCGTCGTCGCACGTCGTCGCCACGCCCACCAGCGCCGCCGGGTCCACCGTGGTCGCCTCTGTCATCCGCCACTCCTCCCACGCCTTCCAGGGCTCGCACGCTATCCAGCTCCGCCGGTCTTCGACGGCTGCACGGCTCAAAGGCGGCAAGCCGGGAGCGCCCCGGCGTTTCCCGGCGATAACCGCGCTGCACACACGGTCGCCACCAGCGCGGATGCCGAAGTCGGGGACGGCCGGGACACGCCACTCCGCACGATGCGACACAGCAATCGGTCGCCTTGACCGCCGCCCGCCACGGCATACACCGCAAGAAGCCCTCGCCGCGCAAGGCATCGCACGACAGCACGACGCACGGCACCGCATGACAGCGCGGCGCACGACGGCGCGACGCACGGCACCGCACGACAGCGCGGCGCACGACGGCACGACGCACGGCACCGCACGACGGCACGACGCACGGCACCGCACGACGGCACGACGCACGGCACCGCACGACGGCACGACGCACGGCACCGCACGACGGCACGGCGCACGGCACCGCACGACGGCACGGCGCACGGCACCGCACGACGGCACGGCGCACGGCACGGGAGGCACGACAGGGTCGCGGTGACTACGGCAGCGCGGGGCGGGTCGCCGCGATCGGGTCGAGGGCGGCGCCCTCCGGGATCAGGTCGACCAGCGCGGCCGGCAGGCGCAACGGTGTCGCCTCCGGGTAGCCGAGCGTGGGCAACAGGTCCGCGGACGCCAGCGCGTGCCGCCGGCCCGCGGCCGTGACCAGGCTGATCGTGCCGCCGTCGGCGCCCGGGGCGGCCACCGCCTCGACCAGCGCGCCGCGCCCCGGCTCGACCCGCACGGCGGCTGAGGCGAACCCGTCCGCCGGTGGCAGCCGCACGCCGGCCCGCAGCTCGCCGAGTCCGGCGTCCGAGTCCGCGACGCCGCACAGCGCGCCCTCCACCGGCAGCAGCGCGGGCGTCGTCGCCGGTGCGTCCGGCGGGCGCAGGTCGCCCGCGCGGGGCGCGGCCGCGTACGCCGCCTGGGACAGCTCGACCGGACCGGACTGCCCGGTCCGCGGGTCGCCGAGCAGCACGTCCGCCTGCACCTGCGTGATCGTGGCCAGTCCGTCCGCGAGCGCCACCGCGTACTCCCGCGCGCCGCCCTGGGTCGCCACCACGAAGACGCTCCCGGCCACCGCGCCGGCCACGGCCGACGGATCGCCGAGGCCCGGCACGCGCGGCGCGGCCAGCGCGGACCCGAGCGGCACCGTGTCGAGCAGCGCCGCGCTGACCACGGCCGGCCGCACGGCACTCCAGCCGAGCGCGGACAGCACCGCCGCGGACGCGACCGGGTGCCGCCGGTCGTGCCAGAGCAGGTGGATCTCGCCCGCGGCGGTGACCAGCGCGCCGGAGGAGTCCAGCCGGGTCCCGCCGTCCGCGGCCGGCCCGGCCAGCAGCACCGGCGAGCCCGCGTCCGAGCAGAGTGACCACGGCGCGCCGGCCAGCCGGTCCGCGGGCGGGAGCGAGTCCGGCGCGTCCACGATGCCCAGCGGTACGCCGCGCGCCACCCCGTCGATCGACCGCCGCGACACCAGCACCGTGGCCGGCTTCGGCGCGCCCGCGATGAGCAGCGCCGACGCGTAGTTGACGACCGGGTGCAGCCGGGCGTCCCGGTAGACGTACCGCGCGCCGGTCTCCCGCTCGACCACCACCGCGCGCTCGTCCCGCCAGTTCGTGGCGCCGCCGCCGGTGAGCAGGTCGTGGATCAGCACCGCACCGGCACCGATCGCGGCGACGAGCAGCCCGGCCAGCACCGCGCCGCCGGTCCGCGCGAACGGCGTGCGCGCCGGGTCGGCCTCCCGCGTGACCAGCGCCGCGACCACCCGGTGGACCGCGAACCGGTACGACTCAAGCTGGTCCTGCCGCGACGGCACCGCACCCTCCACATCGTTCCGGTCGACTACGCTCCCATCGATCATTGTGGGTGCGCATCCGATTACCGGCAGGAGGTTAGCGCGATGGCCGTCTCCGCGCGGACCGCCCGGATCCTGGCCACCGAGCTGGCCGCCGCCGCCGTGCTGGCCGCCGCGCTGCTCGGCCCGGTCGCGGCCGCGATCGCCGCGACGGTCGCATCCGTCGTGATCGGCGCGCTCTGGGCCCGACCACGCGGCCGGCATACGCACGAGTGGCTCGGCATCGCGCTGCGCCACCACCGGGCCCGCCCGCCGGCCGTGCTCACCGAGCCGCTGCCCACGGTCCCGATCCCGCCCCCACCGTCCCGGCTGCCGCACGATGAACCACACGACGACCCGCATGACGACCCGCGCGATCACCGCCCGGACGGCGCTGGGATCACCGCGATCGACGACGAGCACGGCCTGACCGTGGTGCTGGAACTGGGTGACCCGGACGCGCTGATCGCGCCGGAGCCGGCGCCGCTGCCGCACCCGGCCGAGTTCCCGGCCGCGCACGCCCACATCCAGCTGGTGGTCGCGATCGAGCCGGCCCGGGTCGCCGGCTACCGCGCGACGACCGGCGTGCCGGCGCGGGTGCGCGCGCTGCTGGCCGTCCGGGTCCCGCACCGGACCGGCCGGGATCCGGTCCGCGACCTGCACGGCGCGCTCCGCACGGTCCGCGCGGTGCTGGGCGACCTGCCGCACCGTCCGCTCGGCGGCGCGGAGCTGGCGACGACGCTCCGGGACCTCGCGGGCACGGCGGCCGGCCCGCACCGGCAGACGTGGCGCCACCTGCGCACGCCGGACCAGGTGCAGGCCGTCTTCCGGATCCTCGGCGACCGCCCACCGGTCGCGGACCTCGCCCGGCTCGACGCGGTCCGGGTCACCCTCGCGCTCACCCCGGCCGACACGTTGCTGCACGTCACCGTGCCGGCGGAGGCGCATCCGGGGCTACCGCGGGTGCCGCACGCGCACCGCCTGGACGGCGAGCACCTCGCCGCGCTGACCGCCGTGCTCCCGCTGGCCCGAAACCCGCACGGAAGCACGCCTCAGAACCCGCACGGAAGCACGCGGCGGAGCACGCACCGAAGCCCGCACGAGAGCCCACCAGCGAAAAAGCCCATCCGCCTGCCCCGGGACGGCGTGTTCCTCGGGCACAACCGGGAGGGCGACCCGGTGGTGATCCGCCCGTTCCGTCGCTCCGGGCCGGTCACGATCGCGGTGGTCGGGGACGTCCGCGGCGCCCGCCTGGTCACGCTCCGCGCCGTCGGGTCGGGTGCGGTGGCGCTGATCCGCTCCACGCGCCCGGCCACCTGGTTCTCGCTACTGGAGCCTGTATCGAAGTGGGGGCCGGTGCTGGAAGTGCTGGATCACCGGCCCGGCTCCGATCCGTACCCACATGCCAGGCTCTTGGTTCTGGACGAGCTGACGCCGGAGAGCGCGGCGGTCGCGGCGAGCGCCGATCTGGTGCTGTTGCAGGCGGTGCCGGCCGTGCACGCGGAGATCGCCGAGCGGGTCCTCGGTCTGGGCCGGGCTGCCGGGTGGCTCACCCGGATCCGGCCGGGGATGTTCGCGGTGGTCGCGGGCCGGGCGCTGCGCTGGGTGGAGCCGTCCCCGAGCGACGCCGAGAAGCGAGCCCTTGATCGCGCAGCGGAGTAGTGGCTGGTGGCGCTGTGCGAAGATCGGGGAGTGGGCATCCTCATTCGGCTCGGCATCAGCGCGCTGGCGCTCTGGATCGCCACGCTGATTGTTCCGGGCATCTCGCTCGAGACGTCCTCCATGGGCGGCGCGATCGGCACGCTGGTCGCGGTGGCGGTCATCTTCGGCTTGGTCAACGCGGTGCTGCGACCACTGATCAAGGTGGTCGGCTGCGGGTTCTACCTGCTGACGCTGGGCCTGATCGCGCTGGTCGTGAACGGCCTGCTGTTCATGCTGACCGGCTGGATCGCCGGTGAGCTGGACCTGCCGTTCGTGGTGGACGGCTTCTGGCCGGCCGTGTTCGGCGCGCTGCTGGTCTCGATCGTGAGCTGGGCGCTGAACCTGTTCGTCCCGGACGGCGACGACTAGCTCACATGAAAGGACCGCCGTGCGGGCAACCCCTTACGGTGGCCCCATGGACGAGACACGCCGCGGACTCGCGTACGGCCTCATCGCGTACGCCATCTGGGGTTTCTTCCCGCTCTACATCCGGCTGCTGGAGCCGGCCGGGCCGGTGGAGATCCTCGCGCATCGCGTGGTCTGGTCCGTCGTCTTCGTCGCCACGCTGCTGAGCCTGACCCGGGCCTGGTCGTTCCTGCGGACGCTGCGTGACCGGCCGAAGCGGCTCGGCGGTATCGCGCTGGCCGCCGTGCTGATCGGCATCAACTGGGGCGGTTACATCTACGGCGTCCACTCCGAGCGCGTCGTCGAGACCGCGCTCGGCTACTTCATCACGCCGCTGGTCGTGGTGCTGCTCGGTGTGCTGGTGCTGGGTGAGCGGCTGCGCCCCGCGCAGTGGGCCGCGCTCGGCGTGAGCGCGCTCGCGGTGCTGGTGCTGACCGTCGACTACGGCCGGCTGCCGTACCTCGCGTTGACGCTGGCCGCGAGCTTCGGCACCTACGGCCTGGTCAAGAAGAACCTGGCGCTGCCGCCGTCCGGTGGCCTGTTCGTCGAGTCGGCCGTGCTGGCGCTGCCCGCGCTGGCCTACCTGGCCTGGCTGACCGCGTCCGGCGGGTCCACGTTCGGCACCGAGGGTGCCGGCCACCTGGTGCTGATGGTGGTGTCCGGCGCCGCGACCGCGATCCCGCTGATCCTGTTCGCGGGCGCGGCGAACCGCCTCCCGCTGACCGCGGTCGGCATTCTTCAGTACGTCGCGCCGATCCTGCAGCTCCTGGTCGCCGTTTTCGTCTTCCACGAGCCGATGCCACCGGTCCGGCTGGCCGGGTTCGCGCTGGTCTGGGTCGCTCTGATCATCTTCACCGTGGACGGCATCCGTGCCACCCGCGGAGCCGTCGTCGTCAGGGGATGACGTACGTCAGCAGCGTCGTGTCGTCCGACCGGACCAGCTCGAACCGGTCCAGCTCGTCCTCCGTGTAGTGCGTCAGGCCGGTCAGCTCGACCTTGTCCCCCGGTGCCGCCCACCAGGACCCGATCTGATCCTGGGTCCCGTCCGCGCCCTTGGCGATCAGGCGGAACAGGATCGCCTTGCCTTCTTTTCCGGTCGGCTCGTAGGCGCACTCCATCGCGACCGCGGTGCCGTACTCCTTGGTCGTCAGCCCGACCGACGCGGCGACGGGCACGGTCTCGGCGACCGGCTTCATCTCCTTCAGCTCCGGCGGCGGCTCGGACTCCGAGGACGGCGACCCCAGAGCGATCGGCGGCGCCGAGGGGCCGGTGCCGCGCAGCGCGCCCACGCCGAACCCCACCACCAGCGCGAGTGCGGCCGCGGCGGCGAGCGTTCCGGCGTACCGCCATCGGTTCGTGCGCCGGCTGCGGCGCCGTTCCGTGGTGGCGGCCGTGATGACGCGGGGCAGACGGGACTGCTCCGCGGGGACGGCAAGTTCGGCGAAGTCCGCCGGGTCGAGCCGTCCGAGCAGGCCGGGCAGGACCGCGATCTCCGCGACCGCCTCCCGGCAGAACGGGCAGGTGGACAGGTGCCGCTCGTAGGCGGCTCGTTCTCCGGGGGACAGAGCGCCGAGGACGTAAGCGCCGTCGTCGTACGCGTAGTCGCACCTCATCGCATCACCCCCATTTCTTCCAGCGCCATGCGCAGAGCTCGCAACGCGTAGTGGGTCCTGGACTTGACTGTGCCGGGCGGGATGCCCAGCCGTTGTGCCGCCTCCGACACCGAACGCCCCTGGTAGAAGCACTCCACCAGGACCTCCCGATGTGCGAGGGAGAGCCGGGACAGAGCCTCGGCGACGGTCCACGCCTCCACTGCGCGGTCAGCCTCGTCTTCCGTCGGTGGTGGTTCCGGCAGCACGTCGGTGATCACTTCACCGGGTCGTGCGGAACGCCGTCGCCACGCGTCGATTGCCAGGTTCCGTGCGGTCGTGAACAGCCACGCCCGTACCGAACCCCGCTGTGGGTCCAGCGCCTCCGGATGTCGCCACGCACGAAGCAACGTCTCCTGACAGAGATCTTCGGCGCGCTGACGGTCTCCCCCGGCGAGCCGGAGCGCGTGAGCGAACAGCGCGTCCCCGTGCTCGTCGTGCAAGACCCGCAGCAGTGCGGTGCCCTCGTCCGTCAACGGCCACCCCCCTCTCCTGGCTCTAGGTACGCGGCCGAGCCCGGAAACGGTTCAAAGGCCAGTTCGCATGCCCCGGACGCCGCCCAGACCGCCCACCCCTGGACCGACCAAAGGCTGTTCACCTTGGGTTCATTCGTCGGTAACCGTCGGTGCTTGGCCGGGATGACGACTTCTGGCAGCGTGCGCGACGCACGGCTGGTAACGATGAAGGCCGCGCTCGTCCACGCCCCCTGCCTTCGGACGTGGAGAACCGATATGTCAAACCCGACGAGGAGGCTTCACCACATGTCCGAACGCCCCCGCCTGCTGCCGCTGATCGGCCAGACCGGCCACAGTGGCCGTAGCGCGATGACGTGCCTGTACCGCTGCGGCAACGCCTGCGACCACCCGGTACCCAACGAGTCCGAGAACGAGTACTTCGGCGATCTGGTCTCCGGCGAGGTCTCCCGTCGCGGTGTGATGCGTGCCGGTGCGATCGGTGCCATGGTGCTCGGCTTCAGCGGCGCCGTCGCCGCCGGCGCCACCCCGGCGATGGCCGCGCCCGTCGCGGAGACGCTGCCCACCACGCGGAAGCCGGGTAACGGCAACGGCACCAAGGGCAAGCTGGACTTCAAGCCGATCCCGCCGAACACGCTGGACAGCTTCGTGGTCCCGAACGGCTACGACCACTCCGTGGTGATCAAGTGGGGCGACGAGGTCGTCCCCGGCGCGCCCGGCTTCGACCTGGCCAAGCAGACCGGCAAGGCGCAGTCGAAGCAGTTCGGCTACAACAACGACTTCGTCGGCGTGATCCCGCTGGGCCGCGGCGGCGACAAGGCGCTGCTCGTGGTCAACCACGAGTACACCAACGAGAACCTGATGTTCCCGGGCTTCACCACGCTGGACGCGCTGAGCACGGAGCAGATCAAGGTCGCCATGGCCGCCCACGGCCTGTCGGTGGTCGAGATCGAGCGCGTCGAGGAGACCGGCGAGTGGGCCGTGGTCGACCGCGGCCGCCGCTCGTACAACCGCCGGATCACCGCGTCCGAGACGCAGTTCCAGTTCACCGGCCCGGCGACCGGCTCGGCGTGGCTGAAGACCGCGGCCGACCCGCGCGGCACCACGCCGATCGGCACGCTGAACAACTGCGCCGGCGGCGTCACGCCGTGGGGCACCGTGCTCTCCGGCGAGGAGAACTTCAACCAGTACTTCGTGGGCGGCGACGCGCTCAGCGCGGACCTGAAGACGCGGTACGGCCGCTACGGCATCTCCACCTCGGCCCGCTACCCGGCCGACAGCCGCAAGTGGGACCGGGTGCAGGAGCGCTTCGACCTGGCCAAGCACCCCAACGAGGGGCACCGCTTCGGCTGGATCGTCGAGGTCGACCCGTTCGACCCGGAGTCCAAGCCGCGCAAGCACACCGCGATGGGCCGCTTCAAGCACGAGGGCGCGAACGTCATCGTGGCGAAGAACGGCAAGGTCGTGGCGTACATGGGCGACGACGAGCGGTTCGACTACCTCTACAAGTTCGTCTCCGACAAGAAGTACATCGCCGGGGACTCGTCCTACGCGCGGAAGAACAACCTGTCGCTGCTCGAGTCCGGCACGCTCTACGTGGCGAAGCTCGGCTACACCAGCGCCGGCGAGATCGACGGCTCGGGCAAGCTGCCGAGCGACGGCGCGTTCGACGGCGCCGGCAAGTGGATCAAGCTGGTCAGCGGCAACAAGTCGTTCGTCGACGGCATGACCGCGGCGGACGTGCTGGTCTTCACGCGCCTGGCCGGCGACAAGGTCGGCGCCACCAAGATGGACCGCCCCGAGGACGTCCAGCCGAGCCTGATCACCGGCAAGATCTACGCGGCGCTGACCAACAACACCAACCGCGGCGTCGGTACGAACGCGCCCGCCGACGAGGCGAACCCGCGCAACGCCAACAAGCACGGCCACATCTTCGAGATCACCGAGGACAAGGGCGACCACACCAGCGAGTCGTTCACCTGGGCGGTTCCGATCGTGTGCGGCGACCCGGCCGACCCGGCGACGTTCTTCGCGGGCTACGACAAGACCAAGGTCTCGCCGATCTCCTGCCCGGACAACGTCGCGTTCGACTCGACCGGAAACCTCTGGGTCTCCACCGACGGCAACGCGCTGGGCAGCAACGACGGCCTCTTCGCCACGCCGATCGAGGGTCCGGAAAAGGGTCACCTCAAGCAGTTCCTCACCGTGCCGCGCGGCGCGGAGACCTGTGGCCCGTTCATCACGGAGGACGACAAGTCGGTCTTCGTGGCGGTCCAGCACCCGGGTGAACTCACCGGCGCCTCGGTGGAGAACCCGGCCTCCAACTGGCCGGACGGCGACATCGCCAAGCCGGGCGTCGTGGTCACCTGGCGCCGCGACGGCGGCTTCATCGGCGCCTGACGCCTCCAAGAACCACACGCCGGCGGGGGTACGCGTACCCCCGCCGGCGTTCAGGTCGTGCCGTTGGGTTCGCCCGCGGCCAGCGCCTCCGCCACCACCCGCGCGGTGGCCTGCAACCGGGTGCGCAGCACCCGGGCCGACGTCATCAGCTCCGCGGCCGGCAGCGCGCAGGCGATCACCACGCGCCGCTCCAGGTCCCGGTCCGGCGTCACGATCAGCCCGGCGCACGCGACGCCCTGCCGGAACTGGCCCATCTCTATCTGCATGCCGCGCCGCTCGCCGGCGGCCAGGTCGTTCTCCAGTTGCTCGACCGAGGTCAGCGTCTGCGCGGTGAACTGGCGCATACCGAAATCTCGCAGGTACCGCGCGCGCTGGTCGGGCGTGAGCGTCGCCAGCAGCGCCTTGCCGAGCGCGGTCGCGTGCGCCCCCTCGTCGAAGCCGGGGACCAGATCCTCCACATAGGGCGAACGGGGGCCCTCCGCCACCGCCGTGATCGCCACCTTGTTACCGACGAAGCGGCCCAGGTAGTGGCTGTAGCCACTGTCCACCGCGGCCCGGCGTAACGCGTCGCCGACCGCGGGCGGCCCGCGGAACGCGGCGACGAGCTCCCGGTACCGATCGGCGATCTCGAGGCCGACGATGTAGGTGCCGTCCTCCCGCCGGATCACGTAACCCTCGTAAGCGAGGGTCCGGACCAGGTGGTACGTCGTCGCCACCGTCAGCTCGCACCGCCGTGCGATCTGCTTCACCGTCAGTCCACGCGGTGCCCGCCCGACCGATTCCAAGACACGTAGCGCACGCGAGACGCTACGAATCAGGTCGGACGGCTCCGCTAAGGGGTCGCGCACACCCACCTCCGTAGCCATGGACTTACACCATATGAAAAAGGCTCCGATGAGGGAATGCCCGAATGGATTGAGAGACCCAGATATCTCGTGACCTTGGGTGTCCAAGTTAACACTTTGGGTGGTACGCCCGGATCAAGTAGCATTTGCCGAGATGGTCAAGATCCGCTTCTCCCCGGGTCCGGTCGGCGGCGTACTCGCCACCACCATCGCGGTCGTCCTGCCCGGATTCCTCGTCGGCGGCCTCGCGGTCCAGATCGGCGAGTCGTTCCCGCTCTCCCCGGCCCAGCTCGGCATCGCGATCTCCGTCTACTTCGGCGTGAGCGCGCTCGCCTCCATCCCGGCCGGGCGCCTGGTCGAGCGGTACGGCTCCGGTCCCACCGCCCGCGCCGCGATCGTGCTCTCCGCCGCCTCGCTGCTCGCGGTCGGCCTGCTGGCGAACTCCGCGCTCACGCTCACGCTGCTGCTCGCGGCCGGCGCCGGCGCCAACGCGCTCGGCCAGATCGCCGGCAACGCCGCCCTCGCCCGGCACGCGCCCCCGGGACGGCAAGGGCTGTCGTTCGGCACCAAACAGGCCGCGATCCCGCTCTCCACGCTGCTGGCCGGCGCGGCCGTACCCACGGTGGCGCTGACGCTCGGCTGGCGGTGGGCGTTCGTGCTGGCCGCCCTGCTGGCATTGAGCGCGCTGCCGGCCGCACCGGCCGCGCCCGCCCGCGTCCGCGATCACAGCGCCCCGTCCGGCCACGCCACGGCCGGGCTCGTCGTCGTGGCGGTCGCGGCCACGCTCGCGGCCGGTTCCGCGAACGCGCTCGGCACGTTCCTGGTCGACGCGACCGTGGCGCGCGGCGTCGGCCCCGGCCCGGCCGGGCTCGCGCTCACGCTGGGCGGCGCGGTCTGCGTGGCCGCGCGCGTGCTCGGCGGCTACTTCGCGGACAAGCTGCCGGGCCGGCAGCTCACGGTGATCTCCGCGCAGCTGATCATCGGTGCGGGCGGGCTGGCACTGCTCACGCTCGGCGGCAACCCGGCGCTGATCGCCGGCGTGGTGCTCGGCTTCGGGCTCGGCTGGGCCTGGCCCGGGCTGATGAACTTCGCGGTGGTGCGCCTGCACCCGCGGGCGCCCGCGGCCGCCACCTCGGTCACCCAGACCGGCGTCTACGCGGGCGGCTGCCTGGGCCCGCTGACGCTCGGTTTCGTCGCCACCCACTTCGGATACACCGCCATGTGGCTGGCGGCCGCCAGCGCCATGCTGGGGGCGGCACTGTGCATGGCCCTCGGCGCCACCCTGCTCCGCCGCGCCCGACCAGCCGCGTAAGCGGGACACGCCGAACCGGCCGCGTGAGCGGGACACGCCCGACCGGCCGCGTGAGCGTCCGCCAGCCCGCGTCAGCCGGCACCTACTGCCGGCCGCGTGAGCGGGACACGCCCGGCCGGCCGCGTGAGCGTCCGCCAGCCCGCGTCAGCCGGCACCTACTGCCGGCCGCGTGAGCGGGCACGTACTGCCGGCCGCGTGAGCGGGCACGCTCAACCGCACCAGCCCTTGCCGCGAGCCGCCCTGCCCGCCGAGCGCGAGCCGCCTGCGGCGCACCGAACGAAGATCGAGGCGTTCCCCATGTCGCTAGAAGGACATGGGGACGCCTCGATCATGGAACGTGGGTCAGGCGGAGAGCAGGCGGCGGACGCGGTCGGCGCCGGCCGCGAGCAGCAACGTGGGCAGGCGCGGGCCGGTGTCCCGGCCGACCAGCAGGTGGTAGAGCAGCGCGAAGAACGTCCGCTGCGCCACCTTCAGCTCCGGCGTCGGCTTCGTGTCCGGTGGCAGCCCGGCCAGCACCTTCGGCACGCCGTAGACCAGTGTGGTCAGACCGTCCAGCGACCAGTGCTCGTCCAGCCCGGCCACCAGCAGCCGCAGCGACTCCCGCTGCGTGTCGTCCAGGCTCTTGATCAGGTCGAGGTCCGGCTCGTCCCGCAGCCGGGTGCGCTGCTCGGCCGGCACGTGCGTCGTCACCCAGGTGGTGGCGCGGTCCAGCCGCGGGCGCACCTCGGACAGGTTGATGATCGGCGCCGCCGGGTCCAGGTCGTGCAGGATCCGCAGCATCTGGCCCTCGTCGCCGGTGGTGATGTCCGCGACGCTGGCCAGCGTCCGGTACGACACCGGGCGCGGCGTCACCGGCAGCGATCCGGCCGCGGTGCTCGCGGCCCGGGTGTGCACGGCCGCGTCGACCTCGTTCGCCTCGCCGGCCGCGATCCGCTTCTCCAGCGCGTCCCACTCGTCGTAGAGCCGCTGGATCTCCTGGTCGAACGCGACCTTGAACGACTGGTTCGGCCGGCGGCGCGCGTAGAGCCAGCGCAGCAGCGGCGCCTCCATGATCTCCAGGGCGTCGGCCGGTGTCGGCACGCCCCCCTTGGAGCTGGACATCTTCGCCTGGCCGGAGATGCCGACGAACGCGTACATCGGCCCGATCGGCTGCTCGCCGCCGAAGATCTCGGTGACGATCTGGCCGCCGACCACGAACGAGCTGCCCGGCGACTGGTGATCCACGCCGGAGGGCTCGAACACGACGCCCTCGCGCGCCCAGCGCATCGGCCAGTCGACCTTCCAGACCAGCTTGCCGTCGGTGAACTCGCTCAGCAGCACCGTGGCGGTGTGCCCGCACGTGCAGGTGTAGGTCAGCTCGGTGCTGTCGTCGTCGTAGGCCACGACGGTGGTGAAGTCCTTGCCGCAGTCCGCGCAGAACGGCTTGAACGGGTAGTAGCCGGTCGCGGTCGCACCGTCGTCCTCGCCGGCCGCGCCCGATCCCTCGGCGGCCTCGGCGGCTGCCGCCTCGTCGGCCTCGTCCAGCTTCGGGCCCTGCTGCTTGGGCGCCTTCTTCGGGGCATCCCGGTTCTTCGTCCGGTAACGGTCCAGGATCGCGTCGATCCGCCCGCGCTCCCGCATGGCGAGCAGAACCTGCTCACGGTACGCACCGGAGGTGTACATCTCGGTCTGGCTGATGCCCCGGTACTCCACGCCCATCTCCGCCAGCGACTCGATCATCGCGGCCTTGAAGTGCTCGGCCCAGCTGGAGTAGGCGCTGCCGGGCGGCGCCGGCACCCGGGTCAGCGGCTTGCCGATGTGCGCCTGCCAGGCCGGGTCCTCCGGGTCGATGCCGGCGATCCCCTTCGGCACCTTCCGGTATCGGTCGAAGTCGTCCCAGGAGATGATGTGCGTGACGTCGTGCCCGCGGCGCCGGATCTCGTCCGCGACCAGGTGTGGCGTCATCACCTCGCGCAGATTGCCCAGGTGGATCGGCCCCGACGGGCTCAGCCCACTCGCACAGACGATCGGCTTGCCCGGCGCACGACGCTCCGCTTCCGCGATCACCTCGTCCGCGAACCGATTGACCCAGTCAACATCGCTGCCAGCAGCCACGCCCTCAACACCCTCTCCGCAAACCGCAACACCCCATTCTCCCCGACCTCACCGCCGACCCCACGCGCGGGCAACTCAATTACGCGAAAGGCGCCCCTCTCCACCGCGAATCCGGCAGGGAGCCCAGCTGCCGCCCCGACCACCCGCCCCCGAGCGGAGTAAACGCTGCGCCCATACGACGACCGTTGCCCGCGGGAGCAAGCCCAAAGGACCACGCCGGAAGCGGGAAAATGAATTTGACCGTAGATTCTGACCGCCCCAGCCCCGGCCTGGCCCAAAGCTCGCCGCTGTGGGCTGACCGGAGGATTGCCAGCGCTAGCCAGTTCGGTCTGCGATGAAGTCGCAGAGGCCTTCGAGTGTGCGGCGGGTCGGGCCCTCCGGAAGGACCGCTATGCGGGCCCGCGCCTCGTCCGCGTAGGAGCGGACCGTCTCCCGCGCGCGTTTCATCGCCGGCGACTCGCGCAGCAGCCCGAGCGCCTCCGCGTGCAGCCCGTCGTCGACCAGCGGGCCCATGGAGAGCAGATCGCGGAGCCGGATGGAGCTGGCGTCCGCGTCGTCCGAGGCGAGCGCGTAGAACACCGGCAGCGTCGGCACGCCCTCGCGCAGGTCGGTGCCGGGCGTCTTACCGGACTGGATCGACTCGGACGCGATGTCCAGCAGGTCGTCGGAGAGCTGGAACGCGATCCCCATCGATATCCCGTAACCGGCGAGCGCCTCGACCTGCTCGGCGGGGGCACCGGCGAAGAGAGCGCCGAAGCGGGCGGAGGTGGCGATCAGCGAGGCCGTCTTGTCCTCGATGACCTGCAGGTGGTGCGCGATCGGGTCGCCGTCGCGCGGGCCCACGGTCTCGGCCAGCTGACCCTGCACCAGCTGCGAGAACGTCCGCGCCTGCAGTCGCACCGCCTCGGTGCCGAGGTCGGCTGATATGTCCGCGGCGCGGGCGAACAGGTAGTCGCCGACCAGGATCGCGACCGAGTTCGTCCAGCGGCTGTTGGCGCTGGGCGCGCCGCGCCGGACGGACGCCTCGTCCATGACGTCGTCGTGGTAAAGCGTGGCGAGGTGGGTCATCTCCATGACCACCGCGGCCTGGGCCACGCGCTCCTCGGTCGGATCGCCGAGGTGGGCGCCGACCGCGACCAGCAGCGGACGGAAGCGCTTGCCGCCGGCCGAGACGAGATGCATCGACGCCTCGCGGACCAGCGGATCCGCGCTGTCGACGCTGTCCCGGAGACTGGCCTCGACCTCCTCGAGGATCGCCGACACCGACGCCTCGATAGCGGGGTCGACGAAGTCGAGCCCGCTCGCATTAACCGCACCTGGGGTAAGGCCTGCCACGACTCTACGATGCCATATGCGTGGCAGGCCAGCCCTGTGGGGGAACACGGAGCTACTGGACGAACTCGGCGGCACCGCTGGTCAGGTCCAGGAGCAGGGACGGCGCCACGCCGAGCAGCAGCGTCATCGCCACACCGATGGTCAGCGCGGCCGTGGTGAACACGCCGGGAACCGAGACGGTCGGCGTGGCCTCGCTCGGGTCGGAGAGCCACATCATGACCACGACCCGGAGGTACGGGAACGCGAGCACGATGCTGCTGATCACTCCGGCGATCACGAGCCAGGTCTGCCCGCCGTCGATCGCCGCGCCGAAGACCGCGAACTTGCTGATGAATCCGCTGGTCAGGGGGATCCCGGCGAACGCGAGCAGGATGAACGTGAAGAGCCCGGCGATCAACGGCGACCGGCGGCCGAGCCCGGCCCAGCGGGACAGGTGACCGGCCTCGCCGTCCGCGTCCCGGACCAGGGTGACCACGGCGAACGCGCCGAGCACCGTGAATCCGTACGCGACCAGGTAGAACATCGTGCTGGCGAGCCCGGACTCGCCGCTGGCCAGCACGCCGACCAGCAGATATCCCGCGTTCGCGATGGACGAGTAGGCCAGTAGCCGCTTGATGTCGGTCTGCGTCACGGCCAGCACCGCGCCGAGGATCATGGTGAGCACCGCGATGACGCCCAGGATCGGCGTGAAGTCCCAGCTCAGCCCGTTGAACCCGACGTAGAGCACGCGCAGCAGCGCACCGAACGCCGCGACCTTGGTGCACGCGGCCATGAACGCGGTGATCGGCGTCGGCGCGCCCTGGTAGACGTCCGGCGTCCAGACGTGGAACGGCACGGCCGCGGTCTTGAAGAGCAGGCCGATCGAGAGCATCGCCAGGCCCGCGTAGAGCAGCAGCGGGTCACGGCCGGACTCGGCGGCCGCGGCGTGGATGCTGCCGAAGTCGACCCCGCCGACGAAGCCGTAGATGAGCGCCACGCCGAACAGGAAGAACGCGGACGCGTACGACCCGAGCAGGAAGTACTTGAGCGCGGCCTCCTGGCTGAGCAGCCGCCGCCGGCGGGCGAGCGCGCAGAGCAGGTAGAGCGGGAGTGAGAAGACCTCGAGCGCGATGAACATGGTGAGCAGGTCGTTCGCGGCGACGAAGAGCAGCATGCCGGCGATCGCGAAGAGCGAGATCGGGTAGACCTCGGTCAGGCCGGGCGCGTGGGCCGCCTGCCGGACGTCCGCGTCGGAGCCGACCGTGATCGCGGCCTGCGGCACGAACGCGCCGCCGGCCTCCAGCTTCCGCTCCCCCATCAGCAGCAGCGACACCAGCGCGAGCGCCAGGATCGCGCCCTGCAGGAAGACCGCGGGACCGTCGATCGCGACCGCGCCGCCGGCCGTGGTGACCCGCGTCGACGCCTGGGTGATCACGACGACCAGCCCCGCGACCGTGGCGAGCAGCGCGAGACCCAGCTGGACGGCGTGCCGCGCGCGCCGCGGCACGAACGCCTCGGCGAGCACGCCGAGGCAGGCCGCGCCGAACAGGATGAGGATCGGCGCGACGGCCGCGTAGTCGATGGAGGGTGCCTTGAGTTCGTCCATGGTCACTTCGCCGCCTCGGTGATCGCCGTGGGTGCGGGGTCCGTCGCGCCGACGTCCTGCATGGTGGCCTGCACGGCCGGGTTGATGACGTCGGTGATCGGCTTCGGGTAGAAGCCGAACACGATGATCATCGCGATCAGCGGCGCCACCACGACCTTCTCGCGCAGCGTGATGTCCCGCCGCATGCCCTCGACCTCGGCCAGCGCCGGGTTCGGGGTGCCCTGCATGGTGCGCTGGACCATCCAGAGCACGTACGCGGCCGCGAGCACGATGCCGAGTGTCGCGATGATCGCGATCGGCTTGTTGACCGTGAACGTGCCGATCAGCACCAGGAACTCGGAGACGAACGGCGCGGTCCCGGGCATGGCCAGCGACGCCAGACCGGCGAAGAACAGCACACCCGCCAGCACCGGCACGTACTTGCCGGCGCCGCCGAAGTCGCTGATCAGCGCGGAACCCCGGCGGGCCACGAGCATGCCGACGACCAGGAAGAGCAGGCCGGTGGCGAGGCCGTGGTTGACCATGTAGAGCACCGCGCCGGTGCCGGCCTGGGTGGTGAACGCGAAGATCCCGACGCCGATGAAACCGAAGTGCGCGATCGACGTGTACGACACGAGCCGCTTGAGGTCGTTCTGCCCGACCGCGAGCAGCGCCGCGTAGATGATGCCGATCACGCCGAGCACCAGCGCGAGCGGCGCGAAGTACCGCGACGCGTCCGGGAAGATCGGCAGGCAGTACCGCAGGATCCCGAACGTGCCGACCTTGTCGAGTATCCCGACGAGCAGCGCACCGGCACCGACCGGCGCGCTGCCACCGGCGTCCGGCAGCCAGGTGTGGAACGGGAAGAACGGCGCCTTGATCGCGAACGCGAGGAAGAAGCCGAGGAACAGCCAGCGCTCGGTGCCGGTGGACATGTCGATCTGGGTGAGTGCGGCCCAGTCGAACGTGTGCCCGCCGGCCACCCACAGGCCGACCACGGCCGCGAGCATGAACAGGCCGCCGACCAGGCTGTAGAGGAAGAACTTGACGGCCGCGTACTGCCGCTGGCCACCGCCGTAGGAGCCGATCAGGAAGTACATCGGCACCAGCATGACCTCGAAGAACACGTAGAACAGGAAGACGTCGGCGGCCGCGAAGACGCCGATCATCGTCGACTCCAGCGCCAGCAGCAGCGCGAAGTAGACCGGCACCGACCGGCCGCTGACGTCCGCCTCGTGCCAGGCCGCCAGGATGACGATCGGCACCAGCACCGCGATCAGCATCAGCATGACCAGCGCGATGCCGTCCACCGCGAACGTGAAGTTCGCGCCCCAGCCGGGGATCCACGGGTACGACTCGCGCAGTTGCAGCCGCTCGCCACCGGCCTCGAACGCGACCCAGAGCGCCACGGTCAGCGCCAGGATGCCGAGCGACCAGGCGAGCGTGAGCCACTTCGCCAGCTCGGGCCGGCTGCGCGGCAGGAACGCCACGACCAGCGCGCCGACCAGCGGCGCCACGGTCAGCACCGACAGGTAGGGAAAGGAGCTCACACCAACCACCCCAACTGCAGCGCGACGAACGCCGCCGTGACCACCAGCGCGCCGGTGAGGATCGACATGGCATAGGAGCGGACGAAGCCGGTCTGCATCCGCCGCAACCGGCCGGACCCGCCGCCGACCGCGGCCGCGAGCCCGTTGACCACGCCGTCGATCCCCCGGTTGTCGAGGAAGACCAGCGCGCGGGTCAGGTAGAGGCCGGGCCGCTCGAACACCCACTCGTTGAACGTGTCCGCGTAGAGGTTCCGGCGGGCCGCGGTGACCAGCACGTTCGCGGGCTGCTCCTGCTCCTGGGTGCCGTTGCGGAACAGGAACCAGGCCAGGCCCGCGCCGAGCACGGTCACGCCGAGCGACAGGATCGTGATGACCGTGTGCGACAGGACCGCGTGGTGCTCGCCCTCGTGCGTGCCGAGCGTCGGCGTGAGCCAGTCCGGCACGCTCGTGGAGAGCAGGAAGCCGGCCGCGACCGAGCCGACCGCCAGCAGGATCAGCGGGATCGTCATCAGCGCGGGCGATTCGTGCGGTTTCTTGATGTCGTCGGTCCACCGCGCGGGGCCGTGGAAGGTCAGCACGAACAGCCGCGTCATGTAGAACGCGGTCAGCCCGGCACCGAGCAGCGCGGCGCCGCCGAACAGCCAGGCCGTCCAGTCCTCCCGCTCGAACGCGGCCGCGATGATCGGCTCCTTGGAGAAGAAGCCGGAGAACGGGAACATGCCGATGATCGCGAGCCAGCCCAGGCCGAACGTGGCCCAGGTGATCCGCATGTGCTTGGCCAGCCCGCCGAACCGCCGGATGTCGGTCTGGTCGTGCATGCCGTGCATCACCGAGCCGGCACCGAGGAACAGGCCCGCCTTGAAGAAGCCGTGCGCCAGCAGGTGCACGATGGCCAGCGCGTACGCGCCGCCGCCGAGCCCGACGCCGAGGAACATGTAGCCGATCTGCGAGACCGTCGACCAGGCCAGCACGCGCTTGATGTCGTCCTTGGCGCAGCCGATGATGCAGCCGATCACCAGCGTCAGCGCGCCGATCGCGACCACCGTGGTCTGCAGCGTCTCGTTGGCGGAGAAGACCGGGTTGGAGCGGGCGATCAGGTAGACGCCCGCGGTGACCATGGTGGCCGCGTGGATGAGCGCGGAGACCGGGGTCGGGCCCTCCATCGCGTCCGGCAACCAGGCCTGGAGCGGGAACTGGCCGGACTTGCCGGTCGCACCGAGCAGCAGCAACAGGCCGATGGCCAGCACCATCCCGGCGCTGAGCGCGGAGACGCCGTTGAAGACCTCGTCGTACTGCGTGGTCCCGAGCGCCGCGAACATCAGGAAGATCGCGATGGCGAAGCCGGCGTCGCCGACCCGGTTCATCAGGAACGCCTTCTTGCCCGCGGTCGCGGCGGACGGCCGCGTGTACCAGAACGAGATCAGCAGGTACGACGCGAGACCCACGCCCTCCCAGCCGACGTAGAGCATCACGTAGTTGTTGCCGAGCACCAGCAGCAGCATGGCCGCGACGAAGAGGTTGAAGTAGCCGAAGAACCGGCGACGCCCCTCGTCGTGCCGCATGTACTCCACCGCGTAGAGGTGGATCAGCGAGCCGACGCCGGTGATCAGCAGCACGAACACCGCGGACAGCGGGTCGTAGAGCAGACCGAAGTCGACCTGGAACGCGAAGACGTCGATGAACTGCCACAGGGACAGCTCGACCGACTTGTTCTCCAGCCCGGACAGTTGCGCGAAGAGGACGAGCCCGAGGACGAAAGACGCCGCCGGGGCCAGCACGCCGAGCCAGTGTCCCCACCGGTCGGCGCGGCGGCCGAGCAGCAGCAGGAGCGCGGCGCTGGCGAGCGGGATCGCCACCAGCAGCCACATGCTTCCCAGCAGCCCCGTGGCGTGGGCGTACTCCACCGTGTGTTGTTCCACAGTCGTCCCCTCAGTACTTCAGGAGGTTGGCGTCGTCGACGCTGGCGGAACGCCGGGTCCGGAAGATCGACATGATGATCGCCAGGCCGACCACCACCTCGGCGGCCGCGACGACCATGACGAAGAACGCCATGATCTGGCCGTCGAGGTTTCCGTTGATCCGGCTGAAGGTGACCAGCGCGAGGTTCGCGGCGTTGAGCATCAGCTCGATGCACATGAACAGCACGATCGCGTTCCGGCGGATCAGCACGCCGGACGCGCCGATCGTGAACAGGATCGCGGACAGCACGATGTACGCGGAGGGTGTCATCTACTTCTCCGTCCCCTTGAGCGCCGACTCGTCCGAGGTCAGCTCGCGGACCGGGAGGATCTTCGAGATGCTGCGCTCGGCGAACGTGCCGTCCGGCAGGCGGGCCGGCGTGGCGACCGAGTCGGAGGTGGCGAAGATGCCGGGCCCGGGCTTCGGACCGGGGTAGCTGCCCGGCGCGAACCGGGCCTTCATCCGGTCCACCTGCGTCGGCTTCTCGCCCTTGGCCCGCTCGACGTGGGCCAGGATCATCGCGCCGACCGCCGCGCTGATCAGCAGGCCGGACGTGACCTCGAACGCGAAGACGTACTTGGTGAACAGCAGGCTCGCGATGCCCTGCAGGTTGCCGCCCTCGTTCGCCGAGGCCAGGCCGATCGCGCCGGTGCCGGTCAGCGCGCGGGACAGGCCCGCACCGACCAGGCCGGCGAAGCCGAGGCCCAGCACGATCGCGGCGACCCGCTGGCCGCGCAGCGTCTCGATCAGCGAGTCGGACGCGTCCCGGCCGACCAGCATCAGCACGAACAGGAACAGCATCATGATCGCGCCGGTGTAGACGATGATCTGGGCCATGCCGATGAACGGGCCGGCCTGGGCGACGTAGAAGACGCCGAGGCAGAGCATGGTGACGACCAGCCAGAGCGCGGAGTGCACCGCGTTGCGGGCCAGCACCATGCCGAGCGCCCCGATCACCGCGAGCGGCGCCAGGATCCAGAACAGCGCGGTCTCGCCGCCGGACAGTTCGGTGATCATGCCGAGGCCCCCGCGTCGGAAGTCGAGGCGTCACTCCAGGGAGCCTTCTCCGCCCCGGCCGAGGTGCCCGGGTTCTCCAGCGCGCCGACGTAGTAGTCCTTCTCGGTCTCGCCGAGGAACATCGCGTGCGGCGGCTTGCTCATCCCCTCCAGCAGCGGCGCGAGCAGCTGCTCCTTGGTGAAGATGAGGTCCTGCCGGTTGTCGCGGGCCAGCTCGTACTCGTTCGACATGGTCAGCGAGCGGGTCGGGCAGGCCTCGATGCAGAGCCCGCAGAAGATACAGCGCGCGTAGTTGATCTGGTAGTTCTTCGCGTACCGCTCGCCGGGCGAGTAGCGCTCGTCCTCGGTGTTGTCCCCGCCCTCCACGAAGATCGCGTCGGCCGGGCAGGCCCAGGCGCACAGCTCGCACCCGATGCACTTCTCCAGGCCGTCCGGGTGCCGGTTGAGGATGTGCCGGCCGTGGTAGCGCGGCGCGGAGACCGGCGGCTTGAAGGGGTAGTCGGTGGTGATGACCTTCCGGAACATGTGGGAGAAGGTCACTCCGAAGCCCTTGAAGGGATCCATCACGCCCATGTCACACCTCACTCTTCTCTGAACCAGAGCTGGCATCGGCCGGCTGGCGCTGGGCGACCTGGCGAGCCGCGCGCGGGCTCGGCGGCACCTGTAGGTCGAGCGGCGGCAACGGGAAGCTGCCCTGCGGCCGGGCCGCGATCTGGTCGGCCAGGCTCGGCACGGCGGCGGCCTTGCGACCGGACGGCCAGAGCACCGCGACCAGCACCACCACGAGGACGGCACCGCCGATCAGCGTCCAGCGGGTCTGCGAGCCGAGGTCGGAGGTCTGCAGCACGCGCACGGTGGCGAGCAGCAGGATCCAGACCAGGTTGATCGGGATCAGTACCTTCCACCCGAACCGCATGAACTGGTCGTAGCGCATGCGGGGCAGCGTGGCCCGCAGCCAGATGAAGACGAACAGGCAGAGCAGCACCTTCGCCAGGAACCAGATCAGCGGCCACCATCCGGTGTTCGCACCGGACCAGAGCGTGATCGGCCAGGTCGCCCGCCAGCCGCCCAGGAAGAGCGTGGTGCAGAGCGCCGAGACGGTGATCATGTTGATGTACTCGGCCAGGAAGAACAGTGCGAACTTGAACGACGAGTATTCGGTGTGGAAGCCGCCGACCAGCTCGGACTCCGCCTCCGGCAGGTCGAACGGCGCCCGGTTCGTCTCACCGACCGCGGAGATCGCGTAGATGACGAAGCTGGGCGCCAGCAGCAACGCGTACCAGCCGGGCGCGGTGAACTCGAACCCGAGCAGCGAGATCTCGCGCCCGTTCGCCTGTGCCGCCACGATCTCCGAGGTGGACATCGAGCCGGCCATCATGAAGACCGCCACGATCGACAGGCCCATCGCGACCTCGTACGAGATCATCTGGGCGCTCGACCGCAGGCCGCCGAGCAGCGGGTACGTCGACCCGGACGCCCACCCGGCCAGCACCACGCCGTAGATGCCGATCGACGCGCAGGCCAGCACGACCAGCACCGAGACCGGCACGTCGGTGACCTGCAGCGCGGTCTGCTGCCCGAAGATCGAGACCACCGGGCCGAACGGGATGACCGAGAACGCGGTGAACGCGCAGGTCGCGGAGATGACCGGGGCGATGAAGTAGATCACCTTGTCCGCCGTACGCGGGATGATCTCCTCCTTGAACGGCAGCTTCAGGCCGTCCGTGAGGCTCTGCAGCCAGCCCTTCGGCCCGACCTGGTTCGGTCCGGGCCGGACCGCCATCCGGGCCACGACCTTGCGCTCGTAGTTGATGGTGAACAGCGTCAGCAGCAGGAGCAGGACGAAGACGCCGAGCACCTTGATGAGCGCGATCCACCAGACGTCGTTCTCGAAGGTCTGGAGCGTGGGATCCATTACGAGTCACCTCCCGCAGTGCGCTGGGCCAGGAGCGGTCCGGACCCGTTCGGTGATGCGCCCACCGACAGCCGCACGACCGACCCGGCCGGGCCGAGCGAGCGGCGCACGGTCGAGCCGGGCGAGTTCGTCGGCAGCCAGACCACGCCCTCGGCCATCTCGGTGATCAACGCGGGCAGCGTGATCGCGCCACGGTCGGTGCCGACCGTGACCGGCACGCCGTCACTCACGCCGAGCGCCGTCGCGGTGGCGCGGGACAGCCGGACGACCGGCGGCCGGGCCGTACCGTTGAGGTGCTCGTCGCCGTCGGTCAGCGAGCCCAGGTCGATCAGCTGGTGCCAGGTGGCGAGCAGCGCCTCGTTCGCACCCGGCTGGGCCGGCGCGACCGGTTCCACCGCCGGTGCCATCGGGCGCCGTGCCCGGGTGGCCGGCAGACCGCCCAGCTCACGACGGACCTCGTTGACGTCGCCGGTGTTCAGCGTGGTGCCGAACTGGTCGGCGAGCGCGTCGAGCACCCGGGCGTCGGTCATGGCCGTGGTGCGCAGGACGGCCTCGAAGGTGCGCAGCCGCCCCTCCCAGTCCACGAACGACCCGGCCTTCTCCACCACGGGCGCGATCGGGAAGACCACGTCCGCGCGCCGGGTGACCGCGGTGGCCCGCAGCTCCAGGCTGACCAGGAACGGCACCGTGTCCAGCGCGGCCTCGGCCTGCCGGGGGTCCGCCAGGTCGGCCGGGTCGACGCCGGCCACCAGCAGCGCGCCGATCTTCCCGGTGGCAGCCGCCGCGATGATGTCGTCGGTGCTCCGGCCCGGGATCGACGGGATCACGCCCGGCTCGACGTCCCACGCGGCGGACAGCTCCGCACGCGCGGACGCCTCGGTGACCAGCCGGCCGCCGGGCAGCAGGTGCGGCAGGCAGCCGGCGTCGATCGCGCCCCGGTCGCCGGCCCGCCGCGGAACCCAGGCCAGCTTCGCGCCGGTACGCGAGGCGAGCGCGGCCGCCGCGGAGAGCGCGCCCGGCACGGTGGCCAGCCGCTCGCCGACGAACAGGATCGCGCCCGGCTGGGACAGCGCGGACGCGATCGACGCGTCCTCGCCGAGCAGCCGCGCCTCGTCGCCCGGCACCGTGCCGACCAGCACCGCGCCCAGCTTCTCGAAGCCGCGGGTCAGGAACGGCGCCAGCGCCAGCACCGGCAGCCGGCGCTTGGTGAACGCCTTGCGCACGCGCAGGAAGAGGATCGGGCACTCCTCCTCCGGCTCCAGGCCGGCGAAGACGACCGCGGGCGCGGTGTCCACGTCGCTGTAGTGCACGTCGCTCCGGTCGACCACGGACGACGCGAGGAAGTCCGTCTCCTCCGGGGACGTCGGGCGGGCCCGGAAGTCGATGTCGTTGGTCCGCAACGCGATCCGGGCGAACTTCGCGTACGCGTACGCGTCCTCGACCGTGAGCCGGCCGCCGGTCAGCACGCCGATGCCGTGCTCGCCGTCCCGGGCCTGGCGCAGCCCTTCGGCCGCGACCGCGAACGCCTCGCTCCAGGACGCCTCGCGCAGCTCACCGTTCTCGCGGATCAGCGGGTTGGTGAGCCGGTCGGACGCGGTCGAGTACCGGAAGCCCCAGCGGCCCTTGTCGCAGTTCCACTCCTCGTTGACCGCCGGGTCGTCGCCGGCCAGCCGCCGCATGACCTTTCCGCGCCGCCAGTCCGTGCGCATCGCGCAGCCGGCCGAGCAGTGCTCGCACACGCTCTGCGAGGAGACCAGGTCGAACGGCCGCGCCCGGAAGCGATACTGCGCGCCGGTGAGCGCGCCGACCGGGCAGATCTGCACGGTGTTGCCGGAGAAGTACGAGTTGAACAGCACGTCACCCTCGGACGCGACGTCACCGGTCCCGGTGCCGCCGAAGAAGTCGTCCCGGTACGTGTTGATCTGCTCGCCCGACGACCGGTCCATCAGGTCGATGAACTTGTCGCCGGCGATCTCCTCGGAGAAGCGCGTGCACCGCTGGCAGAGCACGCACCGTTCCCGGTCCAGCAGCACCTGGCTGGAGATGTTGATCGGCTTCTGATATTCGCGCTTCTGCTCGACGAAGCGCGACTCGGCCCGGCCGGTCGACATCGCCTGGTTCTGCAGCGGGCACTCGCCACCCTTGTCACACATCGGGCAGTCGAGCGGGTGGTTGATCAGCAGCAGCTCCATCACGCCGCTCTGCGCCTTCTGCGCGACCGGCGAGGTGAGCTGTGTCCTGACGACCATGCCGTCCGCCACCGTCTGGGTGCACGAGGCGACCGGTTTGCGCTGGCCCTCCACGTCGACCAGGCACTGGCGGCAGGCGCCGGCCGGGGCGAGCAGCGGGTGGTCGCAGAAGCGCGGGATGGCGATCCCGAGTTGCTCCGCGACCCGGATCAGCAGCGCGCCCTTCGGCGCGGTCACCTCGATGCCGTCGATCGTCAGCGTGACGGTGTCGGCCTTCTTCGCTACATCCGTCATTAGTGAGCCCCCACCAGCTGCTTGGAGGAGAGTCGGGGGGCCTTGCGCCCCTCGATGTAGTCCAGGTAGTCCTGCTTGAAGTACTTCAGCGAGGACGTCACCGAACTGGTCGCGCCGTCGCCGAGGCCGCAGAACGAGCGGCCGAGCACGTTGTCGCAGGTGTCCAGGAGCGTGTCCAGGTCGGCGGGGGTGCCCTGGCCGGACAGGATGCGGCGGAACACCCGGACCATCCAGTAGTTGCCCTCGCGGCACGGGGTGCACTTGCCGCACGACTCGTGGTGGTAGAACTCCAGCCACCGGTAGGTCGCGTAGACCGGGCAGTCCTGGTCGCTGAAGATCTGGGTGGCCGTGGTGCCGAGGATCGATCCGGCCGCGGCGACGCCCTCGAAGTCCATCGGGGTGTCGATGTGCTCCGCGGCCAGCAGCGGCGTGGACGAGCCGCCCGGCGTCCAGAACTTCAGCTCGTGACCCGGCTGCATGCCGCCGGCCAGCTCGATCAGCTCGCGGAGCGTGATGCCGAGCCCGCACTCGTACTGGCCGGGGTTGTTGATCCGGCCGGACAGCGAGTAGATCATCGGGCCGGCCGACTTCTCCGTGCCCATGCTCTTCCACCAGGCCGCACCGCCCAGCACGATGTACGGCACGCTGGCGATCGTCCCGACGTTGTTGACCACGGTCGGGCTGGCGTAGAGCCCGTGCGTGGCCGGGAACGGCGGCCGCAGCCGGGGTTGACCGCGGAAGCCCTCCAGCGAGTCGAGCAGCGCGGTCTCCTCGCCGCAGATGTACGCACCCGCGCCGCTGTGCACCACGAGGTCGAGGTTCAGGCCGCTTCCCAGGATGTTCTGTCCCAGATATCCCTTCGCGTAGGCCTGGTCGACCGCGTTGCGCAGGCGCCTCGCGGCGTGAACTGCCTCACCTCTGATGTAGATGTAGGCGCGCTCGGCCCGAATCGCATAGGAGGCGATGATTGCGCCCTCGACCAGCGCATGCGGGTCGTGCGTCATCAGCGGCAGGTCCTTGCAGGTCCCGGGCTCGCCCTCATCGGCGTTGATCACCAGGTAGTGCGGCTTGCCGTCGCCCTGCGGAATGAAGCCCCACTTGAGCCCGGTCGGGAAGCCCGCACCGCCTCGCCCGCGCAGCCCCGAATCCTTGATCAATTGGATAAGATCATCTGGGTGGACGTCGAGCGCCTTGCGCAGGGCCGCGTAGCCGTCCAACCGCTCATAGACGTCGATGTCCCACGCGTCCGGCGAGAGCCATCGCTTGGTCAGCACCGGAGTCAGCTTCTCCAGCACCTCACGTCGAGGAGAGGTCACCGTTCCTCCCGAGAGTCCGAAAAGCTCATTGGGCGTCCTTGAGGTTCTGCTGCTGCGGGCCCGGGTCGTCGCCGGCCGGTTTCGCGTCACCGGCCGCGTCGCCGGTGCCTCCCGGCGCGGTGCGGCCGGACGCGTCCGGCTCGGGAGTCCTGGCATCGGGATTGCGGGCCTCGGCGGCGCGGATCTCGGGGTCCTTGACGTCCCCGCCGGAGCTGTCGCTGGGCTTGCGATGCGTGACGGCGCTCTTCGCGGCCGAGGCGGCGGAGGCGACCTTCCCCGGGACCGACTTGACCGCGTCCGCCACCTTCGCCGGAGCGGACTTCGCCGTCGATCCGTCCGCCTCCTTGCGCGGGATCGGCGTGTCCAGGTCGAAGCCGGCCACCGAGATGCCGTGCTGCTGCGCGAGCGTGACACCCCGCAGCGTCGGCGCGCCGGCGACACCCTCGCCCACCGCGCCCTCGCGCGGGTCGGAGAAGCCGGCCAGCTGCACCGCCATCTCCTTGAGCGTGCAGAGCCGCGGCGCCCGGCTGGGCTTCGGCAGATCGCCGCTGCGCAGGCCCTCGACGACCGAGACCGCCGAGTCCGGCGTGACGTTGTCGAAGAAGTCGTAGTTGACGGTCATCACCGGCCCGTAGTCGCAGGCCGCGAGGCACTCCGCGTGCTCCAGCGTGATCGTTCCGTCCGCCGTCGTCTCGTCGTGCCCGACGCCGAGCGTCTCGGAGAGCGTGTCGTAGACCTCCTGGCCGCCGAGCACGTTGCACATGGTGTTCGTGCAGACGCTGACCAGCCAGTCACCGGTGGGCCGGCGCTTGTACATCGTGTAGAACGTGGCGACCGCGCCGACCTGCGCCTTGTTGATGCCGAGCACCTCGGCGCAGAACGCGACACCGGCCGGGCTGACGTAGCCCTCCTCGCTCTGCACCAGGTGCAGCAGCGGGAGCAGCGCCGACCGCTCGCGGCCCTCGGGGTAACGGGCCAGGATCGCCCGCGCCCGCTCGTAGACCGTGTCCGTGAAGACCGTCGTCGTCATCTATCGATCACATCCGCCCATGACCGGATCCAGCGAGGCGCCGCCGGCGATGACGTCCGCCAGCAGTGCGCCCTCGGCCATCGCGGGGATGGCCTGGAGGTTGACGAAGCTGGGCTCGCGATAGTGCACGCGGTAGGGCCGGGTGCCACCGTCGGAGACCGCGTGCACGCCGAGCTCGCCGCGCGGCGACTCGATCTGCACGTAGACCTGGCCGGCCGGGACCCGGAAGCCCTCGGTGACCAGCTTGAAGTGGTGGATCAGCGACTCCATCGACTGACCCATGATCTTGGCGACGTGCTCCAGCGAGTTGCCCATGCCGTCCACGCCGATCGCCAGCTGCGCGGGCCAGCCGATCTTCTTGTCCGCGATCATCACCGGGCCGGGCCGGAGCCGGTCCAGCGCCTGCTCGACGAGCTTCATGGACTCGCGGATCTCGGCGATCCGGACCTGGTAGCGGCCCCACACGTCGGCCGTGGTCGCGGTCGGGACGTCGAACTCGTACGTCTCGTACCCGCAGTACGGCATGGTCTTCCGCAGGTCCCAGCCCAGGCCGGCGGAGCGCAGCACCGGGCCGGTGATGCCGAGCGCCAGGCACCCGGTCACGTCCAGCACCGCGACGCCCTTGGTGCGCTCGTGCCAGATCGGCTGGCCGCTGAGCATGTCCTCGTACTCCTTGAGCTTCTTCGGCAGGTACTTCAGGAAGTCGCGCGTCTTCTTCACCGCGGACTCCGGGAAGTCCTGCGCGACGCCGCCCGGCCGGATGTACGCGTGGTTCATCCGCAGGCCGGACGCCTCCTCGAAGATGTCCAGGATGTACTCCCGCTCGCGGAAGCCGTAGAGCATCATCGAGATCGCGCCCAGCTCCATGCCGGTGGTGGCCAGCCAGACCAGGTGCGAACTGATCCGGTTCAGCTCCATCATCAGCACGCGGATGGTGGTGGCGCGCTCGGTGATCTGCTCCTCGACGCCGAGCAGCTTCTCCACGGCCAGCGCGTAGCCGGTCTCGTTGTGCAGCGGCGCGAGGTAGTCCATCCGCGTCACGAACGTCGAACCCTGCACCCAGTTGCGGTATTCGAGGTTCTTCTCGATGCCGGTGTGCAGGTAGCCGACGACCGGGCGCGCCTCGGTGACGGTCTCACCCTCCAGCTCCAGCACCAGGCGGAGCACGCCGTGCGTGGACGGGTGCTGCGGCCCCATGTTGACCACGATCCGCTCGTCGGTGAGCGGGTCGATGCCGGCGACGACCTGGTCCCAGTCTCCGCCGGTGACGGTGAAGACCTTGCCCTCGGTGGTGTCGCGTGCGGTGGCGTACCCCGGGGTGGCATGACTGGCCTGCGTCATTGGTAGGTCCTCCGCGAGTCCGGCGGCGGAATCTCGGCGCCCTTGTACTCCACCGGGACCCCGCCGAGCGGGTAGTCCTTGCGTTGCGGGTGGCCCTCCCAGTCGTCCGGCATCATGATCCGGGTCAGGTTGGGGTGGCCGACGAAGATCACGCCGAACATGTCGTACGTTTCCCGCTCCTGCCAGTCGGCGGTCGGGTAGACGCCGGTCACGCTCGGCACCTGGGGCGCGGCCGGGCTGACCGCGACCTCCAGCCGCACGCGGCGGCGGAAGGTCATCGACGTCAGCTGGTACGCCACGTGCAGCCGCCGCTCGTCCTGGCCGAGGTAGTCGACGCCGTTCACCGACGAGCACAGCTCGAAGCGCAGCGCCGGGTCGTCGCGCATCACGCGGCACACCTCGGCGATCCGCTCCGGCACGATGTGCAGCGTCAGCTCGCCGCGGTGCACCACGACCTTCTCCACCGCGTCCCCGAACTGCGGGTACGCCTCCTGGAGCGCGTCGTGGACCTCGTCCAGGTAGCCGCCGAACGGGCGCGGCGGCACGTCCGTCAACGGCCGCTGCCGGACCAGACCGCCGAAGCCGGACGTGTCGCCGGTGCCGGCGACGCCGAAGAGGCCCTGGCCGGCCCGGGTGGACGGCGGATAGTCAGCCGGCGCGGTGGTGGTGGCACCGGCCGGCGTGGCCGCGGTCGAGCTCGGGTTCTGCGGCGCCGTCATCGCGCCTCCTCCCGCAGGTGGTTCTGTGCCTTCATCCAGTTCTCGATGCGCAGCTGCTCCTCGCGGCCCTCACGCACGGCCGCCTCCCACTGCGCGCGGCGCGCCGGGTCGGCCCGGTAGGAGGAGGGCATCGCGCCCGGCGCGACCAGCGGCAGCTTGCCGTCGGCCCGGCGCTGCTCCAGCATGGCGCGCCCGTTCGGCCCGAGCGGCGCGGCCATCACCTTCTCGCGCATCTTGAGGATCGCGTCGATCAGCATCTCCGGCCGTGGGGGGCAGCCGGGCAGGTAGACATCGACCGGCACGATGTGGTCGACGCCCTGGACGATCGCGTAGTTGTTGAACATGCCGCCGGACGAGGCGCACACGCCCATCGAGATGACCGAGCGCGGCTCCGGCATCTGGTCGTAGATCTGCCGGACGACGGGCGCCATCTTCTGGCTCACCCGGCCCGCGACGATCATCAGGTCGGCCTGCCGGGGCGAGGCGCGGAACACCTCCATCCCCCACCGGCCCAGGTCGTAGTGGGGTCCGCCGGCCGCCATCATCTCGATGGCGCAGCATGCCAGGCCAAAGGTGGCGCCCCAGAACGACGACTTGCGTGCCCAATTGGACAGTTTCTCCACACTGGTCAGCAGAATCCCGCTCGGCAGCTTCTCCTCGATACCCATTGCCCGGCCCTCCTTCCCAATCCGTTCATGTGCGGGTTGTGCGGGGGTTTGAGGGCTGCTCAGCGCCAAACTGGACCAGCTCGTCACCGCCGGTCACCAGCCGGTCTCCACCGCGCTGAACAGTCCTCACTTGCGGGGTGAGACTCAGTCCCAGTTGAGACCGCCGCGCCGCCAGACGTAGGCGTACGCGATGAAGACGGTGCCGATGAAGAGCAGCATCTCGACCAGCCCGAACAGGCCGAGCGCATCGAAGGTCACGGCCCACGGGTAGAGGAAGATGATCTCGATGTCGAAGATGATGAAGAGCATCGCCGTCAAGTAGAACTTGATCGGGAACCGCCCACCCCCGACCGGCTGCGGAGTCGGCTCGATGCCGCACTCGTAGGCGTCGAGCTTGGCCCGGTTGTACCGCTTGGGGCCCACGACCGGCGCGATCGACACGGAGAACAGCGCGAACAGCGCGCCGAGGACGAACAGCAGAACGATGGGCACGTACGGCGAGAACGACATGTCGTCTCCTGGGTCCGGACGGGGGTGGGGGATGGTTCGTGTTGTTACCTATGTGATCTCTGTGACAGTGACACTATTAGCGCTGCGAAACCGGCTTGCTACCGGGGGTGGTCAAACCGCGGGCGCGACCCTCGTCATCGCATTGATGACCCTGTCCATGGCGTCGCCGCCGCGGGGGTCGGTCAGGTTGGCCAGCAGCTTCAGCACGAACCGCATGAGCAGTGGCTGAGGCATGCCGTACCGGGTGGCCATCTTCATGATCTCGGGCCGGCCGATCAGCTTCACGAAGACGCCGCCGAGCCGGTAGTAGCCGCCGTAGCGCAGCTTCAGCTCGGCCGGGTACGCCTGCAGCGCGCGCTCGCGCTCGGCGCCCTCCGCGCGCGCCAGCGCCTGCGTGATGATCTCCGCGGCCAGCTCGCCGGACTCCATCGCATACGCGATACCCTCGCCGTTGAACGGGTTCACCATGCCGCCCGAGTCGCCGACCAGCAGCATGCCGCGCGAGTAGTGCGGCGTGCGGTTGAAGCCCATCGGCAGCGCCGCGCCGAGGATCGGGCCGTCCGCGTTCTCCTCGTCCGCGGTGCCCCACTCGGCGGGCGTGGTGGCCAGCCAGTCCAGCAGCATGTGCCGGTAGTTGGTCTTGCCGTAGCCGGTGGAGGAGTTGAGCACGCCGAGGCCCACGTTGACCCGGCCGTCACCCATGCCGAAGATCCACCCGTACCCCGGGAGCAGTTTGTCCGGATTTTCCCGTGAGCGAAGCTCCAGCCAGGACTCCAGGTAGTCGTCGTCGTGCTTGACCGGCGAGTTGTAGTAGCGCCGGACCGCGACGCCCATCGGCCGGTCGTCGCGCTTGCGGATGTTCAGCGCGAGCGGCAACCGCCCGGAGACGCCGTCCGCCGCGACCACCAGCGGCGCGCGGAACTCGACCGGCTCCTTGCCGGGCCCGGACTCCGCGGTCACGCCGATGATCCGGCCGTCCTCGGCGAACACCGGACCGGTCACGTTCGTGCTGGTCCGGACGATGGCACCGGCCTCGGCCGCGCGTTTCGCGAGCATCTGGTCGAAGTCGAGCCGGGTGCGGGTCAGACCGTAGTCCGGAAAGCTGGCCAGCTCCGGCCAGGGAAGCTCCAGGCGGACGCCGCCGCCAATCACCCGCAGGCCCTTGTTGCGCAGCCAACCGGCCTCTTCGGAGGTGTCGACACCCATCTTGATCAACTGCTTGGTGGCGCGCGGCGTCAGCCCGTCGCCACAGACCTTCTCCCGGGGGAACTCGGTCTTCTCGAGCAGCAGGACCCGAACACCGTGCTGGGCAAGGTGATATGCGGTCGCGGAGCCACCAGGGCCCGCGCCCACGACGATCACGTCGGCCTGTTCGGCCACAACCTGGGTCACGGCCATACCTCCTCGCATGTGCTAGTGAAAGACTTCACAAGCATGTGCGAGGGCAGTGTATGCCTACGGCTGATCTTTGTGTGGCTTAGGACACCCTTATTGTTTCCAACTCGTTAAACAAATCTAGATAGATCACTCTTAGGGGTGACAAAGCCATCCAAAAGTAGCGGTGGGTGTCCGCTTGGGGGCGAATCGTCCTCGCCGGACGGAGGGCACCACCGCCTACGGCGAGGGGCCGGATCGAAATATTCCCGCTTCCGGCGGGGCGCTGCCCGCATGCTCCCGCGGGCCAACCTCGCGGCGTCTCCGCCGCCGCTCCGACGCCGCATCGGAGCCGGTGCCGCCGCTGGTCACCACGAGCCGCGAGTCCGCGGGCCACCCGTCTCGCCTCGCGCGACATGAATCCACGGGCCGCGCCCCGTGAGTTCCCCGAGAGCAATCCGACGCGGTGGCTACTCGGGCTTTGTGGCGCGGTGGAGGGCGACGATGCCGCCGGTGAGGTTGCGCCAGGCGACCTTCGTCCAGCCGGCCTCGCCGATCCGGGTCGCCAGCGCGGCCTGGTCCGGCCAGGCGCGGATCGACTCGGCGAGGTAGACGTACGCCTCCGGGTTGCTGGAGACCGCGCGGGCCACCGTCGGCAGCGAGCGCATCAGGTACTGCAGGTAGACGCCGCGGAACGGGCCGTTGACCGGGTGGCTGAACTCGCAGACCACCAGCCGCCCGCCGGGCCGCACCACGCGCGCCAGCTCGGCCAGCGCGCCGTCCACGTCGACCACGTTGCGCAGCGCGAACGAGATCGTGGCGGCGTCGAACGACCCGTCCGCGAACGGCAGCGCCAGCGCGTCACCGGCC
The DNA here is from genome assembly GCF_030811575.1 of Catenuloplanes nepalensis. Lineage (GTDB taxonomy): Bacteria > Actinomycetota > Actinomycetes > Mycobacteriales > Micromonosporaceae > Catenuloplanes > Catenuloplanes nepalensis. The sequence continues at coordinate 8,469,344 of NZ_JAUSRA010000001.1, read as the reverse complement.
AGCAGCGGCACCTCCGGGCGCACCCGGCGGCCCGCGCGCAGCATGCCGAGCGAGAGGTCCAGCCCGACCGCGAACGCGCCGGAGCGGCCCAGCTCCAGCGTGGAGACGCCGGTGCCGGCGCCCACGTCGAGCACCCGCTGCCCCAGTTTGAGCTGCAGCGCGTCCCGCGTGGCCCGGCGCCAGCCACGGTCCTGCCCGAAGGAGAGCACCGTGTTGGTCAGGTCGTAGTTACGCGCCACGCCGTCGAACATCGAGGCGACCTCGTGGGGCTGCTTGTCCAAGTCTGCGCGGCTCACGCCCTCACTCTGCCAGAGGGCACAAAAAAGCCGCGGACCAGGCTTGCACCGGGTCCGCGGTTCATTCTCTATGTCAACGCCTCATTGGCGGGTCAGAGCATTATCTTCGGGGTCTCCGGTAACGATGCGGACTCGGCGGGACCCCGAAATCATGACGCTCATGCGACATTTCTCGGCGACGATCACGCAGGTAGCGGTGCAATCCGCCCACTTGCGACATCGCGTCGGGCGCAAGGGCCGGAAAGCGACAACGCCGCGAGCCTCAGGGCCCGCGGCGTTGTCTTTCTGTTGCTTTAGCGGTGACTCAATGCCACCTTTTCGTCACGTCAGAGCGCGGAGTTACCGTCGCCCGGAGTCACCGTCACGACCTTACGACGGCGCGCCATCATGAAGACCACGGCGCCACCGACGAGCACCGCGGCACCCACGCCACCGATGATCGCGGTCTGCGGGCCGGTGACCGGCAGGCCCGGCTCGCCGCCACCGTTACCACCCGGCACGGCGACCAGTGCCACGAACTCGTCCTCGTGCTGGATCGTCGTCGGGAGCGACGGCGACGGCGACGGGGAGGTCGGGTTGGACGGCGACGGGGACGGGGAGGCCGACGGCGACAGCGACGGGCTCGGCGACGGGGAGGCCGACAGCGACGGAGACGGAGAAGGCGACGTCGGGGTCGACGGCGACGGTGAGCCGGTGTTCGACGGCGTCGGCGTCGGGGTCTTCGGCGGCTTCGGGGGCTTCGGCGGGTGGCCGCAGTTGTGGCCCTTCGACCACTCGTCCTTCTGCTTCCACTTGTCCTTGTCGCCCTTGTGACCCTTGCCACCGGTCGTCTTCACGTTCGCGGCGGTCTTGTAGGAGACCGTGGTGAACGTCCCGGCGCTCTCGGAGAACGAGGCCGCCTCGAACTGCGTCCCGGTCACCGCGCCCGTGTCCGCGTCCTTCTCGACGCCGGTCTCGAGGTCGGCGTAGTACGAGATCTCACCGGAGGACTTGCCGCCGTCGAGCACCGGGCCCTTGGCGTCGGCCGCGACGGTGACCTCGAAAGGCACCTCCCAGCCGGAGTAGATGTCGTTCTCCGGGTCCTCCTGGCCGGCCGGCACGAGCGCCCAGCCGTCGTCGAAGGTGCAGGTGACGGTCTGGCCCTCGTAGGAGCAGAACTCGGCCGCGACCTGGTTCTTGAAGGACACGCTCTCGGGCAGCGTCACCGAGAGCGTGAAGCCCGTGATGACCTCGTCACCGACGTTGGTGATCGTGGTGATCACCTCGGAGGAGGCGCCGGGGGCGAGCGGAGCGCCGTCCGGGCCGGTGATGTCGTTGGTGACGATGCTGAAATCGGTGCCGCTCGGTGCGGCGAAAGCCGGGGCCGCGAAGAACCCGGTAGCGCCCGCAGCCAGCGCAGTGGCGGCACAGAGACGGGCAAAGTTCCGCGTGCGGAACGCCATTGTTTGACTCCTCGGGTACGAGGACGGTCGGGACGCTGGGACGTTAACGAAGACATATCAATTCGTCTACCGCACAAATCGGACACACCGCTGTGTGCCATACCACGCACTTCCGTAAATGTCCGGATTTGGGTGATCTTAAAACGGGCTTAAGTGGACCTTTGGATCACCTGTATTTTCCTAAGTTTCTCCGAACGGCAGCAGAAAAATCGACCGATCGGGGGAACGCAAGCGCCTCTCGGCTGAGGAAAACAAGCGCTCTTAGCAGTCGAACGGTCACTCAAAGCATTCATGAGCGAGAAAGTCCGCACCGCAACTACATTCGGCGAGCAAAAGAAAGCAGCGCGGTTCCTTAAGAAGGAAACCGCGCTGCCTAATGATTACGCTCAGTGCGCCTCGACGAGGGGCAGCGACCGGCCGGCCCCGCCACCGGGCAGCGCGATCGACGAGAAGTGCGAGACGACCCGGTCGTCCGTCGGGTCCTCCGCCGGCGTGCGGTGCACGGCCAGGTGGCGGTAGAGCGTGTCGCGTTGCGCCGGGATGCGGCCGGCCGACCGGATCATCCAGATCAGGTCGTGCAGGTTCGACCGGTGCCGCGCGCCGGCCGAGGAGATGACGTTCTCCTCCAGCATGATCGAGCCCAGGTCGTCCACGCCCATGTGCAGCGACAGCTGGCCGACCTCCTTGCCCGTGGTCAGCCAGGACGCCTGCAGGTGGTCCACGTTGTGGAAGAAGATCCGGGACATCGCGATGAACCGCAGGTACTCCAGCGTGGTGGCCTGGGTGCGGCCCTTCAGGTGGTTGTTCTCCGGCTGGTAGGTCCACGGGATGAACGCCCGGAACCCGCCGGTGCGGTCCTGCACGTCCCGGATCATGGCGATGTGCTCCACGCGCTCCGCGTGCGTCTCGCCGGTGCCCATCATCATCGTCGCGGTCGACTCGATGCCGTGCCGGTGCGCGGTCTCCATCACCTCGAGCCAGCGCGCACCGGACTCCTTGAGCGGCGCGATCGCCTTCCGTGGCCGCTCCGGCAGCATCTCCGCGCCGGCGCCGGCGATCGAGTCCAGCCCGGCCGCCCTGATCCGGAGGATCGCGTCCTCGATCGAGATGCCGTCGACCTTGGCCATGTGCAGGATCTCGGACGGGCCGATCGAGTGGATCACGAGCTGCGGGTAGGCCGCCTTGACCGAGGAGAACAGATTCTCGTAGTACTCGGTGCCGTAGTCCGGGTGGTGACCGCCCTGCAGCATCACCTGGGTCGCGCCCAGGTCGACGGCCTCGCCGCACCGGCGGAGGATCTCCTCCATCGGATGCGACCAGCCCTCCTTGTGCTTGGGGGCGCGGAAGAACGCGCAGAACTTGCACGCGGTCACGCAGACGTTCGTGTAGTTGATGTTGCGGTCGATCAGGTACGTGACGATCCCGTCCGGGTATCGCCGCCGGCGCACCGCGTCCGCGGCCTCGCCCAGCGCGTGCAGCGGAGCGTCGGTGTAGATGAGCAGCGCCTCCTCGGGCGTGATCCGCCCGCCGTCCGCGCCACGCTGCAGGATGTCGTCGATCTCCCTGTTCACCGTCACCCCACGAGCGTACGTCCATCGGGTCATGGCCTGCCGCGGCCCAGGTCACGATGCCGGTATCGTCGTACGGTCCACGCGGAGGGGAAAATCGCATGCTGGTGGTGCACGGTGGCTGGCACGACCGCCGCCTGGCGCTCTGGGCCGAGGACACCGAGCGGGCCCCGGCCGGCACGTCCCGCGCGAAGGCCCGCCCGCACCCGTTCGCCGCGACCGCGGGCGCCCTGGCCGGCGCGCTCCCGGTCGCCGGTGACCCCGGCGAGGCCCGCATCCACCTGCCCGGCTCGGCCCGGTGGCCGGTGCCGTCGCCGGAGAGCGGGATCGACGCCGCGGTCCGCACGCCGTCGCTGACGGTCTGGACCGTGCCGGTCCTGCTGGTCACGCCCGCGCGCGCACTGACGTTCCTGGACACGGAGACGGACGGCACCTGGGCGCCGGCCGAGTCACTGAGCTACCTCGGCGCGGTCGCGGAGCTGGCGCGGGACCTGGTCCGGCGCGGGCGCATGCTGCCGCAGCTGGTGAACGACGAGGCGCGCTGGCGGGCCGTGCTGACGGGTGCGGACGCGGCCGCGTTCCGGAGCTACGCGCAGGCCATGCCGCCCACGTGCCGGGCACTGGGCGACGGGGAGCAGCGGGCCGACGACGTACTGCGGCGGGCTCTTGATCTGTTCGTGGACGCGGCGGCGCGGGCGGCCTTCCCGGAGCGGCTGCTGCTCGGGCACCGGCCGGGGAGCCGTTCGCCGCTGGCCGACCGCTGGATGGTCGCGCTGACCGGCGACGACCCCGGGCTGCCCGGCGCGAGGAAGGCCGACGCCGACGCACTCGGCAAAGCCCTGACCGGCTGGTACGACGCGGCGCAGGCGGCGAACGGCCCGGCCCGGGTGAGCTTCCGGCTGGACGAGCCGGTGCAGGGTACGGACGAGTGGTGGCTGGAGTTCGCGCTGCAGTCCACGGACGATCCGGCACACTACGTGGCCGCGGCGGACGTCTTCGAGGGCGGCGCTGACTGGCCACGCGCGGACGAGACGCTGCTGGCCGGGCTGGGCCGAGCGGTCCGGCTGTTCCCCGCGCTCTACGAGTCGTTGCGCAGGCCGCGGCCGGACGGCATGGAGCTGGACACGGCCGGTGCGTTCGACTTCCTCAGCACGGCAGCGCCGCTGTTGCAGGCCGCTGGCTACGGCGTGCAGCTGCCCTCGTGGGCCGGCAGGCGCGGCCTCGGGCTCAAGCTCACCACCCGGGCGAAGACGAAGTCCGGCCCGAAAGCCGTGGCGGCGCAGGGCTTCGGCATGTCGGAGCTGGTCGACTACCGGCTGGACCTGATGGTCGGCGACGAGGCGATCGACCCGGAGGAGCTGGCCCGGCTGGCGCTGGCCACGGTGCCGCTCATCCAGGTGCGCGGCCGCTGGGTGGAGCTGGACGACCGGCAGTTGCAGGCCGCGCTCAAGGCCGTGTCGAGACGCCGCGAGGGCGAGCTGACCGCGGCGGAGGTGCTGGCGCAGGTGATCGACGGCGGCGAGCCGGACCTGCCGCTGGTGGACGTGGACGCGGACGGCCCGCTCGGCGACCTGCTCTCCGGCGAGGCGTCCGAACGGCTGACGCCGATCGCCACGCCGGAGGGCTTCGCGGGCACGCTCCGGCCGTACCAGGAACGGGGTCTGTCCTGGTTGTCGTTCCTGTCGAAACTGGGCCTCGGCGGGATCCTGGCCGACGACATGGGCCTCGGCAAGACGGCGCAGACGCTGTCGCTGCTGGTCGCGGAGAAGGCGGAGCGGCCGACGCTGCTGATCTGCCCGATGTCGCTGGTGTCGAACTGGCGCAAGGAGGCGGAACGCTTCGCGCCCGGCCTGACCGTCCACGTCCACCACGGCACCGGGCGCGACCCGTCCGCGCTGGACAAGCACGACCTGGTGATCACCACCTACGGGACCGCGCTGCGCGATCTCGCCGTGTTGCAGCAGATCGAGTGGGAGCGGGTGGTCTGTGACGAGGCGCAGGCGCTGAAGAACAGCGGCACCCGGCAGGCGCAGGCGGCTCGCGCGATCCCGGCCCGGACCCGGCTCGCGCTCTCCGGCACGCCGGTGGAGAACCACCTGGCCGAGCTGTGGGCGCTGCTGGAGTTCTGCAACCCCGGCCTGCTCGGCACGGTCAAGCACTTCCGGTCCCGCTATCAGGAGCCGATCGAGGCACGGCAGGACGAGTACGCCTCCGCCGCGCTCAAGCGCGCCACCGGCCCGTTCATCCTCCGCCGCCTCAAGACCGACAAATCCATCATCTCCGACCTGCCGGAGAAGCTGGAGGTCAAGGTGTGGTGCACGCTCACGCCGGAACAGGCCACGCTCTACGCCGCGGTGGTCGAGGAGATGATGGCCTCGATCTCGTCCACCACCGGCATCCAGCGGCGCGGCAACGTGCTGGCCGCGATGACCCGGCTCAAGCAGGTCTGCAACCACCCGGCGCACCTGCTCAAGGACGGCTCCGCGCTGCCCGGCCGCTCCGGCAAGCTGGACCGGCTCGAATCGCTCTGCGAGGAGATCGTGGCGGACGGCGAGAAGGGCCTGGTCTTCACGCAGTACGCGGAGTTCGGCGCGCTGCTGCAGCCCTACCTGCAGGCCCGGCTGGACCGGCCGGTGCTCTGGCTGCACGGCGGGCTCGCCAAGGCCCGGCGGGACGAGCTGGTCGAACGGTTCCAGACCGGCGACGAGCCGACGATCTTCCTGCTCTCGCTGAAGGCGGCCGGCACCGGGCTCAACCTGACCGCGGCCAACCACGTGATCCACGTCGACCGGTGGTGGAACCCGGCGGTCGAGGACCAGGCGACCGACCGCGCCTATCGCATCGGGCAGCGGAAGAACGTGCAGGTCCGCAAGTTCATCTGCACCGGCACCCTCGAGGAGCGGATCGACGAGATGATCGAACGGAAGAAGGCGCTGGCGGACGCCGTGGTCGGCACCGGCGAGGACTGGATCACCGATCTGTCCACGGACGCGCTGCGGGACCTGTTCGCGCTCGACCCGTCGGCGGTGGCCTGATGGCCGCGTTCTTCGAAGCCGCGAAGCCGATCGCGGTCGACGGCGGCATCAAGGCCCGGTCGCAGCGCGGGAAGATCGGCGAGCAGTGGTGGTCGCGGCACTTCATCGAGATCCTGGAGGGCATCTGCGACCCCGGCCGGCTCGCCCGGGGACGCGCCTACGCCCGGAAGGGACAGGTGCTCAGCCTGTCCGTGGCGCCGGGCACGGTCACCGCCGCGGTGCAGGGCTCCCGGCCGGCCCCCTACAAGGTCGACATCACCATCGAGCGGTACGACGAGAGCCGCTGGGACGCGATCTCGGCGGCGCTGGCGTCGCAGGCGCTCTATCGCGCGAAGCTGCTGGCCGGCGAGATGCCCACGGAGATCGTCGAGGTCTTCGACGAGCTGGGCGCGCCGCTGTTCCCGGCCGAGCTGGACATGGAGTGCAGCTGCCCGGACTGGGGCTTCCCGTGCAAGCACCTGTCCGCCGCGCTCTACCTGCTCGCCGAGGCGTTCGACGACGACCCCTTCCTCGTGCTGGCGTGGCGTGGGCGTACCCGCGAGGAGCTTCTGGGGTCTCTGGGCACCGCGCCCGTGGTCGCGGATCCGCTGCGCGTCGACCACGTGCCGCTGGCCGGCGCGCTGGCCGGCTTCTACGCGCCCGGGGCGTCCCCGGCCAAGCTCCGCGAGCACGGCACGAATCGCGTCGCGGCCCCGCCTGACCTGCTACTTCGTGCGCTCGACCCGCCCGATGTGCGGATCCGTCATATTCCGTTGGTGGATCTGCTCCGGTCGGCCTACCGTTCGCTTGGCGGCTCGGACATGCCGGCGGGAACGGGGACTTAAGCTGCGCGAATGGGGCAGGGCGAGATGAGTTATCGGCGGCTTGGCGACTCAGGGCTGACCGTCTCCGCGATCGGCCTCGGATGCAGCAGTTTCGGGCGCCGGCTGGACGCGGACGGCAGCCGCGCGGTGGTCGACGCCGCGCTCGACGCCGGCATCAACTTCTTCGACACCGCGGACGTCTACGGCGAGCCGCGCGGCACGTCCGAACAGCTGCTCGGTGCCGCCCTCAAGGGCCGGCGCGACGACGTCGTGATCGCCACCAAGTTCGGCATGGACATGGCCGGCAGCAACGGGCAGGACTTCGGCGCCCGCGCCTCCCGGAGATACGTGACCCGCGCGGTCGAGGCGTCGCTGCGCCGGCTGGACACCGACTACCTGGACCTCTACCAGCTGCACCGGCCCGACCCGGCCACGCCGATAGAGGAGACGCTGGCCGCGCTGGACGACCTGGTCCGGGCCGGCAAGGTGCGCTACCTCGGCTGCTCGAACTTCTCGGCGTGGGAGATCGCGGACGCGGCATGGACCGCGCGCACCGCGCACCGGACGCCGTTCATCAGCGCCCAGAACCGGTACAGCCTGTTGCACCGTGACCCGGAGGCGGAGTTGCTGCCCGCCTGCCAGCACTTCGGGCTGGGCCTGCTGCCCTTCTTCCCGCTGGACAGCGGCCTGCTGAGCGGGAAGTACCGGCGGGACACGCCACCGCCGTCCGGTGGCCGGCTCTCCGACGAGCGCTACGCGACGCTGCTCAAGTCCGCGCCGTGGGACCTCATCGAGACGATCGAGAGCTTCGCCCAGGTGCGCGGGAAGACGCTGCTGGACGTGGCGATCGCCGGGCTGACGTCCCGGCGCGGCGTCTCCAGCGTGATCGCGGGCGCGACCAGCCCCGACCAGGTCCGCGCGAACGCGGCCGCCGGCGCCTGGCGCCTCACCCCGGACGACCTGGTCAAGCTGGACGCGATCCGCTAGAGCAGCGCCCGGAGGGGCGCTGCTCCAAACCTCAAGCGAGCGCTGCTCCGTACCTCAGGCGTCGTAGTCGACGGTGATCTCCGGGGTGAGCGGGATGGACTGGCAGGTGAGGACGTAGCCGGCGGCGACGTCGTCGGACTCCAGTGAGTAGTTGCGGGCCATCGTCACCTCGCCGGTGACCACCCTGGCGCGGCAGGTCGCGCAGACGCCGCCCTTGCAGGCGTAGGGCAACTCGGCGCGGACCGCCAGCGCCGCGTCCAGCACCCGGCCGTCGCGCGGCATGGTGGTGCGGGACTCGCGGCCGTCCAGTCGCACGGTCAGCGCCACGTCGTCCGCGTCGCCGATCGGCGGTGTGGGCGCCGCGACCGGGCCGGCGTAGAACAGCTCGGTGTGCACGGCCGGCGCGCCGCGCGACCGCAACAGCTCCTCGGCCGTCTCCACCAGCCCGGCCGGGCCGCACAGGAACCATTCGTCGATCGAGTCCGCCGGGACCGCGGTGTCCAGCAGCAGCGCCAGGCGGTCGCGGTCGAGGCGGCCGGAGAGCGCGGGCGACAGGCCGGGCTCGCGGGAGAGCACGTGCATGATCTGCAGCCGGGACGGGTGGCGGTCCTTGAGCGCGCCCAGTTCGTCGGCGAACATCACGCTCGCGGCCGCGCGATTGCCGTAGAGCAGCGTGAACGTGCTGCGCGGCTCGGTGGCGAGCGCGGTGGCGATCAGGCTCAGCACCGGGGTGACGCCGGAGCCGGCCACGATCGCGCCGTACCGCCGGGTGCGCAGCGGGTCGAGGTCGGTGGTGAACGTGCCGAGCGGGGGCAGCACTTCCAGGGCCGCGCCGTCCCGCAGAGCGCGCACGCCGACGCTGCTGAACGCGCCGCCCGGCACCTCCTTCACCCCGATCCGGATTTTTCCGGTTTTATCGAGATCTTGTGGGGTAGAGCAGATCGAGTAGGAGCGGCGGACGGCCGGCGCGTAGCGCACGGTCAGGTGCTGACCGGGCCGGAACGCGAAGTCCGGGCGCAACTCCGGCGGCACCGCGAACGTGATCGTGACGGCCTCCGCGGTCAGCCGGTCGACGCGGGCCACCGGCAGCGGATGCCAGACCACCCCGCGCCTCATCGCTCCTTCACCCGCGGGAACGGCTCGGCGCAGGCCCGGCAGCGCCACAGCGAGGTGCACGCGGTGGAACCGAAGCGGCTCAGCTCCTCGGTCTCCGGCGATCCGCACCGCGGGCAGCGCACCGAGATCGTCAGCAACGGCCGGCGCTGCGGCGGCGCGATACCGGCGTCCGCGAGCTTGCGGCGCCCGTCCTCGCTGATCCACTCGGTCGTCCACGGCGGGTTCAGCCGCGTCTCGACCGCAACGTCCGGGAAGCCCGCGGTCGCCAGCGCGCTCCGCACGTCGTCGCGGATCGCCGAGACCGCCGGGCAGCCGGTGTAGGTCGGGGTGATCGTCACGGTGACCCGGCCGTCCCGTTCCTCCACCGCGCGCAGGATCCCCAGCTCCGCGATGGTCACGAACGGCAGTTCGGGGTCGACGACCTCGGAGGCGGCGGCGAGCGCGGTCACCATCGTGCCCCCGGATGTGCGCGGTGCAGCGCCTGCATCTCGTCGAGCAGTCCTGTGAGGTGCGCGGTGTGCCGCCCGGCCCGGCCGGCCGCAGCCTCAGGGGGCTCGGTGCCGGCCGGAGTCCGCAGCGTGGCCGTCGCCAGCGTGGTCTCGACGGTCTCGGCCCACTCCGCGGCGGTCGGCTCGGCCGCGATGCCGGGAAGCCGCCGCACGACCGGATCAGGGACGAAGAACTCCCGGGTGTACGGCCAGAGCCGGTCGACCGCGTCCTGCATGCGCCGATGCGACTCCTCGGTGCCGTCGCCCAGCCGCATCGTCCACTGTGCCGCGTGGTCCAGGTGGTACGCGACCTCCAGCCCGGCCGTGGCCGCGATCCCGGCGAGCCGCTCGTCCCGCGACTCCGCCAGCCGGGCGTAGAGCGGGCGCTGCCAGGCCGCGAGGAACAGCAGCTTGGTGATGGTCACCGCGAAGTCGCCGTTGGGCAATTCGACCAGCACGTGGTTGCGGAACTCGGCCGGTCCGCGCAGGAACGCCAGCGTGTCCTCGTCGCCGTCACCGGTCAGCTCCGCCGCGTAGGACAGCAGCAGCCGGGCCGCGCCGAGCTGGTCGAGCGCGATGTTGGCCAGCGCCACGTCCTCCTCCATCTCGGGGCTGCCGGCGTAGAGCTCGCCGAGGCGCTGGGCTGCGATCAGCGCGTCGTCGCCCAGCCCGAGCGCGTAGCGGGCCACGTCGTTCACAGGTGCGGCGCTCCGTCCGGGACCGAGTAGTACGTGGGGTGCCGGTAGGGCTTGTCCGGCGCCGGGTCCAGCTCGTCCCCGGACGCGACGATCACGTCGCTCGGCACCACCCAGACGGAGACGCCCTCCTGCCGCCGGGTGTAGAGGTCGCGCGCGTTGCGCAGCGCCATCGCGGCGTCCGGCGCGTGCAGGCTGCCCGCGTGCGTATGGGCCAGGCCGCGGCGCGGGCGCACGAACACCTCCCACAGCGGCCAGTCCGCGCTCATGCCGGCCTCTCCTCCGCGCGGTGGTGCCCGCGCGCGCTCATGCCGCCTGCTTCCGCGCGAACGCCGTGGCAGCCTCGCGGACCCACGCGCCGTCGTCGTGGGCCGCGCGGCGGTGCGCCATCCGCTCGGCGTTGCACGGGCCGTCGCCGCTGATCACGCGGGTCAGCTCGGCGAAGTCCGGCGGCGTGAAGTCGTGGGCGCCGCGGGCCTCGTTCCAGCGCAGGCCGTCGTCTGGGATGCGCAGGCCGAGCACCTCCGCCTGCGGCACGCACATGTCCACGAAGCGCTGGCGCAGCTCGTCGTTGGAGAAGCGCTTGATCTTCCACTGGATCGAGCGGGCCGAGTGGGTGGAGTCCGCGTCCGGCGGGCCGAACATCGCCAGCGACGGGAACCACCAGCGGTCCAGCGCGTCCTGCGCCATCGCGTGCTGGCCGGCGGTGCCGTGCGCGAGCGTGTGCAGCAACTCGTAGCCCTGGCGCTGGTGGAAGGACTCCTCCTTGCAGATGCGGACCATGGCCCGCGCGTACGGCCCGTAGGAGCAGCGGCAGAGCGGCACCTGGTTGACGATCGCGGCGCCGTCCACCAGCCAGCCGATCGCGCCGATGTCCGCCCAGGTCAGCGTGGGGTAGTTGAAGATCGAGCTGTACTTCTGCCGCTTGGTCAGCAGCGCGTCGACCAGCTCGTCGCGGGTGATGCCGAGCGTCTCGGCGGCGGCGTAGAGGTAGAGCCCGTGGCCGGCCTCATCCTGCACCTTCGCCAGCAGGATGGCCTTGCGCTTCAGGCTCGGCGCCCGGGTGATCCAGGAACCCTCCGGCTGCATGCCGATGATCTCGGAGTGGGCGTGCTGGGCGATCTGGCGGATCAGCCCTTTCCGGTACGCCTCGGGCATCCAGTCGGCCGGCTCGACCTTTTCCTCGGCCGCGACCAGGGCGTCGAAGCGTTCCTCGCGGGTCAGCTCATCGATGCCGTCCATCATCCGAGTGTTACACCGGCTGCGGCACCACGCAATAGACTGTCACAGGCGGCATTTTGGGTGTTTTGACACGTTTGTGGGATAAGATCCCTCCCTGTGGGGAAGCGACGGGCCGCAACGCGGCAACGGGCCAACCGGGTGATCCTGCCCGCGGCCGTGCTGGCGGTGCTGGCGGCCGGTGCGGGCATCGCACGCGTGGTGGCGTCCTCCGACGACGCCCGGGCAGCGGCCCCGATCTGGCACGCGCCCGCGTCGGCACCATCGCGCATCCTGGAGAAGGGCGGTGTCCCGCCGCTGTCGCCGCGCGTGCTGGAGACCGGGCCGGCGTTCCCGGTGCGGCCGGCCGCGGTGCACGTCGGCGGGGACGCGTGGTGGTCGTGGGCGCTGCTCGATCACCGCACCGGCACGCTCTCCGGCTCACCCAACCTCGGCGAGACCAGCACCACCGCGTCACTGATCAAGGCGTGGATCGGCGCCGACTTCCTGCGTCGCGCGGACGCGGCCGGGCACCGCCCCGGCGACGCACGCATGCGCCAGCTGCGGATCATGCTGCGCGACAGCGACAACGACGCGGCCGAGTCACTCTGGGCCGCGGTCGGGCGATCCGAGTCCATCCGGCGGCTGCGGCGGATCTGCCAGCTGATCGACGGCGGGCCGTACCGGCAGATGTGGAGCAACACCCGGCTCTCCGCCCGCGACGTGGTGCTGCTCGGCCGCTGCATCGCGGACGGGCGCGCGGCCGGCGCGTCCTGGACGCCCTGGCTGCTGCGGGAGATGCGGGCGGTCCGCGGCGTCGGCGACTTCGGGCTCCGCAAGGCGTTCCCACCGGCGGCGCGGTCGTCCATCGCGATCAAGAACGGCTGGGTGGTGCGGGACACGCTCGGCGAGTGGCACGTCAACTGCATGGCCATCGGCGACGGCTGGAGCATCGGCGTGCTGACCCGGTACCCGGCCTCGCGTGGCTACGAACACGGCGCCTCGATCTGCCGCCGGATCGGCCGTCAGCTGCTCGCCTGAGGGCATGCGTTCTGGAACACCTTCCCGGGCGGTTCCTGCCGGGCGGCGGATAACGTTGCCGCCATGAGCGTCGCACAGCGCCCCCGGGTCGGCCACATCCAGTTCCTCAACTGCCTCCCGATCTACTGGGGCCTGATGCGCTCCGGTGCGCTCCTCGACGTCGATCTGCACAAGGACAGCCCGGACGCGCTCAACGACGCGCTCGTCCGCGGCGATCTGGACATCGGGCCGATCTCGCTGCTGGAGTACCTTCGGCACGCGGACGAGCTGCTGCTCCTGCCGGACATCGCGGTCGGCAGCGACGGGCCGGTGCTCTCCGTGAACATCGTGTCGAAGAAGCCGCTGGAGGAGCTGGACGGCGCCCGGATCGCACTCGGCTCGGCGTCCCGGACCAGCGTGCTGCTCGCCCGGATGATGCTCGCCGAGCGCTGGGGCGTGCACCCGGAGTACTTCACCTGCCCGCCGGACCTGACCGCGATGCTGCTGGAGGCCGACGCCGCGGTCGTGATCGGCGACGTGGCGCTGCGCGGCATGTACGAGGCACCGCGCCGCGGCCTGCACGTCACCGACCTCGGCCAGGCCTGGCGGGAGTGGACCGGCCTGCCGATGGTCTTCGCGGTCTGGGCCGCCCGCCGTGACTTCGCCGCCCAGCACCCGGGGCAGGTCAAGGACGTGCACCAGGCGTTCCTGCGCTCGCGCGACCTGTGCCTCGCCGAGCTGGACGACGTGGCGGAGGCGGCCGCGCGCTGGGAGCCGTTCGACGCCGGCACGCTGGCGACGTACTTCCGGGCGCTGGACTTCTCGCTCGGCGAGCGCCAGGTCGAAGGGCTGCGCGAGTTCGCCCGCCGCTCCACCGCGCGTGGCGAGGCGCCGGCCCTGCCCGTGGACGGGCCGGCGTTCTTCCCGGCCTGACGCCCTGCCGCAGGTCGCGGTCCCCCACGTCGTTGGAACGACGTGGGGGGACGCCTCGATCGTGGAACTGCCTATCGCTTGAGGCGGGCGACGACTTCGGTGTCCTCGGTCTCGCCCGTCTCGGCGAAGCCGACGCTCGCGTACGCACGGCGGGCCGCCTCGTTGTCCGGCTCGTAGGAGAGCGCGAAGCCGGTCACCTGCGGCTCCTCGGCCAGCACCTTCTCGGTCAGCGCCACGATCGCGGCCCGGCCCAGGCCGGCGCCCTGCCGCTCCGCGTCGATGATCACGCCGCCGATCCAGGCCGCGTCGTCCGCCGGGTCGATCGTCCACATCAGAAAGCCGACGATCTCGCCGTCCGCGCTCACCGCGAGTGGACGCCAGCCGGCGTCGCCGTACTGGCAGAGCGCCAGGTAATAGGTGGGCGGCGCGACCCATTCCCGCTGGTGCGGGGCCACGGTGAGGCCGGCGACGGCCCGCCAGTTGCCGGAGTCGACCGGCACGAGGGAGATCTTCGACATGCCGGGCATGGTGCCAGGCCACTTCCGGTTGATCTCTCCGGGGTGAGCACCGCCAGGACGGAGCACGACGGCGGCCGGCCCTCGGGTTTTCGCTGAAGGCGACCACCACGGAACCGGGGCCCGCGGGAGCACTGGGAAGGTGACCACCCGGGAAGCGGGCAGATCACGATTTGTCAGCTCTTGACCTTTGCCTTCTCCTCCGGCATGACCGGAGAGCGATGCGGCTCCGGCGTGCGGTGCGACGCGGGTGGGGCCGCGAGGCCGCCGAGCAGCGCGCCGAGCGCCGCGGTGATCACCACGATGCCGGTGATCATCTCGATCGGCCAGCGCAGGCCCGCGTCGAGCTGCAGGCCGAGCAGCATGCCGGACCAGACGAGGCCGACGTAGACCGCGCCGGCGATCGGCAGCCGCAGCGCCGCGCGCGGGCCGCGGACCGCGTCCAGCCAGACCACGATCACGTCGGCGAGCAGCGCGGCGAGCACCGCGACCAGCGAGGCGAACGCCATCGGGGCCGGGAACTCGAACATGAGCATGCCGAACAGGACCATGCCCGAGACGATCGCGGCGCCGACTCCGAGCGTGGGCCGACGGCGGTGCGCCAGCAGGAACGGGATCGCGATGATCGGCGTGGTGAAGACGTACGCGTCCACGCCGAGCAGCGCGACCGAGCCGCCGGCCGCGTCGAGACCGCCGTTCGACGCGGCGTTGCCGGGCACGAACTCCCGGGTCGGTGCGTCGGTGAGGAACGCGTTGGAGTGGCTGAGCAGGATCACCGTTAACGCGGTGGTGAGCGCGAGCGCGGCGACGCCGGTGACCGTGCGCAGGCCCTGCTCCGCGGTCGCCCACCAGGCGCGCACCGGGCTGCCGGCCAGCAGCATCGCGCCGATCACGAGCAACAGATGACTCGGGCTGAACTGCGCGTTGAGACCGACCTCGATGCCGATCGTCTCGTGCCAGATCATGTCGCCGAGCCCGCCGGCCCCGAAGACGAGCACGCCGAGCGCGCCCGCGCGATAACCCGCGGGCCAGCCGTCGCGCCACCAGCGCGGTGCGTCGGCACGAGCGCGGTAGGCCAGCCAGAACGTCCAGGCCGCGAGCCCGGCGAAGCCGGCGTAGATCAAGCCGTGCCAAGGCGTGAAGAACGACTCCAGCGTGGACGGCAGGTTGGAGTGCGCCCAGCCGTCGGTGATGCCGCCGGCCACCAGGACCGCCGTCAACGCCACGGTGACCAGGTCTTCCCGCGCCGTGGTCCCTTGTCTGCCGGCCATCACGTCACCCACCCCGATCGTCCGCTACGGCACCTGATCGTCCCCCGGCCGCCATGTCATCGACGACCACCGTTGCAGGAACCGGGAACCACGACATTTGGGTACGGGATCAGGCCGCGGCCAAGGCCGGCCGGGCCGTGGCGCGCTCCCGGTGGATCGCGCGCACGATCGGCACCGCGACCAGCGCACAGACGGTCACGCCGGCCGCGCCGAGCGCGAACACCAGCGTGCGCGGGTCGAGGACCTCGAGCATGAAGCCGGCCAGCGCGTACCCGGTGAGGTTCGCGCCCTGGATCCAGCCGACCAGGATCGCGAACGCGCGACCGTGCGACTCGGCCGGGGTTCGGCGCGCGACCAGCACGTTCTGCTGCACGTTCAGCCCGCCGTTGAAGAAGCCGCCGATCAGGTAGAGCGGCGCCACCCAGAGAACGGCCGGGAAGATCGCCATCGCCGCGATGGCGAGGCAGGTGGCCGCGAGCATGCACAGCGTGCCGTAGACCAGCGTGCCGTCGTCCCGCATCCGGCGCACCAGCCGCACCGCCACCCAGGTGCCGGCCAGCAGGCCCACTCCCCAGAGCGCCTCGATCAGCCCGTACGTCGTGGTGGAGGCGTGCAGCGTCTCCCGCAGGTAGAAGATGGCCACCACGTTGATCGCGCCGACGCCGAGCACCACGCCCGCGATCGCGACCGTGATCGCGCCGAGCAGCGGGTCACGCCAGTAGCGGAACCGGGGCTGCCCCGGCACCGCCGTCGCCGCGTTCCCCCCGGTTCGCCCGCGCCGCGTGCGGATCAGCAGCCCGGCCGCGGCCAGCGCGAGGAAGGCCGCGGCGTCCAGCAGCAGCGGCACCCGCGCGCCGAACTGCCCGACCAGCACGCCGGCCAGCACCGGCGCGGCCAGGCCGCCGATCGAGGTCGCGGTCTGGCTGAGCGCCATCGCCCGCGGCAGGTCCTCGCGGCTCACCATGGCCGGCAGCAGCGCCGCCAGCGTCGGCTGGGTGAGCGCCAGGCCGCAGGCGATCAGCGCCACCAACGCGACGACCAGCAGCGGCGCCGTGACGAAGGACAGCGCCGCGCAGACCGCCGCCTGCGCCAGCCCGACGCCCACCAGCAGCGTCCGGCTGTCCGTCCGGTCGACGAGCCGCCCGGTCAGCGGCGCCAGCACCACCAGCGGCAACACCCCCGCCAGCATCAGCCCGGACACCGCGAACCCGCCCGCCCCCGCGGACTGCAACATCAGCGCCAACGTCGTCGCCGCCATCAGATCCCCGGCCACCGACACCCCACGCGCCCCGGCCGCCAGATGGACGTCCCGCCAGCCCGCCCCAGATACGAAAGACATACTTCGAAAGTAATGCTTCACATCTCGATCACACAACCCCGTTCAGATGACGATCGATGAGCGCGTGGTTGTTTAGTCATCGCTATACTTGCCTCGTGTCGGACGAAGAGTGGGACATCTACGTCGTCGATGAGGTGCGGGAGTGGATCAGAAGCCTCGACCCGATCGATCGCGCCCGCGTGTCCCAAGCCATCGACGTGCTTGCCGAGCACGGCCCAGGACTGGGACGCCCACTCGTTGACACGATCCGCGACTCTGTGCTCGCGAATCTCAAGGAGCTCCGACCAGGAACGATGCGCATCCTGTTCGCATTCGATCCCTGGCGAAGCAGCATCCTGTTGGTTACTGGGGACAAGTCCGGGCAGTGGAACGAGTGGTATCGCACAGCCATCCCATTGGCCGAGCAGCGCTACGAGATCTACTTGAAAGAACGCACCGCCGGGGAAGGTGATCAGCCATGAACAGCAAGTACGTGCGATGGAAGGACATTCGCGCCGAGGAGATCGAAGCCGCCGGAGGCGAGCAGGCGTTCGAGGCCGGCAAGCAGGAACTTCTGGCGACGGTTGTCGGGCATCGGCTCGCGGAGCTGCGGAAGTCGCGGGGCATGACTCAGCAGCAGATCGCGGAGCGGATGGGGATCACGAAGGGACGGGTGTCACAGATCGAGCAGGGAAAGATCTCCGGACAGGAGGTCCTCGCGCGCTACGCGGTCGCACTCGGCGGCCGGCTGCACCAGGCCATCTACTTCGAGAACGGGGACATCGCGGCGATCGGATGAGGCCGGTCAGTCCGTGACGTCCTGGGGGGTCGCGGCGTAGTGGATGACGACCGTGCGGGACTCGGACGGGGGGTCCGCGCGGTTGCGGCGGCGGTAGGGGTCGATCAGGTCCATGATCGCCTGGTTGACCTTGAGGGCCTCGTCCGGCGTCATCGTGCAGACGATGCTGCTGAGCTGGCCGACGTTGTACCACTCGGGCGGGAACAGATGCGCGGTCCGGGCGTAGGTGCGGATCCGCTCGAAGTCGCGCTGCAGGTGGGTGTCGACCAGCGCGATCTCGGCGGCCCGGGTGTCGTCGGACGCGTCCCGGCCGGCGTCGATGCTGAACGACGGCGCCACCGCCCGCCACAGGCGCTCGCGCCCGTCGCCCCGGCTCGGCGCGGCCTCGACCAGGCCGGCCTTGGCCAGCGCGCGCAGGTGGTAACTGGTCGCGCTCGGCGACAGCCCGGCGACCTCCGCGCACGAGGTCGCGGTCACCGACTCCCCGGTCGAGCCGAGGTGCTCCATGATGGCCAGCCGCGCGGGATGCGCCAGCGCCCGCATGACCCGCGGGTCCGAGATCGTCACCCGCTGCGACCCGCGCCGCTCCGCGTCGGTCATCAGCACCCCTCCCTCAGCCACCCCGATCATCCCAGCCGCACGCTCCGCGGGAGTCTCGCGGGTCGCCTCGGTGGTAATTCGGTGGAATGGAGGTGGGTGGGCGCGTAAGGTCGATGGCCGCTTGACGGCCGCGGTGGATGGCACCGGAGCGGACGTCCCACGCGCCGGGTCCGGAGGTGACGGACTGCGGATACGCGAGCGAGTAGCGGCGAGAATGCGTGAGGATGCAGCGTGTCCGCAGATCTTGAAGTTGAGTTGACGGCCGAGCGAGCCCACCTGACCGCGTCGCGGTCGGCGTTGCGGCGGATGCGGGAGCACGCGGAGGCGTTGTTCGCGACCGGCGACAAGGTGGCCGGCGACTCGTACACGGCGGAGCAGCTCGGCCGGCACATGGCGCGGCGGGTGCTGGAGCTGGCCGACGACCCGAGCACGCCGTTGTTCTTCGGGCGTCTGGACTTCGGCGACGGGGAACACGCGGGGCACGACTACCACGTGGGGCGCCGGCACGTCACGGACGAGGCCGGCGAGCCGATGGTGCTGGACTGGCGGGCGCCGATCTCGCGCTCGTTCTACCGGGCCAGCGTGCGGGAGCCGCAGGGCGTGGCGGTCCGGCGGCGGTTCGGCTTCGCCGAGGGCGTGATCACGTCGTTCGAGGACGAGCACCTGGACCGCGGCGAGGAGCTGGGCACCGCGTCACGGATCCTGACGCAGGAGATCGAGCGGCCGCGCGTCGGGCCGATGCGGGACATCGTGGCGACGATCCAGCCGGAGCAGGACGAGCTGGTCCGTGCGGACCTGGCCGACTCACTGTGTGTGCAGGGCGCGCCGGGCACCGGTAAGACCGCGGTGGGTCTGCACCGGGCGGCGTACCTGCTGTATCTGCACCGGGAACGGCTGCGCCGCTCCGGCGTGCTGATCGTCGGGCCGAACCGGGCGTTCCTCGGCTACATCGCGGCGGTGCTGCCCGCGCTGGGCGAGGTGGAGGTCGCGCAGAGCACGGTCGAGGACCTGATCGCGCGCGTGCCGATCAGGGGCGAGGACACGGTCGAGGCCGCGATCGTCAAGCACGACGTGCGGATGGCGGAGGTGCTGCACCGCGCGGTCTGGTCGCACATCGGCAAGCCGAGCGCGCCGATGACGGTGCCGGACGGCTCGTACCGGTGGCGGATCGGCGAGGAGCCGCTGCGCCGGGTGGTGGACGAGGCGCGGCGGGAGGGCCTGCCCTACGCGGTGGGCCGCGAGCGGGTCCGGGCCCGGGTGGTGTCGCTGCTGCTCCGGCAGTCGGAGGCGCGCCGGGGCGACTCGCCGCCGGAGTCGTGGCAGCGGCGGATGGCGAAGGCGAAACCGGTGACCGAGTTCCTGGACGAGGTCTGGCCGGCGCTGACGCCGGAGGGCCTGCTGCACCGGCTGCTGACCGACCGCGACGCGCTGCGGGAGCACGCGGACGGCCTGCTCACCGACGAGGAACAGGCGTCGATCGTCCAGCTCAAGCCCGCCAGGACCGCCAAGAGCACACGATGGACGAACGCCGACACGGTGCTGATGGACGAGATCGCCGGGCTGCTCGACCGGATGCCGAGCTTCGGTCACGTGGTGCTGGACGAGGCGCAGGACCTCTCCCCGATGCAGTGCCGGGCGGTCGCGCGGCGCAGCGAGCACGGCTCGATCACGCTGCTCGGCGACCTGGCGCAGGGCACCGCGCCGTGGGCGTCCGCGGACTGGGCGGTGTCGCTCGCGCACCTGGGAAAGCCGGGCGCGCCGGTGGTGCCGCTGACCGTCGGCTTCCGGGTGCCGGCCGTGGTGGTGGAGCTGGCCAACCGTCTGCTGCCGCACCTCGCGGTCAACGTCCCGCCGGCCGAGTCGCTGCGCAGGGACGGCTCGCTCGACGTACACGCGACGGATGATCTAGATCTAGATCTTGATCGCGCGGTGCGGGCGGCATTGGAGCACGAGGGGTCGGTGGCGGTGATCGCGGCGGATGCCGTGGTCGACGGCCTGCGGGCGAAACTGAAACTTAACGAGCGGGTCGAGATCGTCCCGGCCTCGATCGTCAAGGGACTCGAGTACGACCACGTGATCGTCGTCGAGCCTGCTGAGATCGTTGCGGCCGAGCCACGCGGATTGAACAGGCTCTATGTCGTGCTGACTCGGGCGGTCTCTCGTCTCACTGTCATTCACGCTGTTCCGCTGCCGGAGGCGCTGACCTGAGCGATGGTTTAGGAAGCGAGCCCCAGCGAGAGGACGAACCATGACACTCCCCCGCAACGGCTACCTCCCGATCGAGGAGCACGGCATCGTCGGCGACCTGCGCACCATCGCGCTGGTCGGGACGGACGGCACCATCGACTGGTACTGCCCGGCCCGGTTCGACGCGCCGTCGCTCTTCGCCTCGCTGCTCGACTCCCGGAAGGGCGGCTACTTCTCGATCCACAGCCGGGCGTCGGCCCGTCCGAAGCAGCTCTACCTGCCGGAGACGAACATCCTGGTCACCCGCTTCGTCGGCGCGGAGGCGGTCGGCGAGGTGATCGACTTCATGGTGCCGGAGACGTCGGAGACCGCGGCCGCGCGTGACCTGCTGGTGCGCCGGGCGCGCGCGGTCCGCGGCCGGGCCACGTTCGAGCTGGCCTGCCACCCCGCGTTCGACTACGGCCGGGTGTCGCACACGGTCGAGCTCGTCAGCGGCGTGGGCGCGGTCTTCACGTCCGCGGCCGGCCGGTTCGTGCTGCGCACCAGCGTGCCGCTGAAGATCGAGGCGGACGGCGTCGGCGCCACGTTCACGCTGGACGAGGGCGAGACCGTGGAGATCCAGCTGGAGTGGAAGGGCGAGGTGCGCCCGCTCATCGAGGGCGAGAACGAGGACCTGTTCGTGCGCACCTCGGACTTCTGGCAGCGGTGGCTGAGCCAGTGCAAGTACCGCGGGCGCTGGCGGGAGACCGTGCAGCGCTCCGCCCTGGCGCTCAAGCTGCTGGTCTACCACCCGACCGGCGCGCTGATCGCGGCGCCGACCACGTCGCTGCCGGAGGAACTGGGCGGCATCCGGAACTGGGACTACCGGTATGCGTGGCTGCGCGACGCCGCGTTCACCATCTACGCGCTGATGCGGCTGGGCTTCCTGGAGGAGGCGGCCGCGTTCATGGACTGGGTGCAGAAGCGCTGCGAGGAGGCGGACGCCGACCGGGAACGCGACCTCATGATCATGTACGCGGTGGACGGCAGCCCGGAGATCCCCGAGTTCACGCTCGACCACCTGGAGGGGTACCGCGGCTCCGCGCCGGTCCGGATCGGCAACAACGCGGTCAACCAGCGGCAGATCGACGTCTACGGCGAGCTGATGGACTCGGTCTACCTCTACAACCGCGAGGTGCCGATCTCCTACGACCTGTGGACCCACCTCTCCAAGCGGCTCGACTGGCTGGCCAGCCACTGGCAGGAGCCGGACGAGGGCATCTGGGAGATCCGGGGCCCGCGCCAGCGGTTCACCTACTCCGCGCTGATGACCTGGGTGGCGTACGACCGGGCCTGCCGCCTGGCCCGGGACCGCGGGCTGCCGGCGCCGATCGAGCGGTGGCGCAAGCTCGGCAACCAGGCGTACCGGTTCGTGCAGAACTCGTGCTGGGACCGGGACGTCGGCGCGTACGTGATGCACCCGGGCAGCAAACTGCTGGACGCGTCCCTGCTGGTCATGCCGCTGGTCAAGTTCTCCGGCCCGACCGACCCGCGATTTCTGTCCACGCTGGACCGGATCTCGGCGGAGCTGGCCTCGGACAGCCTGGTCCACCGGTACGCGCACACCGGCCACGACGGGCTCGCCGGTCAGGAGGGCACGTTCAACCTCTGCTCCTTCTGGTACGTCGAGGCGCTCACCCGGGCCGGCCGGGTCCGCGAGGCGCGCATGATCTTCGAGAAGATGCTGACCTACGCGAACCACGTCGGCCTGTTCGCCGAGGAGATCGGCCCGTCCGGCGAGCAGCTCGGCAACTTCCCGCAGGCGTTCACGCACCTCGCGCTGATCTCCGCGGCGGTCAACCTGGACGCGGCGCTCGACCGCTGACGGCGATCCCCCGCGCGGGGGATCCGGGATTGCCCCCCGCACGGGGATGGGGTGACTCGGCCCGATCCATAAAGTCGTTCACGTCAAGGGATGAGCGACCACGAAGGATCGGGCCGATGACCACTCCGCAGCAGGAACAGCTCAGGCGATTCCGCTTTCCGATTCTTTTCGTCGCGATGGTCGCCGTACTGTCCGCGACCCGCGGGATCAACGTGCTGGCCGGCTTCAACCCGCTGGTCGCACTGGTCGCCGGGCTGCTGACCAGCGCGGCCGCGATCGCCGCCTACGTCTGGCTGAACCGTCGGGTGGAGGGCCGGGAGGCGGTGGAGGTGGCCCGAGACGCCATGTGGAAGGGCCTGCGAAATGGCATTCTGCTCGGCTTCGCGCTGTTCCTGACGACCATTCTGCTGATCGGCGTGTTCGGCGGCTGGGAGAGCATGCGCTGGAATTCGTTCGGCGCGTTCCTGGTCACCATGGGCGCGATGATGAGCGTCGCGGTGAACGAGGAGCTGCTGTTCCGCGGCGTGGTGTTCCGGATCCTGGAGGAGCGCGCCGGCAGCCTGATCGCGGTGGTCGCCTCGTCCGCGTTCTTCGGCGCGACGCACCTGGTCAACGAGAACGCCACGCTCTGGGGCGCGCTCGCGATCGGCCTGGCCGGTGGCACGCTGACCACGGCCGGTTACATGCTGACCCGCTCGCTGTGGCTGCCGATCGGCCTGCACTTCGCCTGGAACTTCACGGAGCTGGGCGTCTTCGGCAACGCGACCTCCGGCACCGAGGGCGGCGACACCGGCCTGCTGCACCTGGCGCTGGACACGTCGCGGACCGTGCTGACCGGCGGCGTCTTCGGCCCGGAGGCCAGCCTGATCGCGATGCTGGTCTGCACGGTGCCGGCGATCCTGATGCTCCGCCGGGCCCGCCGCACCGGCCAGTTCCGCACCCGCACCCGGTAGCCGCCACCGCTTGTGATCGGGGCGTCATTCAAGCCGTTCCAACGACTCGAATGACGCTCCGATCACTGAGTCGTTTCCCACCTGGCCGGTAATGGCGGGACCGCATGCGCCAGGTTGAAAGAGCTCACCGTTCAGGCGGTCATGATGCGGGTGACGTTCTCCGGGGATAGATATTCCTCGATCGGGGTGCTGCCCTGGAGCGCGCCGAAGAAGCGGGTGCTCTCCGCCGGGTCGGACGCGATCTTCGCGAACAGCGCGGCCTGCTCCGGCGCCGGCGGCTCCATCGAGGCCAGACCGACGGTCATCCGGAGATACGGCAGGAAGCGCTCGTCCCGGACCGCCCGGTACTCCGCGAGCGCGTCCGCCATCGGCCGCTCGCCGGTCAGGCCCGCGTGCACGGCCGCGGCCAGCCACTCCGCGGACAGGAACGCGTCCATGATGCCCGCGGCCATGCACGGGTCCTTGTGGTAGCCGGCGTCGCCGACCAGCGCCCAGCCGTCGCCGTAGGCCTCGCGGAGGAAGTTGGGCACGTCCGCGGTGCCCCGGATCCGCTCGGTGCGCTCGCCGGCCGCCACCCGAGCGGCCACGTCCGGCACGCGCGCGATCGCGGCCAGGTAGTTGCCCTCCACGTCCGCGCGGAAGTCGTGGAAGTCCGCGATCGGGCAGGCCACGAAGACCACCGCGGTCCCGTCGTTGGTCGGGAAGATCACCACCGTACGGTCGCCGAGGTTGTAGATCTCCGCGCCGTCCCGCGAGACGCCGGTGTAGTACGCGTAGTAGCCCGCGGTCAGCGACGGCGTGTCCGCGTAGACCTTCGCCTCCACCGCCTTCGCCACCGTGGAGTGCAGGCCGTCCGCGCCGATCACGATGCGGGCCCGCTCGACCGCGCCGTCCCGGAGCCGCACGCCGGTGACCGTGCCGTCCTCGATCAGGATCTCGTCCACGCCGGTGCCGGTGCGCACCTCGGCGCCCGCGTCCCGCGCCGCGTCGAGCAGGATCTCGTCCAGCGCGGTCCGGCGCACGCAGTAGGGAGACTCGGCGCCCTCGAACGGCGGCGGCGGGCCGACGATCGCGAACGGCCCGAAGTCCATGGTGAACGTCGTGTGCGGTGGCGCACCGGTCGCCACCACCGCGTCGTGGAGGCCCCACCGCTTCAGCGCGGCCATCGCGGGGACGTGCATGAGGTGCGTCGACAGGGTGTCGCTGGGAAAGGCGGCCCTGTCCAGGAGCAGGACGCTGTGCCCCTGACGGGCCAGCAACATGGCGGTCGGCGAGCCTGCGGTGCGCGCGCCGACGACGATCGCGTCATACATGATCCCACCGTGGTCGACCACGACCTGTGCGTCAACGTGACGACCGGCTGTCCGTTCGGCCGATGTCTCGTGGCACCTTTGTACCCATGGAGATCACCACTGTTGACCTCGACGCGCCCCCGCAGCTGTGGGCGCGGTGGGTCGCGCAGGCGGCCGCGCTCGCGACGATCGGATACCGGGACGTGTACTGGATCGACGGTGCCGGCGCGCACCACGACGATCACGGTGGCAACCACGCGCGTCTGGTGCTGATCGACGGCGACCGGGCGGTGCTCTTCGGGTACGACCACGAGTACAGCCGGACCGTGGACTACAGCCCGCCGATCGACCTGCTGGCCGGCGCGCCCGAGTGGCTGCCCCGGGCGGAGCTGACCTCGGCCGCGAACATCGACCAGCTCGGGTACGTCTACTGGTACGACAAGGCCTGGCACCGCGTCGCCTACCCGCACGACCTGGGCGACGACGGCCTGCTGGCCACGGTCCGCGAGGTGATCGACGACCAGCAGGCGCTGCTGGCACTGCGCGAGATCGTCTTCGAGTGGGGCCGGCACGGTCCCGACTCGGTGCAGGAGCGCACGTCCGTGGACGCTGCCGCGGACCGGCTGCTGGCCGCCGCGTACGCCCGCGCGGTGGACGAGACCGTGCTGTGGAACCTGCTGGGCCGGATCAGCGTGGTGCAGCCCGACCCGCGCGCCGGTGTGGCCGCGGCCGCGCGGGGCGGCGGCACCCCGGGCAGCGCGGCGCCGTTCGTGCCCGCATCGGCTGCGCGCCCGGTCCGCCGCCGGGTGCGCGCGCTCAGCGACGAGCAGCACCAGCAGCTGGTCTGGACCGCGATGCGGCAGGCACCGGAGCTTTCCCGGCCGGACGAGATGACCTATCCGATGTCACCGGAGCTGGGCGCGCTGATCGCGTGGGCGCGCGGCCGGGCGCCGGGCGGGGACGGGCGCTGCTCCGTGCTGTTCCAGCTGGAGATCGACGGTTCCAGCGAGCAGCCCGGCCAGTTCCCGCCCGCGACCCGCGAGGGCGAGAACTCGTGGGTCGCGTACCGGGAGGCCAGCGATCTGGCCCGCGCGCTGTGGACGGCGGAGAACTCCGGCGGGCGCGGCCGGTGGCTGTTCCTGCGGCTGGAGACGACCGCGGACGGCTTTCACCTGGAGCGGCGCTGGGACTCCTGGCCGGAGTGGTGGGAGTACGACGGCATCACCGGCCCGTGGCTGGACAAGCTGAACGCGGAGATGACCCACCGCTCACCACAGTGGCGGCCGGACTGGGCCGTGCTGCTCGACCCGGAGGTGGCCTGGAGCGGCCCGCCGGACCGCTACGCCCACCTGCTCTGACTCAGCCCTGCTCTGACTCAGCCCCGCTCTGACTCAGCGGACCGGGACGACCAGGGGGCCGTGCTCGCCGGGCAGCACCCGGACTCGGGCGCGGTAGTGCGCCGCCAGCAGTGGCTCGGTCAGCACCTCCGCCGGGGTGCCGGCCGCGGCCACCCGGCCGGCCGCGAGGAGCACCATCCGGTCCGCGTACTCGCCCGCGATCGACAGGTCGTGCATGGTCGCGACCACGGTCAGGCCGCGGTCCCGCCGCAGCCGGTCGACCAGGTCGAGCACGTCCTGCTGGTGACCGATGTCGAGCGCGCTGGTCGGCTCGTCGAGCAGCAGCAGCGGTGCGCGCTGGGCGAGCGCGCGGGCCAGGAACGCGCGCTGCCGCTCGCCGCCGGAGAGCGTGGTCAACGGCCGGTCCGCGAACGCGGTCAGGTCCAGGCTGCGGATCTCCTCGTCGGCCGCGGCCAGGTCGGCGGCGGACTCCCGGCCGAGCGGCGGCACGTAGGGGGTGCGGCCGAGCAGCACGTACTCGCGGACGGTCATGCCGGGCGGGACCGAAGGGCTCTGCGCGACCGTGGCCACCCGCCGGGCCCGCTCCCGCCGCCGCAACGCGGTGATCTCGACGCCGCCGGCCGCCGGAGAGCCGCCCGCCGGTGGCGGCCCGCCGCCGGTCAGCGAGATGCTGCCGGTGTACGCGACGAGACCGGTCAGCGCGCGCAGCAGCGTGGACTTGCCGGCGCCGTTCGGGCCGATGATCGTCACCCACTCGCCGGGCGCGACGGCGAGATCCACGCCGTCCAGGATCGTCGCGCCGCCGAGCCGGACCCGCAGGCCCCGCACCGAGATCACAGCGCCACCCGCCGGTGGGTGCGCAGCACCAGCACGAAGAACGGCGCGCCGCAGAGCGCGGTGATCACGCCGATCGGCACCTCGGCCGGCGCCGCCGCGGTGCGGGCGAGCAGGTCCGCCAGCATCAGGAACGCGGCGCCGAACAGCATCGACAGCGGCAGGATCGCGCGGTACGACGCACCGGCCAGCAGCCGGACCGTGTGCGGCACGATCACGCCGACGAAACCGATCAGCCCGGAGACCGAGACCGCGGCCGCGGTGCCCAGTGACGCGGCCGCGACCAGGATCAGCCGGGAGCGCTGCGGGTGCAGGCCCAGTCCAGCCGCCTCCTCGTCACCGACCGTGAGCACGTCCAGCTCCCGCCGGTGCAGCAGCACCACGATCGCGGTGCCCACCACGTACGGCAGCAGCATGCGCACGTCGGACCAGCCGCCGGTGGCGAGCCGGCCGAGCAGCCAGGAGTAGATCTCCCGCAGGTCGTCCGCGTGCCGCTGCATCAGCCAGGTCTGCCCGGCCTGGAGGAACGCGGCCACGGCCACGCCGGCGAGGATCAGCGCGGCCGGTGACCGGTCCCGGCCGCCGGCCGCGCCGAGCAGGTAGGTCAGCCCGATCGCGGCCAGTGCACCGGCGAACGCGGCGGCCGGGAGCAGCGCGCGCGGGCCGTCCAGCGCGATCACCGCGCTGGCGGCCAGCCCGGCACCCGCGGCCACGCCGAGGAGGTAGGGGTCGGCCAGCGGGTTGCGGAACACGCCCTGGTAGGCGGCGCCGGCCAGGGCCAGCATCGCGCCGACGAGCAGGCCCAGCACGACGCGCGGCAACCGCAGCTGCAGCAGCACGGCCACCTCGCGCTCGGACAGGCCGCTCTGCATCCGTACCCCCGGAAGGAGGTTGAGGATCTCCGTCGCGACAGCGACGGGCGGCAGCCGGACCGGCCCGAACGCGAGACCGGCCACGCCCGCCACGGCCACCGCGAGCAGGCCGGTCAGCCACCACAGTGGCTGCGACCGGGTCACGCGGGGACCTTGGCCACCGCGTCCGTCACCGCGCGGACCAGGTCGACGACGCGCGGGCCCCAGCGGGAGGCGATGTCGTCGTCGAGCGCCACGACCTGCTTCCTCTGGACCGCGGTCATCGTGTTCCAGCCGGGCCGGGCCGCGACGGTCGCCGCGCTCTGCCCGCAGCAGGTGACGTCGGCCAGGAAGATCAGGTCGGGATTCGCCTTGACCAGGAACTCCTGGTTGAGCTGTGGATATCCGCCGGCGGCACCGTTGGCGTCGGCCGGATCGGCCACGTTGGTCAGCCCGGCACGGCCGAGCAGCGCGCCGACGAACGTGGTCGACGTCGCGGAGTACAGCTCCGGGCCGAGCTCGTAGTAGTAGGTCAGCGGCGTCGCGCGCTCCGGCAGCCCGGCGACCAGCTTGTCGATCTCGGTGCCGACGCGGCCGACCAGGTCCTCGGCCTCGGCCGGGTGCCCGGTCAGCGCGCCCAGCTCGCGCCACTGGCGGAAGCCGTCGTCAAGCGAGGTCGCGGCCGCGGCCAGGTAGACCGGGATCTTCAGTGTGGTCAGCGACGCCACGATGTCGTTGAGGTCGTTCGAGATCACCACCAGGTCCGGCGTCCGCGCGGAGATCGACTCCGCGTTCGGCTGGAAGCCGGACAGGTCCGTGACCGGCGCGTCGGCCGGGAAGTCGGACCGGTCGTCGACCGCGACCACCTGCGGGCCGGCACCGATCGCGAACAGCACCTCGGTGGCGGTCGGCGACAGTGACACGATCCGCTGCGGCCGCTGGTCGAGCGTGACACCGCCGGCCGTGACCGGATAGGCCGCGCTCGCCTCCGCCGACGACGTGGGTGGTGCGGGTTCGTCCGGGCTCGCACACCCGGCCGTCACGGCCACCAGAGCGAGAATCACTGCGAGGGTACGACGTCCGCGCGCCACGGCAACCTCCGGTTCGACGGCGGACCCGCACGCGTCACGCGACGCGCCCCGGTCCGCGAGGGCGATGATCGCAACCGTGCTCCGCAGGCGACCTGGCTTTCACAGTTGCGGGACAGCGCCGGATTCGCACCGGACTTCGCTGCGGGAACGGTTCCTCCCACAGACGCTAGTGCAGGCCCCGGCCGATCGGCCGGGGCCCGGGTCAACTGTGACCGAGGACTAGCAGTACGTGGCCTGCTTGCCGATCACCCGGTACGGGCAGTCGCTGTACTCAGCGAGCAGCAGCACCGCGGTCCGGTTCACCGCGGTCTGCGCCGGGATCACCTCATCGGGCGGGTAGAAGCCGCCGCCGCTGCCGCTCGACCCCGGGTACATCTCGAACGTGTAGGCGAAGATCTTGTGGGTGGCCCACATCCAGTCGAGGCTGTCCCCGTCCGTGATGTAGAGGTCGCTGGACTGCTCCGGCGTGTAACCGTTCAGGTTCGCCATCTGCGTGCCGAGCGTGGCGAACGTGTTGTACTGGTCCGCGTTCATCCCGGTCGCGGTGTTAGCCGTGGTGTAGCCGTACGGCCAGAGCACCAGCTTCGAGTAGGTGTGCCAGTCGATGTTCGTCTTGATCTGCTGGACACCGCCGATCACCCGGCTGTTGACGAAGTTGCGCAGCCGCTGCGTCTCCGGCGCGGAGAACGCGGACGGGCCGCGGTAGGTCAGCGACGACGGCGTGCCGGACGAGCCGCCGCAGCAGCCCCAGTTGTAGCCCCAGTTGCGGTTGAGGTCGGTGCCGATCGCGGTCGAGCCGCTGTTCGGCTGCCGGTTCTTGCGCCATGAGCGATACGAGCCGGTGGCGATGTCGTACTCGCTGCCGTCCGGGTTCACGGTCGGCACGATCCAGATCTCGCGCGAGTTCACGATGTTCGTGATCCGGGTGTCCGTGCCGTAGTTGTCGGTGAACAGGTTGAGCAGGTAGATCGCCATCTCGACGGTCAGGTGCTCACGCGCGTGCTGCTGGTGGTTGAACAGGATCTCCGGCTCGCTCTCGTCCGTCGCCACGTTGTCCGAGATCTTGATGACCGGCAGGTCGCGGCCCTCGTACGACGTACCGATGCTGCTCTTCCGGGCGATCGCCGGGTGGTCGGAGACCACCTGGTTGATGACCGCGGTCATCTCCGCGTAGTTGTGGTAGTTAGAGTCGGCCGACGGGAAGTCCATCGTGCCGAAGTCGCTGCTGGACGGGCCGGCCACGGCCTGCACCGCGAAGCCGAGCGCGCGGATCGACTTCAGCTCGTCCGCGGTGGCGGAGACGGTCACGACCCCGTGCTCCTGGACCGCGTCGATGGCCGCGCCGGTCCGGGCGATCGCGTTGCGCGCGTCGGCCGTGCGCACGCCGGAGACGGTGTACTGCGTGGTCTGACCGGTGTCTTGCTGCTCCGCCGGGCGCGCGGTCGCGGGCCCGGCCGCGGTGGCCAGCAGCGCCAGGGCGGCGACTGCCGCCACGGCGAGGCGGATGCGGGAGGTGGACACGATTGAGCCTCCTGGGGGTGTGGAGGTGGGTCCGCCCACTCCACCACCGCCAGCGTGATCAGCTCAATACGCCTCGATATCCCAAAGCGATCATCCTGCCGATGACATGGTCTATTCCTCTTCGCCCGCGAGCGCGGCACGGAGCCGGGCGCGCTCGGCCCTGCGCCTGTCCGCGCGGGCGGCCAGGTCGTTCGCCATCTCGTCGCGCCACGCGCCGAGCAGGAAGAACGAGGCGACCGCGGAGAGCAGCAGCGCCGCGATCAGCTTGATGAAGATGTCCGTGTCGACGAACCACATCGCCGCGAAGAACGCCACGAAGAGACCGATCCGGCCGGCCGTGTATTTGATCGCGGCCACAGCGCTCACCTCTTCAACCGGGAAATCACAACCATCAGAGGGTACGACAGATCAGGCCCAGACCTTCTGGGGTACGGCGCGGCGCTCGGCCAGCGGGGCCGGTGCGTCGTGCTCGCGGACCACACGATAGGACGCGTCCCGCTCGACCGGGCGCAGACCGGCGTCCCAGATCAGCTCCAGCAGCTCCTGGTCGGCGTCCAGCTCGACCGCGCGCCTGTCGGCGTTGCGCCAGCGCTGCTCCGGCGTGCCGCCGGTCTTCTCACCGTCGGTCTTCTGGCCGTCGGTCTTCTCGCCGTCGGTCCTCTGGCCGTCGGTCTTCTCGCTGCCGGTCCTCTGGCCGTCGGTCCTCTGGTCGTCGGTCTGGGCCGCCGGGATGCCGGTCAGGTCGTCCGCGCCGTAGTTGAGTAGCAGCTGGACGAGGGCCGGGCCGTGCGAGGCGTAGTCGGCGGTGAGGTGGACGGCCGGGTCGAGCAGCAGCCGGGCGACCGCGAACGTGCGGAGCGCCTCGGCGGGCGCACCGTCCTCTTTGCTCAGCACGAGCGAGGCCGGCCGAAGATCTTCACGGAGATTTAGCACCGCGTCCACCAGGTGCGCGGCGGGGTCCTCGGCACGCCCGTAAACGATCTCACTCGCGTCGATGGACCGATCGGCGGCGAACGTCGCCCGGTCGGCGAACGACTCGGTCCGGCGGTGGTGGGCCAACCTGCCCAGCCAGGCGAGTTCATCCGCGTCGAACAGGGCAATTCCGTCATCTCGGGTGAGCCGTTCCCCGGCGTAGACCTTCTGCTCCAGCGTGCGCTTCAACCCGGAATCCATGCTCAGAGCGTACGTGGCCGGAATCTGAACGACCGGCCGACTGCAACCGAGGTCACTCCAGCCGCCTTTCCGATTTATCCCTCCAAATCGTCCAAATTTCAGGGGATTCACAGCATCGGATCGCCACCGACCGATCGACACTCTGTGGGAGTGTGAGGTACACCCTTAGGGGGAACGGGACGAGCCGGCGCGGTCCATAATGATCGTCTGGCGAGCACGTGGGGATTGGTATGGGTCAGTACACGCACGTGGGACGTCATCGCGCGGCACCGTCTCCACTGGTGCGCCCGGTGATCTTCACCGCCGTGGTCAGCGCCACGCTGGCCGCGGTCATCAGCTCACCGGCGTACGCGGCGCCGCCCATCCCAGGCGTGCCGAACAGCGGCTCCCGCCCGACCGCCACCGGCTCGCTGGCGCTGCCCGGCACGCCCGGCATCACGACGCCCGGCGGCACCACGACGCAGCCCGCCTCGCTCACCGGCAACCCGGTGGCCACCCAGCTCGAAGCCAAGCAGACCGAGCTCAACCAGGCCGGTCAACGCATGCTGGCGCTGGAGGAGCAGCTCACCGCGGCCTCCGCCGCGGTCGCGGTGGCCGAGCAGAAGGTCGTGGCCGCGAGCGCGGCGCTCGCCGCGGCGGAGACCGCGCGGGACAGCGCGGCGGCCGAGACGCTCAAGGAGGAGGCGGCGCTCCCGCCCGACCTCTTCACCTCCGACCTGTACAAGATCGGTTCGCTCTGGCGAGTGCCGCGCGAGACCGACAACACCGCGGGCAGCCTCTCCGCCGACCTGGCACGTGCCCAGGAGGCCGCGATCGCCGCGATCGGCGAGCGCGACGCCGCGCTCGCCGCCGAGGCCGGCCTGCGCACCCAGCTGACCGGCGGACAGGCCACGCTGAAGGCGCTCGAGGCCGAGCTGCTCAAGATCCGCGAGCAGAACGAGGACCAGCTCACCGCGATAGCGGCACAGCAGGACGCGGCCGAGGCCGCGCTGGGCGCCGACTACCTCGACAACACCACGACCGACGGCCTGGTCGCCCACCCGAAGGCGCTCAAGGCGCTCGAGTTCGCGATGGCCCAGCGCGGTAAGTGGTATGAGTGGGCGGCCGAGGGCCCGAACACGTACGACTGCTCCGGCCTGATGTGGGACGCGTACCGTAGCGTCGGCTTCCAGCTGCCCCGCGTCGCCAACGACCAGTACTACGCGACCCGCGGCAAGACCGTGCCGAAGTCCGCGCTGCTGCCCGGCGACATGATCTTCTTCAGCACCAGCAACCGGTGGAGCGACGTCTACCACGTCGGCATGTACGTCGGCGAGGGCAAGATGGTCAACGCGCCGACCATCGGCGAGGTGGTCAAGGTGCAGACGATCAGCTGGTCGCGCTTCTTCGCCGCGACCCGCGTCTTCGGCGCGGTGGAGGGCCCGTCCGGTGGCGGCGGCGACACGCCGAAGCCGACGCCCACACCCAAGCCGCAGCCGTCGCCGACGCCGCCGAAGCCGGGTTCACCGACGCCGGGTTCGCCGACGCCGACGCCGTCGAACAGCGGTTCCCCGTCTCCGTCCCCGTCCCCGTCGCCGTCCGGGTCCGGCTCGCCGAGCCCGTCGCCGAGCATTTCGCCGTCGTCACCGCCGGTCTCGCCGAGCCCGTCCAACCCGGCGACGCAGCCCGAGCCGCCGTCCCCGGCACCGTCGAACTCCGCCGGGTCGTCCGGCCCGCCGTCGAACCCGCCGTCCAACAGCACGTCGGCCAGCTCGTCCTCGTCCAGCAGCGCCTCCACCGCCGCCTCGGGAAGTGCCTCCGCGGGGTCGTCCGCGTCCGCCAACGGCTGACCCCCGGGTCAGCCGTCCCGCGACTCGCGGGTATGGCACGTTTTATGCGAGGGTGGAACGTGGGAGGCGATGTCATGAGCGAGGATCGGGTGGAGGGCGTCGACGCGTCCGGAAACACCCCGGCGGCGGTGGCACGCGCCCAGGTGGGACGTGCTTCCGTGACCGGAGCGACCGCCGGCGACCTCGCCGGTCTGGGTGTCCTTCCGTCCCGGCAGCCGGCCGAGGGCCGGACCTACCGGGCCGGCGACTACGGCACGCCCGCTGAGGGCTCCGGGGAGCCGGCGGCGGGCCCTACGCTGCCACCGGCGGCGGGCGCGATCACGCCCGCGCCGGTGCTGTCCTTCACGACGCCACCGGCGGAGAGCCCGCGGTTCGCGGACTTCAGCGGTGACCGCCCGGCCGGTGCGCAGACGTCGCTGAGCGCGCCCTCCGCCGGCCCGGACCCCGTCGTGGCGTCCGGCGCTGGTGCGTCATCGGCTGCCAGCGCGTTCTCGGCTGCCGGCGCGTCTGCTGCTGCCGGTGGGCCGTCGGGTGGCGTCGGGTCCGAGGGTGGGGCGTCCGCCTGGTCGGGTTTCGCCATGCCGAAGCGGGAGACGGCCGATGCCTCGCTGAGCGCGGCGGTCGCCACCGCGCAGAGCGAACCCGCGCCGATCCCGGACTCCGCCGGGGCTGCCGAGATCGCCACCACACCGTCTCCGGCCGATCTGCTGCCGGACAGCGCCGCCGCGGCGCCGCCCGTCGTCTCCGCACCGATCTCCGCGGGCGCCGGGTCCGCCGCCTACGGCGCGGCCGCGATGGCCACGACGTTCCCGGCCGCCGCCCCGACCGGGTCGCCGCTCGGTGTGCAGTCCGCGGCGTGGCCGACGTCGCTCGCGTTCGGCGACGCCGAGCCCGAGCCGGCCTCCCCCGCTCCGGCCGCGTCGCCGGTCTTCGGCAGCGCCTCCGTGTCGGCTCCACCGGCGTCCAGCGCGTCGCCCAGTTCCTCCTCGCTGCCGTTCGGCGGTGCGCCGGTCTCGTCCTCGGCACCGTCCGCGTTCGGCGACGTCCCGGTCTCCGCACCCCCGGTGTCCTCCGCGCCGCCGGCGTTCGGTGGGTCGTCCTCACCTCTCGGTGACAACTCCCGCGCCGCTGGCGGCGGCTCCCCGGCCTTTGGCGGCCCGGCCGCTGGCGGCGGCTCCCCTGCCTTCGGCGGCGCGCCGGTCCCGGCGCCGTCGATCTCCAGCGCTCCGTCCACGGCCACGACGCCGGTCTCCGGTGGCGCACCGGCGTTCGGCACGCCCGCCACGTTCGGCGGCTCACCCGCCTCCGGCAGCGCGGCCCCCCGCATCGGCGGCACGCCGGCCTCCGATGCGGCGCCCACGTCCGCGCCGCCGGTCTCCGGTGGCGCGCCGGCATTCGGCTCGCCTTCGGCCTTCGGCGGCACACCGGCATCGGCGCCGCCGGTCTCCGGTGGCGCGCCGGCATTCGGCTCGCCTTCGGCCTTCGGCGGCACACCGGCATCGGCGCCGCCGGTCTCCGGTGGCGCGCCGGCATTCGGCTCGCCTTCGGCCTTCGGCGGCACACCGGCATCGGCGCCGCCGGTCTCCGGTGGCGCGTCCGCGTTCGCGACGCCGGTCTCCGGTGGCGCGCCCGTGTCCACGCCGCCGGTGACGAGCGGGCCGCCCGCGTTCCGGGCCGCGTCGCCGTCGTCCCACGGCCTGCCGACCGCCACGCCCGCATCGGTGCAGCCGGAGTACTCGCTGCCGGCGCAGCGGGCCGGTGGGTCCGCTCCGGGTGAGCCGACCCGGGCGCGAGCATCCGTGCCGGGGCTGAACCGGATCACGCCGGATGCCAGCGACGTGGTGGGCTCGGCGAGCTCCGGCACCGGATATCCGCGCGTCTATCGGGCCGGGGCGCCCGGCGCGACCGAGCCGGATCCGGTCGAGCCGCCGGAGCCGATCGAGCCGCCCGCACCCCCGGAACCGCCGGAGCCGGCCGAGCCGCCCGCGCCGGGCCCTGGTCCGGTGCCGACGCCGTTCCCGGACCCGAATCGTCCCGGGCCGGCGCCAGGCCCGTACCCGGGACCGCCCGTGCCGGCTCCTCCGGCGCCACCGCCCGGACCGCCGTTCCCGCCGCCGTCTCCGATGCCGCCGTTCCCGCCGCCGCCCGCGGTGGGCACCACCTGGTCGTCCGCGTCCGCCGCGTCCGCGCCGGGCCGGGCCGACGTGCCCGCGGCCGCGCTGCCGCCGTGGCCGGCCTCCGAGGTCGTGCAGCCCGGGCGGCAGTGGCCGCCGCGGGACGACGCCCCGGTGACGCCGGTGGTGCGCGGGCTCTCGTCGGACAGCCGGGACGACCCGCACGGCGTGGCCGCGTCCGCGGAGTACAACCAGTGGGCCCGCGGCCAGCGCCGGGAGTCCGGCACGGTCTACGCGCCGCCCACCCGGACCGGCGAGCCGGTGTCCCGTGGCGTTCCGGTCAATCCCGCGATCGAGAACACAGGGTCGCTGACCGGGCACATCCTGTCGCCGCAGCGGTGGAATGACAATTCCGACTCGAACAGTTCCACCCGGGTGATGGTCATCCTGGCGAGCGTCGCGATCGCGATCATCGTGGTCGGCATCATCGCCTCGATCGTCGTAGGTGACCAGCTCAAGGACCTGTTCGGCCAGTAACCGTGGGCGCAAACCGGACGTTACGCCAATCGGGTAACACAGTGAGCCCCGCCACTACGGGACGGGAATGCCCCCGGCTCACCGCTGGTTGACGGGTAGGCTGTCATTCATCATTCGTTTCCGGCTGGCGTGCGCAGCGCCTGCCGAAGGGCGTTCTTGCAGGGCATTCGCGGCGACTCCCCTCGCCGCGGCGGGGCCACTTAGCGAGCATGCGCCCCGTTGAGAGGTTTCTTTGACGACTTTCGTTGACCCCAGCACGTTCCCGTCCCTCTTCGACTCGTCCGCGGACCCTTCCGTCGAGTCCGCTCCCTCCGCCGACGCGGAGAGCACCGAGATCACCCCCGCGGTCACGTTCGAGGACCTCGGGCTTCCCAGCCGCCTGGTGCGCGCTCTCGCCCGTGAGGGCATCACCGCTCCGTTCGAGATCCAGGCCGTCACCGTGCCCGACGCGCTGGCCGGCAAGGACGTGCTCGGCCGTGGTCAGACCGGCTCCGGCAAGACGCTGGCGTTCGGCCTTCCGGTGCTGGCCCGCGTCGCCCTGAGCGGCCGCGCCGAGCCGCACCACCCCAAGGCGCTGATCCTGGTGCCGACGCGTGAGCTCGCCATGCAGGTGGCGGACGCGCTGATGCCGCTCGGCAAGCCGCTGGGCGTGTTCATCAAGACCGCGGTCGGCGGTGTGCCGTACGACCGTCAGATCGACTCGCTCCGCCGGGGCGTCGAGATCATCGTGGCCACGCCGGGCCGGCTCGGCGACCTGATCAACCGGGGCGTCTGCAGCCTGGACAAGGTCGAGGTCACCGTCCTGGACGAGGCGGACCAGATGGCCGACATGGGCTTCCTGCCCGAGGTCACCGAGCTGCTGTCGAAGACGCCGGAGGGCAGCCAGCGGCTGCTCTTCTCGGCGACGCTCGACAAGGACGTGGACTCGCTGGTCAAGCGGTTCATGACCGACCCGGTCACGCACTCGACCGCACCGGCCGTCGCGACCGTGACGACCATGGATCACCACATGCTGCTGATCCCGCCGCAGGACAAGTTCCCGGTGACCGCGTCGATCGCGGCCCGCAAGGGCCGGACGATCATCTTCGCGCGGACACAGATGGGCGTGGACCGGCTCGTCGAGCAGCTCGCCGCGGTCGGCGTCCGGGCCGGTGCGCTGCACGGCGGCAAGACGCAGCGGGCGCGAACCCGCACGCTGGCGGAGTTCAAGGAGGGCCGGACGAACGTGCTGGTCGCCACGGACGTCGCCGCGCGTGGCATCCACGTCGACGGCATCTCGCTGGTGCTGCACGTCGACCCGCCGAAGGACCCGAAGGACTACCTGCACCGGGCCGGTCGCACGGCCCGCGCGGGCGAGTCCGGCGCGGTCGCCACGCTGGTCCTGCCGAAGCAGCGCCGCACCACGCTCGGCATGCTGGAGAAGGCGGGCGTCAGCCCGTCCCAGACCCGCGTCCGGGCCGGCGACGCCGCGCTGACCGAGCTGGTCGGCGCGCAGGAGCCGTCCGGCGTGCCGGTCGTGGAGGAGCCGGAGCCGCGCCGTTCCGAGGGCGGCCGCGGCCGCCGCTTCGGCGGTGGCGGTGGCGACCGTGGTCCACGTCGATTCGACGGTGACCGTGGGCCGCGCCGCTTCGACGGCGAGCGTCCGCGCCGCTTCGACGGTCCTCGTGAGGACCGTCCGCGCCGCTTCGACGGCCCCCGCGAGGGCGGCGTCGGCCAGGGAGGCCCTCGCGAGGGCGGCGTCGGCCAGGGCGGCACCGGCCAGGGCAGCGGCTCCGGCGACCACCGCTTCAACGGCGACCGCCGCCCGAGCTGGCGCTCGCGCGACGAGCGTCCCCGCGACGAGCGCCCGCGCGACGACCGCCCCAGCGGCGGCGAGCGCCCGCACCGCCGCCCGGCACGCACGCACTGACCCGCATCACAGCGAAGGCCGCCACCCGAGAGGGGTGGCGGCCTTCGCCGTTCCCGCCGCCGGCCGCGTCGACGAGAGGTCGCCGCCCGGCCGCACGGTGAGCAGCCCAGGATCGAGGCCGCCCCTCAAGCGGGTACGTAACCGGGCCTGCCGCCGGTCGTCCGTGTCGCGTCGAAGGCGATTCAGGTGGATCGCCCGCTTTCGAGGTACTTTCCGGCAGGCTTTGCTCTGCTTACCTGTGGGAAGCAGAGCGATCTGGGCGAAATGCCGCTGTCCGACTTGGGGTGCTTGTTCAGGTAAGCAGAGCAAAGCCGGCGCAAGCAGCTTGCGGAGTGGGCCGTTGGCGGTTGGCAGTGAACCGGTGCCCGCGGGAGCACTCGGAACGCGACCACGCCGGAAGCGGGAAGATAATGATCTTGATCTTCCCGCTTCCGGGCGACGGGCTCAGCGGGGCCAGGTTCCGGAGGTCAGGAAGTCGCGGATCGTGGCGAGGTGCGGGGACAGGTCGAGGTTCTGTTCGGTGACCCAGGAATCGGAGAAGTAGGTGTCGGCGTAGCGTTCGCCGCCGTCGCAGAGCAGGGTGACGACGGAACCGGTGTGGCCGGCGGCACGCATCTCGGCGATCAGCGTGAACGCGCCCCACAGGTTGGTGCCGGTGGAGCCGCCGACGCGGCGGCCGAGGACCGCGCTGGCCGCGCGCATGGCCGCGAGGGAGGCGGCGTCCGGGACCGCGAGCATGCGGTCGACGACGGCGGGCTGGAAGCTTGGCTCGACGCGGGGGCGGCCGATGCCTTCGATCCGGGAGGCCTGACCGGTCTCGACGGTCCAGTCGGCGTCACGGTACGCCGGGAAGAACGCCGAGTTCTCCACGTCGACCACGCAGACGCGGGTGTCGTGGCGGCGGTAGCGGACGTAGCGGCCGAGCGTGGCGCTGGTGCCGCCGGTGCCGGCGCCGGTGACGACCCAGGCCGGGATCGGGTGCCGTTCCAGCGCCATCTGCGCGTAGATCGACTCGGCGATGTTGTTGTTGCCCCGCCAGTCGGTGGCGCGCTCGGCGTAGGTGAACTGGTCCATGAAGTGCCCGCCCAGGTCGTCGGCGAGGCGGCGGGCCTCGATGGACGCGGTGGCCGGGTTGGCGACCAGGTGGCACTTGCCGCCCTGGAGCTCGATCAGGCTGACCTTCTCTGCGGACGTGGTGGCCGGCATGACCGCGATGAACGGCAGGCCGAGCATGCGGGCGAAGTACGCCTCGGAGACCGCGGTCGAGCCGGAGGACGCCTCGACGATCGTGGTCTGCGGGCCGATCCAGCCGTTGCAGAGGCCGTAGAGGAAGAGCGAACGGGCCAGGCGGTGCTTGAGCGAGCCGGTGGGGTGCACCGACTCGTCCTTGAGGTAGAGGTCGATGCCCCACTCGGGCGGCAGCGGGAACGGCAGCAGGTGCGTGTCGGCGGACCGGTTCGCGTCCGCCTCGACCTTGCCGATCGCCTCGGTCACCCAGAGCCGCGCCGGCTCGTCACAGCGCGCGAAGTCGGACGGGCTGCTCATCGGACCACCGGCTGCGGTCGGTGCTCCCACTTGGTGGAGAGCGCGATCGCGGTGCGCGTGCTGGCCACGCCGGGGACCCGGCCGATGCGCACGACGATCTGCTCCAGCTCGGCTATCGTGCCGACCCGCACCTTGATCTGGAACGACTCGAGGCCGGCCATGAAGTAGCAGTCCTCGATCTCGGGCATCTCGCGCAGCGCGGCGCCGACGTCGTCGGTGTCGCCGCCGGAGTCCTGCACGATGCCGATGAACGCGGTGACGCCGAGCCCGACGGCCTCCGGGTCCACCTCGGCCTGGTAGCCGCGCAGGACGCCGTTGGACTCCAGCTTGCCGACACGCTCGTGCACGGCGGGGGCGGAGAGGCCGACCTGGCGGGCCAGCTCCGCGTACGAGATGCGCGCGTTGCCACGCAGCAGCTCCACGATTTTCAGGTCAGTTGTATCCACGGTGCGTTAACAATATCGCCCCCGACCGCGCGCGGCGATCCGTCGTAAATCAGAACTAAGCTCGCAGATAGTACCGCCGAACGGCTCAACCAGTGCGTTTTCCACGTTCTCCGGACACGCTACGCGGGCGGTGCTTCAATGGCCGTACGTCCCTAGAGTGCTTCGGTGTGGACACGGAACGTAATCAATAATCCCCGAAGCATCGATCGACGCTAGGAGGGGTCGTGGACACTGGAGATCGTCTGCTGACGCCGGGCGAGGTGGCTGCGCTGTTCCGCGTCGACCCGAAGACGGTCACTCGCTGGGCGGCCGCCGGCCGGATCGGCAGCATCAGGACACCGGGCGGTCATCGCCGCTTCCGGGAGTCCGAGGTGCGTCAGTTGCTCGAGGGCGAGAATGCCCTGGAGGAGCTGAACAAGGATCTGCCACCCGAACCGAACGGTGGCAACGGGGGGCACGGCGGCTACAGTCCGCCGTCGCTCAACTGAACTGCTTTCTGCGCGTTGAGTTCGCCGGTCCACCGGCGGAAGAGCGTGTGCGGTACGCCCAGCGCGTCCAGCACCTTTCCCGCCACGAAGTCGACGAGCTGTTGTGCCGTGGCGCCCGCGCCGGCCCCGTAGAAACCGGGGCTGGCCGGGAGCACCACCGCGCCCGCGTCGTGCAGTGCGATGAGGTGTTCCAGGTGCGACCTGGTCACCGGAGTCTCGCGCGGCACGACCACGACGCGGCGGCGCTCCTTGAGGGACACCTCGGCCGCGCGCTGCAGCAGGTCCTTGGAGAGACCGATGGCGATGCCGGCGCAGGCCGCGGTCGACGCGGGGACGACCACCAGACCACGCACCGGGTACGAGCCGCTGCTCGGCCCCGCGGCGAGGT
Source organism: Catenuloplanes nepalensis (assembly GCF_030811575.1). Taxonomy (GTDB): domain Bacteria; phylum Actinomycetota; class Actinomycetes; order Mycobacteriales; family Micromonosporaceae; genus Catenuloplanes; species Catenuloplanes nepalensis. The sequence goes on along the minus strand of NZ_JAUSRA010000001.1, from coordinate 8,428,860 downwards.
CACCGGCCGGCCAGTGCACGACGTCACCCGGCGTCGTGCCGAGCCATGCGGTCAGGTCGTCCCGCCAGTGGGCGTCCCGGAACGGGCGGCCGGTCTCGTCCAGGATCGTCAGCCGGGCCGCCCGGGAGACGATCAGGTCGACCGGCTCGCCGGCCTCGAAGAGCGCGCGGAGCACCGCGGCGGCGTACGGCGTCCCGGAGGCGCCGGAGATCCCGACGACCCAGGGGCTACGCACGGAGGCCTTGCAAGATGACCAGGTCGAGCAGCGCGAACGCGAAGAGCGCGACCGCGATCAGGCCGTTCGCGGTGAAGAACGCGCGGTTGACCCGGGACAGGTCGTCCGGGCGCACGATCCGGTGCTCGTAGACCAGCACGCCGGCGATTCCGGCGAGGCCGAGCCACCATAGCCAGCCGTAGCCGGTGAGGTAGCCGAACGCGGCGTAGAGCGCGACCGTCACCACGTGCGTGGCCGCGGCGATCCGCAGCGCGCCGGCGACGCCGTGCTTGACCGGCACCGAGCCGACGCCGATCTGCCGGTCGATCTCCACGTCCTGGCAGGCGTAGATGCAGTCGAAGCCGCCGATCCAGGTGCCGACCGCGAGGCCGAGCACCACGGCCTCCCACGACCATTCACCGGTCACGCCGATCCAGGCGCCGACCGGGGCCACGGCCTGCGCGGCGCCCAGGAAGACCTGGGGGTAGTTGGTGAAGCGCTTGGCGTAGGAGTAGATGACCAGCGCGAAGAGTGCCAGTGGCGACAAAAGCAGACAAAGCTGGTTGAGAAGTCCCGCTGAGACGAAAAAGATCACCAGGGAGATCAGCAGGCCGGCCCAGGCGACGCGCATCGAGATCGCGCCGGTGACCAGCTCGCGGTTGGCGGTGCGCGGGTTCTGCGCGTCGATCCGGACGTCGATGATCCGGTTCGCGGCCATCGCCACGGTCCGCGCGGAGACCATCGCGACCGTGATCAGCCCCAATACGCCCCACTGCACGCTCTCTGAAACTGAGCGCATGGCCGTCAGCGCGGCCAGGTAGGCGAACGGCAGCGCGAAGATCGAGTGCTCGATCATCACCAGCCGAAGGAAGCCCTTGACCGGGTTGGGCCGCTCGGCGGTGTCGGTCACAGGCCGTACTCCTTCCAGCGCTTGTCGACCTTCGCCACGATCTCCGGGGACATGACCATGCTCTCCGGCCAGCCGCGGGTGTAGCCCTCGGTCGGCAGCTTCCGGGTCGCGTCCACGCCCGCCTTGCCGCCCCAGAACTGCTGGTACGACGAGTGGTCCAGGTGGTCGACCGGCCCCTCGGTGAGCAGCAGGTCGCGCGAGTAGTCGACGTTGCCGAACGCGCGGAACGCCACCTCGGAGTAGTCGTGCACGTCGCAGTCCTCGTCCACCACGATGATCAGCTTGGTGAGCGACATCATGTGCGCGCCCCAGATCGCGTTCATCACCTTCTGCGCGTGCTTGGGGTAGCGCTTCCGGATCGACACGATCGCGGCGTTGTGGAAGACGCCCTCGGCCGGGAGGTCGTAGTCGACGATGTCCGGAATCATGAAGCGCAGCAGCGGCGCGAAGATCCGCTCGGTGGCCTTGCCCAGCCCGTGGTCCTCCTGTGGCGGCTGGGACGTGACGATCGAGTGGTAGATCGGGTCGCGCTGCATGGTCATCGCCTCGATGTGCAGCACCGGGAACGGCTCGATCGGCGTGTAGAAGCCGGTGTGGTCGCCGAACGGCCCCTCCGGCATCCGCTCGCCGGGCTCCAGGTAACCCTCCAGCACGATCTGCGCGTTCGCCGGGACCTGGAGCGGCACGGTCAGGCAGTCGACCATCTCGACCCGCTCGTTGCGCAGGAAACCGGCGAACAGGTATTCGTCGATGTCGGCCGGCAGCGGCGCGGACGCGGAGTAACAGACGGCCGGGTCCGCGCCGATCGCGATCGCCACCGGCAGCCGCTGCCCGAGTTGCTCCGCGACCGCGTGGTGGGCCGTGGAGTTCTTGTGGATCTGCCAGTGCATGCCGAGCGTGTTGTGCGAGTGCTGCTGCAACCGGTAGAGGCCGAGGTTGCGCTTGCCGCTCTCCGGGTGCTTGGTGTGAGTCAGCCCGAAGTTGTGGAAGATGCCGCCGTCGCCGGGCCAGATCTGCAGGCCGGGCAGCATGTTCAGGTCGACCTTGTCGCCCTTGAAGACCAGCTCCTGGCAGGGCGCGGTCTTCAGCTTCTTCGGCGGCATGGACTTCAGCTGAAGCACCTTGCCGATGCCGTCGCGGATGCCGGACCAGCCGACCGGGAGTTCCGGCTTGAGCATGTTGCCGATCCGCTCGCCGATCTCGTCGAGCGTCTCGACACCCAGCGCTCGCGCGGTGCGCGCCTCCGTGCCGAACAGGTTGATCGCGATCGGCATGTCGCCGCGGGTCGGCCGCTGGAAGAGCAGGGCAGGGCCGTGAGCCTTGACCGTACGGTTGACGATCTCGCTGATCTCGAGGGTGGGGTCGACCGGCGCGCTGACCCGGCGGAGATCACCGGTCTTCTCCAGCGCGGCGAGGAAGTCCTTCAGGTCCGTGAACGCCGCCATGATGACCAGTCTCGCGCACCCGTCGTCCGGAGTCGCGACGGCGGTACCGGAACTGGTCCGGCGCCACACAATCACCGTGCGTATCCGAATGATTACCACGAGAGTTTGTCCTGATATGCGGGCACTGGCGGCTTTGATGATCCTGGCGACGGCCACGCCGCCGCTTCCGGCCCAGGATCGGACGTCCGGGTACCACCACCTCGGCGCCACCACGATCGGCGAGTTCCACGGCGCGTCCGCGCGGTTCACCGTGGCCGACCCGGAGGTCCGGCCCGGCACGCACGACTTCGTCGCGGCCCGGCTGCTGGCCAAGCGGGAGACGGCGGACGGCGGCGTGGAGTGGCTGGAGGCGGGCTGGGCGGAGACCGGCTGGGGCGGCGACGGGCGGCAGCGGCTCTACACGTACGACAGCGTGGCCGCGAGCTGGCGATTCCACGACGCGATCCGGCTGCGGCCCGGCGACGAGGTGTGGATCGACCTGCGCACCGGCGAGGACGGCATGTGGCAGGCGTGGGCCTGGTGGGACGAGACCTGGCAGCTGCTCGCCGAGAAGCACGTGCCGATCGGCGCGACCGGGCGGATGGAGCAGTACGTCGAGATCTACCACGACGACAGCGACGGGCCGATGCACGTGCCGCACGCGGAGATCGACTACGCGCGGGTGCGCCTCGGCCCGGACGGCCCGGACGTGCCGTGGACGCCGGAGACCGCGCCGAGCACCACCGGCGAGGGCGACGACGAGTACTGCGCGGAGTGGCAGTCCCGCTTCACGTTCTGGTCCGCGGGGACCTGCTAGAGGATCGAGGTGGTCAGACGCCGGCGTAGGAGTGCAGGCCACCGAAGAACAGGTTCACGCCGAACAGGTTCATCAGCATGGTGAGGAAGCCGACGATCGCGATCCAGGTCGCCACGTTCCGCCGCACGCTGGGCGTGGCCCGCGCGTGCAGGTAGCCGGCGTAGACGATCCAGGAGATGAACGCCCAGACCTCCTTGGGGTCCCAGCCCCAGTAGCGGCCCCAGGACGCCTCCGCCCAGATCGGGCCCGCGATCAGCGCGCCGAACGTCCAGATCGGGAACGCGAACGCGTGCAGCCGGAACGTCAGCCGCTCCAGCGCCGCCGCGTTCGGCACGTTCTTGGCCAGCGAGTACGGGAAGGAGCGCTTGCCCTTCTCGTAACCGTTGCGCATCAGGTAGAGCGTGGCTGGCACGACGCCGAGCAGGAAGATGCCGGACGAGGTGGAGACGGCCGCGATGTGGATGATGAACCAGGCCGAGTCCAGCGCCGGCACGAGCGGGCCGACCGGCGTGTACGCCACCATGCCGGCCACGCCGAGCAGCAGCACCTGGAACAGCGCCACGAACAGGCCGAGGTGCCGCAGGCCGGGCCACCGGGCCAGCACGACGAACCAGGCCGCGATGCCGATGAACGTGGCCGAGAGGATGAACTCGTACATGTTGCCCCACGGCACCCGGTCGGCCGCGATGCCGCGGGTGACCAGCGTGCCGACGTGGGCGAGCGCGGCGATCGCGGTGACGCCCACGGCCGCCCAGCCGATGAGGCCGTTCTTCTTCGCGGGGACTTCCGCAACGGCGACCGGAGCCGGAGAATCGGCCGGCGCGCCCGCCATGACCAGTTCGCGCTCCGGCCGCAGCGCCGCCCGCCCGATGTGGCTCCGGGTGCCGAACGCGTACTCCGCCGCGTGGCAGATCATCGCCACCAGGTAGGCCAGGACGGTCACCACCAGCAGCTGATCGGAGAGCTCGGCCATCACACGGTCCCTTCAGCGGTGTCCTCCGCCGTGGCACCGCCCGGCCTGGTCGCGGCGACCAGCTGGGCGAACTCATCGGCGAAGCCCGGATAGTCGGTGCGCGGCAGCCCACCGGCCTCCATGAAGCTACTACGTCCCGTCGTGGACGATTCTCCCAGGTCGCCGGGCGTGATTCGGAAGAACACCCGGCGCCGCTTGCCGTAGAGCGAGAGCGTCAGTCCGATGAGGCCGAGCACGCTGCTGAGCAGGACGAAGAGCTGACCGGGGTCGCTGCGGACGGCGATCGTGGCGTACTCGCGGGTGCCGACGAACGTGACCGTGCCGCCGTCGTCGAGCGTCCACGACTCGCCGGGCCGGAGCAGCTTGGCCTCGCCGAGCTGGACCAGCTTGCCCCTGTCGATCTGCGACTGATTGATCGAGTAGACCGAGTTCGGGATGCCCGCGTCCTCACCGAGGTTGCCGCGGTAGGCGATCAGCGTCAGGCCCGGATTTCTCTCCGCCGGGTGCACCGACTGCACGACCAGGCCCTCCGCCGGCATGGTCGGCGCGTAGACGCCCTGGAAGCCGATCTGCTGGTCGTCCTGGCGCTGCCCGGTGGCCGGGTCCACGTTGGCGTCCGGGAACTTCGCCACGCCCTCGCTGGTCTGGTTCAGGTCGGAGGAGAGGAACGGGCTGACCCGCTCCTGCGTGACGCCGTATCGGTCGGTGTAGCGGATGACCGGCGCGTAGCCGTGGCCGAGCAGGTGCACGCTGGCGCCGTCGAGCCGCAGCGGCGAGTTGACCGCGAACCGCTCGCTGCGGGACGTGCCGTTCTCGTCCACCGTGACCGTGGCCCGGAACGACTCGGGCATGCCGGTGTCCAGGAAGCGCGCCTCGAAGTCGGTCAGCTCCAGGCAGAACGGCGGCAGGTCGGCGTCGTCGACGCGCGGGCCGAGACCGCTCTCGTCGAACTGCGGCACGCTGTTGCAGAACGCGGTGTCCGCACCGGTGACCAGGATGCGGTTGCCGTGCCAGCCGTACCAGCCGCCGAACGCGACGCCGGCCAGCACGCACAGCAGCGCGGTGTGGAAGACCAGGTTGCCGGTCTCCTTGAGATGGCCCCGCTCCGCGCTGACCGTCCACTCGCCACCGGCCTGTTCGCGGGCGACCGCGCGCCACCGAGCCGTCCGCAGCATCGCGCGGATCCGCTCGGCCGCCTCCGCGGGCGTGCCCTCGATCTCCTCCGCCGGGACGGACACGGCCAGCCGGTCCAGCCGGCGCGGCGCCTCCGGCGGCGTCATCCGGACCGCGCGCCAGTGGTCGCGGATGCGCGGGATGATGCAGCCGATCAGCGACGCGAAGAGCAGCACGTAGATCGCGGAGAACCAGACGGACGCGTACGCGTCGAAGGCGCCCAGCCTGTCGAGCGTGGGCGCGAGGTCCGGATGCTCCCGGTAGTAGTCGGAGACCGCCTGCGCGCTCACCGCCCGCTGCGGCAGCACCGAGCCCGGAATCGACGCGATCGCCAGCAGGAACAACAGCGTCAGCGCGGTCCGCATGCTGGTCAGCTGCCGCCACGAGTTCCGCAGCAGCGCCGGCACCGGATTCGGCCGTCGGGGATCGTCGACCGCACTCACAGCAACACGTCTCCGACCCCTACGGTGGTCAGCAGCCAGATGAGGAACTGGTTCCAGGCGCCGGTGACCAGGGCCAGGCCGACCAGCACCAGCATGCCGCCGCCGATCCGGGTCACCCACCGGCCGTGCTTCCGCAGCGTCTTGAACACGCCGAGCAGGTGCCGGAAACCCAAACCGAAGATCAGGAACGGAATGCCCAGGCCGAGGCTGTACGCGATGCCGAGCACCGCGGCGCGGTCGGCCTGGCCGGTCGCGGCGGAGAGCGCCATCACCGAGCCGAGCGTCGGGCCGATGCACGGGGTCCAGGAGAGCGCGAAGATCGCACCGAAGACGGGCGCGCCGATCAGGCCGGCGTCCGGCAGCTTGTTGATCCGGAACTCGCGCTGCATGCCGGGGATCAGGCCCATGAAGGACAGGCCGAGCACGATGATCAGCGCGCCGGCGCCGATCTCCAGCGGGCGCTGGTGCTCCAGCATCAGGCTGCCGACGTTGGCCACCAGGACGGTGCTCAGCGTGAAGACCGCGGTGAAGCCGGCGATGAACAGGGCGGTGCCGGCGAGCACGCGTCCACGTACCCACGAGGTGGTCTTGGGGGTTTTCTCCGGCGATCCGGGCAGTTCGAGGTCCGCGCCGGTCAGGCCGGTGATGAAGGAGAGGTAGCCGGGGACCAGCGGCAGCACGCACGGGGAGAGGAAGCTGACCAGGCCGGCCAGCGTCGCGGCCAGGATCGCCAGGACGAGCGGGCCGTTCGTCGCCGTGTTCGCGAACGTGTCACCCATTCTCCGCGGCCACCCTCTGCACCAGCGGCGTCAGCTCGCTGGCCAGCACCGACCGGCGGATCACCAGCGCGATCCGGCCCTCGCGATCCAGGACCACGGTGGACGGCGTGGCGCCCGGCGGGATGTCGAAGTCCAGGCCCAGCCGGTTGGCCGGGTCGAACAGGCTGGGGTAGGTGACCCGGCCGCGCTCGAACGCGATCGCGGCGTCCCGGTCGTCCCGGTTGTTGATGCCGAGGAACTCCACGCCGCTCGCCTTCGTGGCCTGGTAGCTCTGCTCCAGTTCCTTGGCCTCGGCGCGGCACGGCGAGCACCAGGAGCCCCAGAAGTTGACCACCACGACCTTGCCCCGGGCCGAGGCGAGGTCGTAACGGGTGCCGTCCAGCAGCTCACCGGCGGCCTCGGGCGCGTCCGGCCGCTCACCGGCGGTGCACTCGATCACACCGTTCGCCCCGGTGGCGCAGGACTCGGTCCAGTCCCCGCGCCCGGCGACCAGGCCTCCGGCCACCGCACCGGCGATCAGCAGAGCGACGCCCGCAATGATGGCCTTCGACCTGGTCAACGCTGGCACGTCAGGCCCCCTTGGCCGTCCGGGCGGTGGGCGACATCGCGATCAGATGCGCGGCCGGCTCCGAGTACACGACGCCGACGACCTTGGCGCCCTCGAAGTGGAACGAGGTCAGGCTGGCCAGGCCGCACTGCCGCTTGCGCGGGTCGTGCCAGAGGCGCTTGCGCTCCACGTGGTTGCGCAGCGTCCAGATCGGCAGCTGGTGCGAGACGCAGAGCGCCTCGTGCCCCTCGGCCTCGGCGCGCGCGGCCTCCAGCGCCGCGTACATCCGCTGCGCGATCACCGTGTACGCCTCGCCCCAGGACGGTGTCACCGGGTCGCGCATCACCCACCAGTTGCGCGGGTCACGCAGCGAGCCGTCGCCGACCGAGACGCGCTTGCCCTCGAACCAGTTCGCGCTCTCGATCAGCCGGTCGTCCACCGCGATCGGCAGCCCGAACTGGGCCGCGATCGGCTCGGCGGTCTGCTGCGCGCGTTCCAGCGGGCTGGCCACCACGTGCGTGATGTCCCGGTCGGCGACGGCCTGCGCCGCCGCCTTCGCCATCTGGACGCCCAGCTCGGAGAGGTGGTAGCCGGGGATCCGGCCGTAGAGGATCTTCTCCGGGTTGTGCACCTCACCGTGCCGCAGCACGTGCACGACGGTCTTGCTCGTCACGCCTTACCCCCTTCGGCCCGCCGCGGCCGCCGCACGGGCGGCCCGCGGGAGCGCCGCAGCGATGATCTCCAGTGCCTCGTCGTCGATCGCGGTCGAGACGAACCACGACTCGAACGCGCTGGGCGGCAGGTACACGCCGAGCGCGAGCATCTCGTGGAAGAACGCCTTGAACGCTTCCGCGTCCTGCCGCTTCGCGGACGCGTAGTCGGTGACCTCGGCGTCCGTGAAGAAGATCGAGAACATGCTGCCGGCCGTGGCGAGCCGGTGCGGCACGCCCGCCTCGGCCAGCGCCTTCGTGGCCAGCTCGCCGATCGTGGCCGCGGTCGCGTTCAGCCGCGCGTAGACCGCGTCGTCCGCGAGCCGCAGCGTGGTGAGACCGGCCGCGCAGGCCAGCGGGTTCCCGGAGAGCGTGCCGGCCTGGTAGACCGGGCCGGACGGGGCGAGCTTGGCCATGATCTCGGCGCGACCACCGAACGCGGCCGCGGGCAGGCCGCCGCCCATCACCTTGCCGTAGGTGAACAGGTCCGCGTCGACCGGGTCCAGGCCGGTCCAGCCGTTGCGGGAGAGCCGGAAGCCGGTCATCACCTCGTCGACGATCAGCAGCGCTCCGTGCCGGTGCGCGATGTCGGCGAGTTCTCGATTGAAGCCGTCATGGGGCCGGACCACGCCCATGTTGCCCGGCACCGCCTCGGTGATGATGGCCGCGATGTCCGGATTTTTCGTGAAAGCTTCCTCGACGGCGGCGACGTCGTTGTACGGCACCACGATCGTCTCGGCCGCGCTCGCACCGGTCACGCCGGGCGAGTCGGGCAGCGCCAGCGTGGCGACGCCGGAGCCGGCCGCGGCCAGCAGCGCGTCCACGTGCCCGTGGTAGCAGCCGGCGAACTTGACGACCTTCGAGCGGCCGGTGAAGCCGCGGGCCAGCCGGATCGCCGACATGGTCGCCTCGGTGCCGGAGTTGACCAGGCGGATCGCGTCCACGCCGGTGCGCGCGACCATCTCCTCGGCCAGCTCGACCTCGCCGGGCGTGGGCGTGCCGAAGCTGGTGCCCTTCGCGGCCGCGGCCTGCACCGCCGCGATCACCTCGGGGTGCGCGTGCCCCAGGATCAGCGGGCCCCAGGAGCAGACCAGGTCGACGTAGCGCCGGCCGTCCGCGTCGAACATCCACGGGCCCTCGCCGCGGACCATGAACCGCGGCGTGCCGCCGACCGCGCGGAACGCACGCACGGGAGAGTTGACCCCGCCCGGCACGATGGCCTTGGCACGGTCGAACAGGGCCTCGGAGGCGGGTGCCTCGCCAATATGTGAGTCGCTCACGGTTCGCCCATTCTGTCAGCGCCCGGCGCAACCCGGGCAACCACCCCTGAGCAGGAGTTGTCCGTGTCACCGGGCGCCGTGGCAGGACGTGCCGACACCCCCGGACGGGTTTCTCAACAGGCTAGCGAGACCAGATCGCGATAGGCTGAGCGCGTGGAGCGTCCGGAGCTGTCCATCGCGTTACAGCGGACCCCCGGCGAAGTCGTGCTCAAGCTCGCCGGGGAAATCGACATGCTCACGGTTAGCAAACTATCGAGCATCGTAAATGAAATGGTGGCCGATCCGCCACCGCGCATCATTCTCGACATGGGCGGCATCACGTTCTGCGACTCCCAGGGTCTCGGCACGCTCGTCGTGCTGTCCCGAAAGGCGTCGTTCGCCCAGAGCGTGCTCATCCTCACCAACGTCGGCGACTTTCTCCTCCGCGTCCTCGACATCACCGGGCTGCGCTCAGCCCTGATGATCCAGGCCTCCTAGCGGCACGGAACCCGATCGGGTTCCGTGCGTGCGCGTCTTGCCGGCCACGGCGAAACCGGCAGGGAGGCCGCCCGCGGCCGACCGGTGCCCGCGGGAGCACTGGGAACTCAGCCACGCCGGAAGCGGGAAGACGATCTGGATTGTGGGCTTTCAGCTGCCCCAGCGGGCCTTCTCCAGGACGCGGACCGCGCGGGCGACGGCCTCGGGGTCGGCGGAGCCGTCGCGGAGGAGCATGAGGGACTCGTCGACGGCCTCGGTGAGGGAGGACCACTGGGACTCACGCTCGCGGACGGTTTCGGCCTGGAGCTGGAGCTGGCGGTTCTTGGACCAGAGGTCGACGAAGACGCTGACCTTCGCGCGCAGCACCCAGGGGTCGAGCGGCTTGGTGAGGTAGTCGACGGCGCCCACGGAGTAGCCGCGGACCGCGAGGTGGGAGTCCCGGTCCGCGGCGGTGAGGAAGATGATCGGGACGTGCCGGGTGCGCTCGCGGCGCTTGATGTGGCCGGCCGTCTCGAAACCGTCCATGTCGGGCATCTGGGCGTCGAGCAGGATGACCGCGAAGTCGTCCCTCATCAGCTGCTTCAGCGCGGCCTCGCCGCTCTCCACGGCCACCGGGTGCACCGCGATGCCCTGGAGAATCGCCTCCAGGGCCAGCAGGTTCTCCCGGCGGTCGTCGACCAGCAGGGCCTTCGCCACGTCCGTCATCAGTTGATCTCCCGACCGCTGCCGTTGACCCAGGCTGCCATGAGCGAGATCAGCTCGTCCAGGTCGACCGGCTTGGTGATGTAGTCGCTGGCCCCGGCCGCGAGCGCGGACTCGCGGTCGCCGGGCATGGCCTTCGCCGTGAGGAAGACGACGGGCAGCTCCGCGAAGCGATGGTTGCGCCGGATGCTGCGGGTCGTCTCGTAACCGTCCTGGTCCGGCATCATCGCGTCCATCAGGACGATGTCGACCTCCGGATGCTCGGCCAGCAGGCGGACGCCGTCGGCGCCGTTGTCCGAGTAGAGCACGGTCATGCCGTGCAGCTCCAGCGCGCTGGTCAGCGCGAAGACGTTCCGCACGTCGTCGTCGATGATCAGCACGGTGGCGCCGTCCAGCTGCCGGCTGCCCGGGACGCTGCCGCGCTCCTCCTCGATCGGGCCGGTCAGCATCGGCATCGCGATCGACGGCACCGGGCCGGCCGGGACCGTCTGGATCGGGGCCGGCTGCGCCGCGGGCACCGGGATCACCGCGTCCGGGACGAGCACGTCCGGGACATAGAGCGTGAACGTGGAGCCGTGACCGGGCGCGGACGAGACCGTGATCAGGCCGCCGAGCAGGCTCGCGAAGCCGCGGCTGATCGACAGGCCGAGGCCGGTGCCGCCGTACTTGCGGCTGGTCGTGCCGTCCGCCTGCTGGAACGCCTCGAAGATCAGCGACAGCTTGTCGTCGGAGATGCCGATGCCGGTGTCCGTCACGGAGAACGCGATCACCCGGTCCGCGGACATCAGCGACGGCACCTCGAAGCGCAGCTCGGACGGCGCGTAGGCGATGCCGAGGCTGACCGCGCCCGCGTCGGTGAACTTGACCGCGTTCGAGATCAGGTTGCGGAGGATCTGCTGCAACCGCTGCGCGTCCGTGACGATCGACTGCGGCAGGTCGTCCGCCAGCGTGACCGAGAAGTCCAGGCCCTTCTCCTCGGCCTGTGGCTTGAACGCCTGCTCGACGTAGCCGCACACCTCGTCCAGCGCCAGCTCGCTCGGCTCCACGTCCATCCGGCCGGCCTCGATCTTCGAGACGTCCAGGATGTCGTCGATCAGGCTGAGCAGGTCGGAGCCCGCGCTGTGGATCGTCCGGGCGAACTCGATCTGCTTCGCGGTCAGGTTCTCCTCCGAGTTGTCCGCGAGCAGACGAGCCAGGAGCAAAAGCGAGTTCAGCGGGGTACGGAGTTCGTGGCTCATGTTCGCCAGGAACTCCGACTTGTACGCGGACGCCCGGGACAGCTGCTGCGCCTTCTCCTCCAGGCCGATCCGGGCCATCTCGATCTCGCGGTTCTTCGTCTCGATGTTGCCCTTCTGCTCGGACAGCAGCTTCGCCTTGTCCTCCAGCTCCGCGTTCGTGCGCTGCAGCTCGGCCGACTGCTCCTGCATCTCGTGCGCGAGCCGCTGCGACTGGGCCAGCAGCTGCTCGGTGCGCCGGTTCGCCTGGATCGTGTTGAGCGCGATGCCGATCGTGCCGACCAGGCGGCGCAGGAACGACAGGTGCAGGTCGGAGAACGGGCTGACCGCGGCGAACTCGATCACGCCGAGCAGCTCGCCCTCGAAGATCACCGGGACGATCACCAGGTCGGCCGGGGGCGTCTGGGCGATGCCGGAGCGGATCACCAGCCGCTGGTCCGCGGCCGCGCCGACCCGGATCATGTCGCGGGAGATCGCGGCCTGACCGACCAGCCCCTCGCCGGGCGCGAACGTGACCTCGTTGTCCCGGGCCACGTAGCCGTAGGAGGCGATCAGCTTGAGCCGGGTGGCCGCGTCGCTGTGGTTCGCGTCCCCGTGGTCGATCATGAAGAACGCGCCGACGTGGCCCTCCACCAGCGGCGTCACCTCGTGCATGATCATCCGGCAGACCTCGCTGATGTCCCGCTGACCCTGCAGCAGACCACCGATGCGCGCGAGGTTGGAGTCGAGCCAGCCCTGCTCCGCGTTCTTCTTCGTGGTGTCGCGGAGCGTCATCACCATCTGGTTGATGTTGTCCTTCAGCTCGGCGATCTCGCCCATCGCCTCGACCGCGATCCGTTGCGACAGGTCGCCGCGCGTCACGGCCGTGGACACCTGGGCGATCGCGCGGAGCTGGGTGGTGAGCGCGGAGGCGAGCTGGTTGACGTTCTCGGTCAGGTCGCGCCACGTGCCGGCCACGCCGCGGACCCGGGCCTGGCCGCCGAGCTTGCCCTCGATGCCGACCTCGCGACCGACCCGGGTGATCTCCTCGGCGAAGCTGCTGAGCTGGTCGACCATGGTGTTGACGGTGGACTTCAGCTCCAGGATCTCGCCCTGCGCGTCAACGGTGATCTTCTGACTGAGGTCACCGCGCGCCACCGCCGTGGTGACGGACGCGATGTTCCGCACCTGGGAGGTGAGGTTGGAGGCCATCGAGTTCACGTTGTCGGTCAGGTCACGCCAGGTGCCGGAGACGCCCTTCACCTGGGCCTGGCCGCCGAGCTTGCCCTCGGTGCCCACCTCGCGGGCCACGCGCGTGACCTCGTCCGCGAACGACGACAGCTGGTCGACCATGGTGTTCACGGTGGACTTCAGCTCCAGGATCTCGCCCTGCGCGTCAACGGTGATCTTCTGACTGAGGTCACCGCGGGCCACAGCCGTGGAGACCTGGGAGATGTTGCGGACCTGGGACGTCAGGTTGGACGCCATGAAGTTCACGTTGTCGGTCAGGTCACGCCAGGTGCCGGCCACGCCGCGGACCTGGGCCTGGCCGCCGAGCTTTCCTTCCGTGCCCACCTCGCGGGCCACGCGCGTGACCTCGTCGGCGAACGACGACAGCTGGTCCACCATCGTGTTGACCGTGGACTTCAGCTCCAGGATCTCGCCGCGGGCATCCACGGTGATCTTCTGCGACAGGTCACCCTTCGCCACGGCCGTGGTGACCGATGCGATGTTCCGGACCTGCGCGGTGAGGTTGGAGGCCATCGAGTTGACGTTGTCGGTGAGGTCGCGCCAGGTGCCGCTCACGCCCTTGACCTGCGCCTGACCGCCGAGCTTGCCCTCCGTGCCCACCTCGCGGGCCACGCGCGTGACCTCGTCCGCGAACGACGACAGCTGATCCACCATCGTGTTGACCGTGGACTTCAGCTCCAGGATCTCGCCGCGGGCATCCACGGTGATCTTCTGCGACAGGTCACCCTTCGCCACGGCCGTGGAGACCTGGGAGATGTTTCGCACCTGGGACGTGAGGTTGCCGGCCAGCTGGTTCACGTTCTCCGTGAGGTCGCGCCAGGTGCCGGCCAGGCCCCGGACCTGCGCCTGCCCGCCGAGCTTGCCCTCGATGCCCACCTCGCGGGCCACGCGCGTGACCTCGTCCGCGAACGACGACAGCTGATCCACCATGGTGTTGACCGTGTCCTTCAGCTCCAGGATCTCGCCCTGGGCCTGCACGGTGATCTTCTGGGACAGGTCGCCGTTCGCCACCGCGGTCGAGACCTGGGCGATGTTGCGGACCTGGGCGGTCAGGTTGGAGGCCATCGAGTTCACCGAGTCGGTGAGGTTCTTCCAGGTGCCGGCCACGTTCGGCACCTCGGCCTGGCCGCCCAGCTTGCCCTCGGTGCCCACCTCACGGGCCACGCGGGTGACCTGCTCGGCGAAGAGCCGCAGCGTGTCGGTCACGCCGTTCATGGTGGACGCCAGCTCCGCGACCTCACCCTTGGCGGAGACGGTGATCTTCTGGGACAGGTCGCCGCGCGCGATCGCGCCGGCCACGTCGGAGATCGACCGCACCTGGTGGGTCAGGTTCGACGCCATCGTGTTCACCGAGTCGGTGAGGTCCTTCCAGGTGCCGGAGACGCCGCGCACGTCCGCCTGGCCGCCCAGCTTGCCCTCGGTGCCCACCTCACGGGCGACGCGGGTGACCTCGTCGGCGAAGGAACTCAGCTGGTCGACCATGGTGTTCACGGTGCGGCCGATACGGAGGAACTCACCGCGCAGCGGGCGGCCGTCCATCTCCAGCGCCATGTGCTGCGACAGGTCGCCCTCGGCCACGGCCACGATCACGCGGGCGATCTCCGTGGTCGGCCGGCCCAGATCGTCGATCAGCGAGTTGATCGCGCGCGCCCACTTGGCCCAGTCACCCTCGTACGCCTCGTCGTCCAGCCGTTCCGCGAGCTGACCGTCCCGGCCGACGATCCGGCTGATCCGGCGCACGTCCAGGTTCTGCCGCTCCTGGAGCGAGACCACCTCGTTGAACGCGTCCGCCACCTCGGCCGCCGGGCCGCTCCGCCGGGGCAGGCGCACCCTCAGGTCGCCCCGGCGCACGTCCCGCAGCGCATCCGCCAGCTCGGCGAGGAACGCCGCCTCCTCGGACGGGTGAGTGACAGTGCTCACAGGTTCGGCCGCGACTGCGGCAGCGCGGGTCTGTTTCGCCGTAGTCATGGAAAGTCCTCGCAAGCTCGCGGTTCGGGGCCTATCCGGGCGTCTTACCACGCGGATCGCGGGGTGGACCATGTCATCATTGCGCCTTTCACCCATCAGGTGCGAGCGTCCAGCTTGGTGAGCGCCCACCTTTCAGTGGAGGATGCAAGCGTGTCAGCCGAGGCCAGTGTCGGGTCGGACAGCGTCCGGCAGGAGCACGTACGCCGGGTGCGGCTGCCCGCCGACCGGCGGACCCCGGCCGCGGCGCGGGCTGTCGTGCGCGCGGTCCTCACCGAGGGCGGCCTGGACGAGCTGCTCAACGAGGCGTTGTTGCTGACCACCGAGCTCTCCACGAACGCGGTCGTGCATGCGCGGACCGAGCTGGAGATAGAGGTCGTCGCGGACGGGCACGGGCTGACCGTCACGGTCACCGACTTCGCGGCCGGGCAGCTGGAGACGCTGGCCGCGCGTCCACGTACCGAAGAAACGGATATTTCGGAAGTGTCGGAGCGGGGGCGCGGGCTGCTGCTCGTCGACCACTTCTCCAGCCGCTGGGGCACCACGCATCTCCGGAGCGGCAAGGGAGTCTGGTTCCGCCTCGACCGCAAGATCCCGTCTTCGTCCGGCGACCGGCTGCCGGAGATCGGGCCGCCGGAGAGCGCGGGCGCCGCGCCCAGCGCCAAGGCGCTCACCACGCTGCTGCAGTCCGCACCGGATCCGTACGGCGACGACGCGCTCGGCGACTTCGCCACCGACCTGCTCGCCCGGATCTGCGAACTGGTCGGCGCGTCCGGCGGCGTGGTCCGCCTCGACCGCGGTGACGGCGGCGGCCAGCAGCAGCTCGCGCGGTACGGCCGCGCACCCCGCCCGGACGGCGCGACCGTGCGCGTGCCGCTGACCGTGCACCGGCCGTACAGCGGCGAGCTCGAACTCGACGCCGCGCCCTCCGGCTATGCCGCGCCGCTCGCCACGCTGGTCGCCGAGCGCCTCTCGCTGCACCTGGAGAACGACCGGCTCCGCCGCGCCGACCTGCGCCGGCAGACCTGGCTCACGTTCCTCGCCGAGGCCAGCGAACTGCTCGCCCAGTCGCTCGACGTCGAGCTGACCATGGCGCTGATCCCGCAGCTGGTCGTGCCGCGGCTCGGCCAGTGGTGCGCGGTGCACACCACCGACGAGTGGGGCCGGCTGGAGCTGGCCACCGCGATCCACGCGGACGAGTCCGCGCTCCCCCAGCTGCACGCCGCGCTCAAGGAGAGCGGGCCGGACTCCGCGCTGGCCCGGCTGCGCGAGGTCTCCCGCACCGGCGGGCAGGCGCCGCTCGGCGCCCCCACGGACGGCATCGCGCTGCCGCTGATCGCGCGCGGCCAGGCGCTCGGCACGCTCGCGGTCGGACGGCACAACCGGCAGCGGCACGACCCGGACGAGATCGCGGTGCTGGAGGACGTGGCCCGCCGGGCCGGCCTCGCCATCGACAACGCGCGCATCCACGACGAGCGCCGCCGGGTCGCGCGCACGCTCCAGCAGTCGCTGCTCCCGCCGGTGCTGCCGGTCGTGCCCGGCATCGGGTTCGCGGCGGAGTACGTGCCGACCGGCTCGGACACCGAGGTCGGCGGCGACTTCTACGACGTGATGCCGCTGCCGGACGGGCGCTGGCTGGTGGTGGTCGGCGACGTCTCCGGCAAGGGCGTGCAGGCCGCGGCCGTGACCGGCCTGGTCCGCGACGTGATCCGGGTGCTGGCCCGGGACGGCAAGCCGCTGCCCGAGGTGCTCGCGCGGCTGAACGACACGCTGGTCGAGCGCGGCGGCGGACGTTACTGCACGCTCGCGCTGGCCGCGGTCGCCCGCTCCGCCGACGGTCTGCTCGACACCACGCTCTACCTGGCCGGACACGACCGCCCGGTACTGATCCACGCGGACGGCCGGGCCGCGTTCGTCGGCACCGGCGGCACCGCGCTCGGCCTGATCGACGCGATCGCCTCCCCCGCGACCGACGTGCGGATCCGGCCCGGCGACGCGCTGGTCTTCTACACCGACGGCGTCACCGAACGCCGCCGCGGCCGCGAGCTGTTCGGCCCGGACCGCCTCCGCGCGGCCGCCGGCCCGCTGGCCGGCTACTCCGCCGACGTGGTCGCGGCCCGCCTCCGTACCACCGCGATCGGCTTCTCGATAGACCCACCCCGCGACGACATCGCGATCCTCGTACTCCGCAACGACCCCTGACAGCCGCCTGCGGGCCGCGTCCCGGAAGCGGCTGTCAGCCGCGGATTCTCGCTGCGGGACACTTCGTGCCCGAAATATGACCATAAAGAGTGGTCATGCGGTCGGCTGCGGCCGGCGTGGTGCTGGCGTCTCTTCATTTTCCCGCTTCCGGCGTGGGCACGTTCCGAGTGCTCCCGCGGGCTCCATTCCCGTCGTGGTCCGGCAACCCTCGGCGGGCTGATCAGGGACCGCAGGGGTTGACCGCCGCGCGGACCGGGGCCGGGGCGGACAGGACGGTGCAGGTGCCGTCGCGGGCCAGCAGGATGCCGCGGACGGCGTCGAGGATCGCGGAGACGCGGGCCGGGGTGAGCGTGGCCGGCAGGGCCGCATGGATGACGCCGACGCCGGCCCGGCCGCGGACCGGGACCGGGGTGCCGACCGCGTCGCGGAGCGCGTAGACGGCGGCGTGCAGGTCGGCCGGGGGCACGTCGAGGCGCAGGCCGACCTCGCCGGGGTCGAACGGTGCCCGGCCCCACCAGACCGGGGGCGTGCTCTCCGGGCGGGCGTCGCCGCCGAGCAGGTCGACCAGGACGGCCGCGCGGACGCCGACCGGGGCCGGGTCGCCCTCCAGCAGGACGGAGAGCGTGCCCGCCGACTCCCGGGCTCCTCGCTGCCGCGGGATGCCGGCGGGGCGGCCGGCGGGCAGGTCGATCTCGACCGCGTCCGGGTGCACGGCCGAGCTGCGGATGCCGAGGATGAGATCGCGGGCCTCCGACGGGCTCCCGATCGTCCGGGAGACCCAGAGGCGGGCGCCGGGCCGGGGCAGTACGCGCAGCGTGGCGGAGGTGATGATGCCGGGCAGCGGGTCGGCGCAGCCGGCGAGCCGGGCGGGCCGGCGTGGGAAGCCGCCGAGCAGTCCGGCCGGGATGCCCTCGACCTCGCCGGGGAAGCCGCCGGCGTCGCCGAACGCCCGCACCGCGTCGCCGGTGAGCTGCAGCAGCTCGCCCTCGATGGTGAGGCACTTGAGTTGCAGGATCTGCTCCCGCGGTGAGCCCCAGCGGTGCCGGAGCGGGCCGGTCTCGTCGGCCGCGAGCACGCCGCCGATCGTCGGGCCGTCGGACGGCGGGTCGATGGCGAGCCGGCGGTTGACGCCGGCCAGCACGGTCTGGACTGAGCGCAGCGGCGTGCCGGCACCGACCTCGACGAGCAGATCGGGCTCGGCGTGGCGGCGCAGCCCGGCCAGCCGGCCGGTGTCCAGCACCAGGTCCAGGCCGGGCGGCGGCACGCTCCACTCGACCTTCGAGCCGGCGCCGCGCGCGGTGACCGAGAGGCCGGACCGGGCGGCGGCGCGCAGCACCTCGGCGGCGCCCTGGGTGTGCGGTGGTGCGGCGACCCAGCGGGGCTGGGTGCCGGCGATGGCGTCGGCGGGACCGCCGGGGCGGGCGAACTGCGGGCCGCAGATGCCCATGAGGTGACGCAGGATCGCGTCGTCGGCGCTCGATCCCATGATTCTTTTCCCCTGTCCGCAACGACCCCCTGTCGGCAACGGCGGCTTATCGTACACACGTTCGAAAGGCGTTTCGCAAGTCCTGAAGCGACGCTCGGTGCGGCGCCGGTAACGTGGGGAAGCGTGACCACCGAGACGCCTGCCCACGCCCGACCGCCGATCGCGAAGCGGGTGCCGACCGAGCGCACCCACCACGGCGACACGGTCGTGGACCCATACGCCTGGCTGACCGCGAAGGACGATCAGGAGACGATCGCGTACCTGACCGCCGAGAACGAGTACACGGACGCGGTCACCGCGCACCTGGCCGGCCTGCGGGAGAAGATCTTCAACGAGATCAAGCAGCGCACACAGGAGACCGACCTCTCCGTGCCGACCCGGATGGGTGAGTACTGGTACTACTCCCGCACGGTCGAGGGCAGCCAGTACGGCATCCACTGCCGGCGCGCGGTCGCGCCCGGTGAGACGGACCCGCCGATCGCGGCCGACGGCGCGCCGCTGACCGGCGAGGAGGTGCTGCTCGACGGCAACGTGCTGGCCGAGGGGCACGACTTCTTCGCGTTGGGCACGTTCGACGTGAGCCCGGACGGGCGGCGCCTGGCCTACTCCGTCGACTACGCCGGCGACGAGCGGTTCACGCTGCACGTCAAGGACCTGGCCACCGGCGAGGTGCTGGCCGACGCGGTGCCCGAGGTGTCCTACGGCAGTGCCTGGTCCGCGGACGGCTCCGTGCTGTTCTACCTGACCGTGGACGACGCGTGGCGGCCGTACCGGGTGTGGCGGCACATGATCGGCACGCCCGCGGGCGACGACGCGATCGTGTTCGAGGAGCCGGACGAGCGGTTCTGGGTGGGCGTGGGCCTGACCCGGTCGGAGAAGTTCGTCCTGATCGAGGCGAGCAGCAAGATCACCAGTGAGGTGCGGGCGATCCCGGCGCACGCGCCGCTGAGCGAGCCGGTCCTGATCGCACCGCGCCGGCAGGGCGTGGAATATTCCGTGGAGCACCACGGGCACCGGTTCCTGATCCTGCACAACGACGGCGCGGAGGACTTCGCGCTGGCGTTCACGTCGGCGGACAACCCGGGCGACTGGGTGCCGCTGATCCCGCACGAGCCGGGCACCCGGCTGGAGTCGGTCGACGCGTTCACCAACCACCTGGTGGTGTCGCTGCGCAAGGACGGGCTGACCGGCGTGCGGGTGCTGCCGGTCGGCGGCACGGACAGTTACGACCTGGAGTTCCCGGAGCCGCTCTACGACGTCGGGCTGTCCGGCAACCCGGAGTACGACACGAACTCGATCCGGCTGCACTACACCTCGTTCGTCACGCCGGACTCGGTCTACGACTACGACCTGGTGACACGCGCGCTGACGCTGCGCAAGCGGCGGCCGGTGCTGGGCGACTTCGACCCGGACGCGTACGAGCAGCACCGCGACTGGGCGCTCGCGGACGACGGGACCCGGGTGCCGATCTCGCTGGTCGCGCGCAAGGGCATCGCCCGGGACGGCCAGGCCCCGCTGGTGCTCTACGGCTACGGATCGTACGAGTCCAGCATGGACCCGTACTTCTCGATCGCCCGGCTGTCCCTGCTGGATCGGGGCGTCATCTTCGCGGTCGCACACGTCCGCGGCGGCGGTGAGATGGGCCGCCGGTGGTACGAGGACGGCAAGCTGCTGGCGAAGAAGAACACGTTCACCGACTTCGTCGCGGCCGCGCGGCACGTCGCCAAGGCCGGGTGGACCGGAAGCGACCGGATCGTGGCGCGCGGCGGCTCGGCCGGCGGCCTGCTGATGGGCGCGATCGCGAACCTGGCGCCGGACGCGTTCACCGGCGTGGTGGCCGAGGTGCCGTTCGTGGACGCGCTGAACTCGATCCTCGACCCGTCGCTGCCGCTCACCGTGATCGAGTGGGAGGAGTGGGGCAATCCGCTCGAATCGGCCGAGGTCTACCACTACATGAAGTCGTACACGCCGTACGAGAACGTGACGGAGCAGGCGTACCCGCACATCCTCGCGATGACCGGGATCAACGACACGCGCGTGCTCTATCACGAGCCGGCGAAGTGGATCGCCCGGCTGCGGCACGTGGTGCCGGACGGCTCGTTCCTGCTCAAGACGGAGATGGGCGCGGGTCACGGCGGCCCGAGCGGCCGCTACGACGCGTGGAAGGAGGAGGCGTTCGTGCTCTCCTGGATCCTCGACCGGCTGGGCCGCGCGACAGCCTGAACGACCCGTGATCACCGGCGTCCCCCATGTCGCCAATCAGAACGACACGGGGACGCCGGCGATCACGGAGGAGGCTAGGCGGTCCGCAGTTCCTCGACCGCGGTGCTGCCGCGCAGGAGGAGCAGGCTGATCCCGGCCGTCACCAGCACCGCCAGCAGCGCACCCCCGATCAGGAGCAGAAGACCCTGCACGGGTACGGGCACCGCCTGCACGATCGGCCCGATGTTCACCTCCCGCAGGTACTGCGCGCCCGCGACCGGGTCGCCGCAGATCGGGCCGTCGACCGTGCAGATCGTGCCCTGGACGCCGGCGGCCGTGACCTCCCGCCCGAGGACACGCGTGATCATCCAGCCGGAGACGGCCGCGATCAGCACCGCCGGCACGGCCGGGGTGAGCACCTGCCACACCACCGAGCGGGCGATCACACCGCGCGGCACCCCGGTCGCGACCAGCGACGCGTAGGCGCGGCGGCGGGACACCAGGCCGTCCACGGCCGCGATCAGCAGCGCCAGCGCGGTGATGGCGACGGCGACGGCGACCGCGAGGTCCACCAGGTTCATCGCGTTGAGGTAGAACCCGTCCCGGTGCGGGCCGGACAGCGTCGGCTCGCCGGTCGCCTCCGTCCAGAGCCGGTCCGCGGCCCACTCCGCGTCGGACATCGCCTGGAACTGGGCGCGGTAGCCGGCCGACACGCCGCCGACCAGCACGCACGCCAGCAGCGCGGCGAGCACCCGGCTGCCGCTCCACGGGTCGGCCATCAGCCGCGCGCCGGCCAGCAGCATGGACGGCGCGCGGCCCCATCGGCGCAGCGCCACGCCCATCAGGTAGGCGATCGCGCCGGTCCCCGCTATCACGCCGACCGCCATCGCCAGCGGCACCGCGAAGAAGACCAGGTAGACCAGCCACTCCGAGGCGGTCCCGGCCCGCTCGCCGAGCCACTCGGCGAGCGGTGCGAAGCCGAGAAGCAGCGCGAAGCCGGCCACCAGCACCAGGCCCGGCCAGGTGTGCGGCGTCCGGTTCCGCTCCGCCTGCCGGGTCACGCCGAACGGGGTGACCCGCACCCGGCGCAGCAGCAGCGCGCCGACCAGCATCGCGGCCACCGGCAGCGTCACGCAGATCGCCACGATCGCCCAGGACGGCGGCAGCACGTCCGTCGGCAGCCACAGCTCGCCGCGCGCGTTCCGCCGGTCCAGCAGCCGATGGCCGCCGAGGAAGATCCCGGCGCCGGCGAGCACGCCGATCAGCGTGGCCAGCCCGGCCTCCGCCGTGATCACCGCGAGCGTCTGGCCGGGCGTGGCGCCGGCCAGCCGGAGCGCGGCCAGCCGGCGGTCGCGGGCCGGCGCCCCGAGCCGCGAGCACTGCACGGCCAGTGCCAGCACCGGCACGCAGAGCAGCAGCAGCGCCATCGCGACGCCCGGGCGCAGACCCGGCTGCTGCAGCAGGTCCGACTGGTACTGAACGGACAGGCTCGGGTCGTCCCCGCTGTCCGGCGTGCGGATGGCGAGGACGGTCGCGGCGCTGAGCACGGCCACCGAGGCCAGCGCGGCGCTGATCGCGGTCAGCGCCACCCGGAGCGTGTCGGTGCGGGTGCCGGCGAGCGCGAGCCGCAGCGTGGTGCCGGGGCTCACCGGGCCGCCGCCGTCGACGTCGCCGCGGTGGTGATCTCGCCGTCGCGCATGGCCAGCTCCCGGTCCGCGTAACCGGCGATCCGCGGCTCGTGCGTGACCAGCACGACCGTGGTGTCCTGCGCGCGGGCGAGCCGGACCAGGTGGCCCATCACCTGCTCGCCCGCGAGCGTGTCCAGCGCACCGGTCGGCTCGTCCGCGAACAGCACGCGCGGCTCGGTGACCAGCGCGCGGCCCAGCGCGACCCGCTGCTGCTGACCGCCGGACATCTCACCCGGGCGCTTGTCCGCGAGGTCGGCCACGCCCAGCCGGTCCAGCCAGTTCAGTGCCGCGGTCCGGGCCGTCCGCCGCCCGGTGCCGGCGAGCAGCAGCGGCAGCGACACGTTCTCCGCCGCGGTGAGCTCCGCGACGAGCTGGCCGAACTGGAACAGCACACCGATCTCGGAGCGGCGCAGCCGGGCGCGGGCGGCCTCGCCCATCAGGTCGACGCGCTGGTCGCGGTAGTTCACCTCACCGGCGTCCGGCCGGAGGATGCCGGCCAGGCAGTGCAGCAGCGTGGACTTGCCGCAGCCGGACGGCCCGGTCACGGCGACGATCTCGCCGGCCGCGACGGCGAGCGTCACGCCGCGCAGCGCGGGCGACGCGCCGTAGGACTTGACGAGCCCGCGTGCGGTGAGGATCTGGTCGCGCCCCGGACCGGCCGCGCCGACGCGGCCCTGAGCCGGTGATGCACTCGCGACGTCGCTCATGTGTCAGCTCCCTGATGCAGGTCGTCGACGCGGGCGATGGTGGTCTCCATCCATCGCAGGTCGGCGTCGAGGTGTGAGATGGCGAAGTCGGCGGCGATCACGTCGCCGAGCGCCGTGTCCGGATCGAGCTTGGCCAGGGTCAGCTCCCGCAGCCGGGCCGCGTGCGCCGCGCGCTGGGCCGCGAGGTAGGTGCCGGCCCGTCGCGAGTCGGCCGCCAGCAGCGCCACGACGACCTTGGCCAGCAGCGCGCTCGCCACGAACGGCGCCGGCGCCTCGACCTCGGCGAGCCACTCGTCGAGGCGCTCCCGGCCGGCGTCGGTCAGCGCGAAGCTGGTGCGCTCCGGGCCGGCATCCCGGTCGCGCTCTCCCTCGGTGACCAGGCCGTCCCGCTGGAGCCGGCCGAGCGTGGCATAGACCTGGCCGAACGCCAGCGGCTTGGCCCGCGGCATGTGCGCGTCGTGGGCCCGCTTGAGCTCGTATCCGTGCTTGGGGCCGTTGGCTAACAGCCCCAGGAGCACGTGACTGGTGGACATGGCCGCTACTATTCACTTAGTGAATAGAAGCTGTCAACAGGGGCCCCGGCTGAGCGCCGTCACGGACGCCGCCCCGCCACCTGCGGTTTTCTCAGCCACCCACCCATCCTGCAGGGAGGAGCGCCAGCGACGACCGGTGCCCGCGGGAGCACCAGGAACGTGCCCACGCCGGAAGCGGGAAAATGAACCGGATCTTCTCAGCGGCGGCGGAGCGTGACGACCGCGGTGTCGTCGCTCATCTCCTCGCCGGTGAGTTCGGCGAGGAGGCGGTCGCAGAAGTCGTCGAGGTGGTCGTCGACGCCGGCGGAGGCGACCGCGGCGAGCGCGCGAAGGCCGTCGTCGATGGTGGCGTCGCGGCGTTCGATCAGGCCGTCGGTGTAGAGCACGAGCGTGGCGCCGGGCGGCACGACGAACTCGGTGTCGGCCGGGCGATCGGCGCGCAGGCCGAGCAGCGGGCCGCGGTCCTCGATGTACTCCGTGCGGCCGTCCGTGATCAGCAGCGGCGGCAGGTGGCCGGCGTTGGACATCCGCACGTGGCCGGTGGCCGGGTCGATCAGCATCACGCAGACCGTGGCGACCTCGCCGGGGAGCAGCGTCATCATCAGGTGGTTGATGCGGGTCAGCATGGTGCCCGGCGGGTGGCCCTCGACCGCGTAGGCACGCAGTGCGTGCCGCAGCTCGGCCATCACCGTGGCGGCGTGCAGCGAGTGGCCGGCCACGTCGCCGATCGCGACCAGCAGATGGCCGTCGATCATGGTCAGCTCGTAGAAGTCGCCGCCGATCTCGGTGTGCGCGCTGGCCGGCTCGTAGCGGCGGGCGAGGTCCAGTCCGGTCACGTCGGGCAGGCGGCGGGGCAGCAGGCTGCGCTGGAGCGTGATCGCGATGCGGTGCTCCTCGTCGTAGGAGCGCTGCGCCTCGACCGCGGCCGCGATCGCCTGCGCGAGCTGGCGCAGCACCGGCGCGCCCGGGATGTTCGCGGCGGCCTGCACCGCGACGTGCACCGCGGGCCGGTCCGGCCTGATCCGGGTGGTGGCGACGCCGACCAGGTCATCGTCCCGCCAGGTCAGCAACGGCCAGGCCTCGGCCGGTTCGGTGTGGAACGTGGTGCCGACCGCGATGTCCTGGCCCTGATCCGGGCGCCACGGATTCAGTGACGGCGTGTGCTCCGGGTCCTCGCAGGTAGCGGCCCAGAGGTCGCCGTCCGCGGTGGCGGTCGCCACGGCCGCGGGTCCCTCGAAGATCTTGGCGGCGCCCTGGGCCGCGGCCGCGAGCAGGCGCGGGAAGTCGGGTGCCGAGTTGATCGCGAGCGTGGTCTCGGCCAGCAGCGCCATCCGCTTCGCGAGCTGTTCGGCCTGCTTGCGAGCCCGGTAGTAGCGCAGCACCGCCTGGGTGGTGGCGACCAGTTCCTCCGGCTCGATCGGCTCCACCAGGTACGCGTCGGCGCCCCGGTTCAGCCCGTGCGCGCGGTCCTGCACGTCGACCGCGTGCGCGGAGACGTGCACCACCGGGAGCGCGGCGTGCTTCGAGTTGCCCTTGATCTGCTCGCAGACCTCGAAGCCGGACATGTCCGGCAGACGCACATCCAGCACGACCAGGTCGATCGGCTTGACCTCGACCAGCTCCAGCGCCTCACCGCCGGTCTCCGCCTCCACGACCGCATAGCCCGCCCGGCTCAGCCAGCTGACCAGGAGGTATCTCTTGGTGGGATTATCGTCGACGACCAGGACGGTCGCCGGCTCCACGTGCACCCGTCTCACCCCTCGTCACGCTGAGCCGGCGCCGGGGGCATCGGCCGGCTCGGCAGCACGACGGTGAACACGCTGCCCTTTCCGGGTTCGCTGGCCAGGTGCAGCGAACCGCCGAGCAGCGTGACGAGCCGCTGCGCGTACGGCAGGCCGAGACCGGTCCCGGTGCGCCCGGACGAGCTGCCGGGCACCTGGTAGAACTCCTCGAAAATGCGCTGGTGCAGCTCCGGCGGAATGCCGATGCCGGTGTCGGCGACCTCGATCTCCCAGCCGTCCTGGCCGGTCGCGGCGCGCAGCTCCATCGAGACCGTGCCGCGCTCGGTGAACTTGATCGCGTTGGTCAGCAGGTTGCGCAGCACCTGGGTGAGCAGCGCCTCGTCCGAGGTCACGGCCGAACCGGTCGGCGGATCCGCCACCACCAGCTGCACCTCGGGCCGGGTGATGACGGCGCGGGCGGTGCCGCGCAGCTGCCCGAAGAGCGCGCGCAGGTCCACCTCGGTCCAGGCCGGCTCCAGCCGGCCGGCCTCCGCCTTGGCCAGGTCGAGCAGGTCGTTGACCAGCGTCAGCAGGTCGGTCGCGGAGCCGCGGATCAGATCGACGTGCCGGGCCTGCTCGCCGGTCAGCGGGTCGGAGCCGGAGTCGGCGAGCAGCCGGGTCAGGCCGATCACCGCGGTGACCGGCGCGCGCAGCTCGTGGCTGACGTTCGCCAGGAACCTGCTCTTCGCCTCGCTGGCCGCCTTGAGCTGCGCGGACCTCTCGTCCAGCTCGTTGTAGAGCGCGACCACGCCGCGGTTGGTCTCCTCCAGCTCCTGGGACAGCTCGTTGTAGAGCGCCATCACGCCCTGGTTGGTCTCGGCCAGCTCGTCACGCTGAGCGCGGACCTCATCCAGCGCGGACATCAGCTCGCGATTCTGCACGGCCAGCTCGTCCAGCGGCGTGCCGGGAGCGTTACCGGCCAGCTCGACGCGCAGCGCGGCGATGCGCTCCGGGGTCAACGGCGCGGCGCCGATCGGAAGACGGCGGAACAGCCGCACCCGCGTCGTGCTTTCGCCACCGTCCACCTCCATCTCGTGCACCAACCGTCCCGCCGCGGCCGCCGGATCACCCGCCAGCACGGCGGTCGCGCCGGGCCCGGCGACAATCTCCACCATCAGCCTAGGAGGAGTTCCGGGTTGCGCAACAAATGCCACATCGGCCCCGCCGGGAACCGGCAGCAGAAGCCGCCCGAGATCGCTCAGCGCGGTGGCCAACCGGATCTGGTTCTGGTGATCGAGACCGGCCGCGGCCGCCACCTCCCGACCGCGCTGCCGGACCACGAAGATATCGTGCTCGCGCCGCAGGGCCATCCTGAGCAGAACGTATTCGCTCATGACGGAAGTCTCGCAGCCAGCACGCAGGCATCGTCGCGCCGCACACCGGCGTCGCGCAACACGGTCGCCGCCACCAGCACCGGCGACACCGTGCTGAGACCCGGGTAGTCACCGGGCGCCCAGCGGTCCACCACGCCGTCGGAGTGCATCACCACGGCGGCCCCGGGGCCGATCGGGTACTCGAACTCCTTGATCTGGCGACGCTGATGCCCGGCGATGCCCGGCAGCGAGATCATGCCGCGACGGCTGGAGCCCTCCACGATCGTGCCGGCGATGTTCCCCAGGCCGGCGTAACGCACCAGCCCGGCGGCCGCGTCCAGCTCCGCGATCGCGAGCGCCGCGCCGCGCGTGTGCGACATCGCCCGGTGCAGGTTCTCGACCAGAGCAGCCGGGGGTACGGCGGGCGCGTGCCGGAACGCGTTCACCGCGGCCTGGCTGGCGGCGGCGGCGAGCGGGCCGTGCCCGAGACCGTCGCTGACCAGCACCTGGTGCCGGTCGCCGGCGACGCGGATCGCGTAACCGTCGCCACTGATCTGCTCGCCGGTGATCGGGCGGCTGGTGCCGGCGGCCCAGGCCGGCTCCGGCGCCGCGCCCGGCCACACCTGCACCGCGAGCGTGGTCCCCTTGCCCGGCACCGAGTGCATGTCACACCAGCTGGACCGCCGGGCGATCGCGCCGAGACCGATGCCGAGCGTGCCGGACGTGGTGTGGCCGTCGCGCATGAACCGCGGCAGGTCGGCCATGCCCGGCCCGGAGTCGGACGCGATGACCTCCACGCCGGCCGTCTCCGCGGTGCGCACCGGGCGCAGCAGCATCGAGCCTTCGACGGCGTGCTTGAGCAGGTTGCTGGTCATCTCCGCGACCACGATCGACAGGTCGGCCGCGGGTCCCTCGGCGAGACCGAGCGTCTCCGCCAGCCGATCGGCGGCACGCCGCACCGTCGACGCGACACTGGTGTTGTCGATGCGGAACCAGGTGCCCTCGTCGGACATGGGTAGCGCCCCTCTTACTGCTCAGTGCCGGAGGGATCGCCTCAGCGCGACCATTTGGTCACCGTGATGCGGGTGCCTTCGCCGACCGCCGTCTCGATGTCGAACTCGTCCACCAGCCGCCGGGACCCGCTCAGCCCGAGCCCCATCCCGCCGCCGGTGGTGTAACCGTCGGTGAGCGCGAGGTCCAGGTCGGCGATCCCGGGCCCCTGATCGCTGAAGACTATTCGTACACCCCGTCGTCGCCCGTTGTCGACGACGGTCACCTCGGCCTTGCCGCCACCGCCGTAGACAAGCGTGTTGCGGGCCAGCTCGCTGGCGGCGGTCACCAGCTTGGTCTGGTCCACCAGCGAGAGCTTGACCTTCACCGCGACCGTCCGGACGTGTTGCCGGACCCGCACCACGTCCTCGTCCGCGGCGATCACGAGCGTCTCGCCGGCATCCGCGGCACCGGCGAAGCCCGTTGTCACGACGTCACCGCCGTCCCATCCGAGCCGGACGCCGCCGCCTCGTCGTCGCCGCCGAGGAATCTCAGCTCCTCCTCGCGCGCGCGGGCGAGGAGTTCCATGCCGCGTTCCACGTTCAGGGCGGTCCGGATGCCGTTCAGCGACAGACCCAGCTCGACCAGCGTGATCGCCACGGCCGGGCGCATGCCGACCACCACGGTCTCGGCGTCCAGCACCTTGGAGATCGCGGCGATGGTGGAGAGCATGCGGCCGACGAACGAGTCGACGATGTCCAGCGCGGTGATGTCGATGATCACACCGTGCACGCCGGTCGAGACGATCCGGTCGGAGAGGTCCTCCTGCAACTGCAGGGCGATCTGGTCCTCCATGTCGACCTGGATCGACACCAGGAGGAAGTCACCGATCTTGAGGACCGGGATCCGCTCCATCAGCCCTCCGCCCGGGCCGGGCCGCGCCGGGCGAGGTCGTTGCCGGTGCGGCGCAGCGCGTGCCGGAGCGCGTCGGCCAGCGTGGCCTTGGTCGCGATGTCGCCGAACTCGATGCCGAGCGCCACGATCGTCTGGGCGATCTGCGGGCGGATGCCGGAGATGATGCACTCCGCACCCATCAGCCGCGCCGCCACCACGGTCTTCAGCACGTGCTGGGCGACCTGGGTGTCCACGGCCGGGACGCCGGTGATGTCGATGATCGCGTACGGCGAGCCGGTGTCGACCAGCGTCTGCAGCAGGCGCTCCATCACCACCTGGGCGCGGGCCGAGTCGAGCGTGCCGACCAGCGGGACCGCGACCACGCCGTCCCACAGCTTGACCACCGGCGTGGCCAGCTCCAGCAGCTGCTCCGCCTGGTCGGCGATGACCTCCTCGCGCGCCTGCGCGTACGCCGCGAAGGTGAACAGGCCGAGGTCGTCGATGAACGAGCCGAAGCCGATGTAGTCGGCCATGGTCTGCGAGTCCGTGTTGTACACGTCCACGGCGGTGGCGAACGCCTCCTTCACCGCGAACACGCTGACCGCGGTCTCGGTGGAGGTGAAACCCTGGAGCGCGCGCGAGCGGGACATCTCGGCCAGCAGCGCGCGGACCTCGCCGCCGTCGCCGCCCCGCAGCTCCGCGCCGCCCTCGGCGAGCACCTCGCGCAGGGTGCGGAACAGCTCACGAACCTGTCGGTCCAGCTCGCCCTGGCTCAACCGACCACGCAGCGTAGCGGCCACCTGACGAACCCACAGCTCGGAGATCTTGTCCTGGTGCTCGTCGAGCAGCGCGGCGAGCCGACCCGCTGCCTCCGTGCTGAGCGCCACGTTCGCCTCCTGTCAGACCCACCGGTCGCCGCCGGGGGATCACAGCCTTGACCGACCGGTGGGACACTATCACCGGAGCAACAGGGGTTAGTTGCTTGACGCCAAGTATTTGGCGTCGGCCTGACACTGCGAGCATGCCGCCGGTGGAGTAGCGTTTCGTCCATAACAGGAGGTCGGCTAAATGTCCTTGACGGTTAAGACCGAACAGCGCGACGACGTCGTCGTCGTGTCGGTGGCTGGTGAGCTCGACATGGCCACCGCCCCGCAGCTGCAGGATCAGATCACCGACCTGTTGGAGAAGGGCCGCACCCGGCTCGTCTTCGACCTGGCGGAGGTCTCGTTCTGCGACTCGACCGGCCTGTCCGTCTTCGTCCGCGCCAAGAACAGCACGGACGACAGCGGCGGCCTGGTCCGGCTCGCGGCACCGCAGCGCGGGGTGCTGCGGATCCTCGAGGTGAGCGGGCTGGTCGAGGTGCTCCAGACCTACCCGACCGTGGACGAGGCCGTGGACGGCGCGCCGGCGTCCGCCTAGAGCGTTTCCGCTCACTTCTCGGTGATCGTGGTCGCGGTCACCGAGTTGTCGTCGGCCGTGGTCCCCTCGATGGTGACGGTGTCGCCCTCGGCGAGGTCGCTGAGGGCCCCCTCCTCCGCCTTCCGCACCGTCGTGCCGTCGGAGGTCTTCACGGTGATCGTCCGGCCGTCCGCGGTCACGATGTAGACCGTGCTGCCGTTCACCAGCTTCACGGTGCCCTCGGTGGCCCCACCGGCCGTGGCGGTCGCGGTGGCCTGCGGCTGGGCCGCCTGATCACCCGTGCCCGCGTCGGCACCCTGGCGTCCCTGGAAACCGGCCGCACCGCCGGGGAACGTCATCCCGCCGCCCGGGCCCGAGGTGGTCGCCGTGCCCCAGCGCTGCTGGATCTCGACGCCCGCCATGATGCCGCCACCGAGCAGCAACACGGCCGCCAGGACCGGCGTCCACCGGTTCCGCCACTGCCTCGGCGCGACCGCGGCCAGCTCCGCGGCCAGCCCGTCGCCGGCCGGCTTCTCCAGCACCACCGTGTCCGTACCCCGGTGCTTCGATCTTCTGAAAGCCATGGTCTGGGTTCCTATTCGTAGCGAAGTGCGTCGATCGGGCGGAGGCTCGCGGCGCGGCTCGCCGGGTAGCCGCCGAAGAACAGGCCGATGGCGACGGAGACGCCGAGCGCCAGGACGACCGAACTCGGCACGATCACCGGCTGCACACCGGCGATCTCGAACCGGCTGCCGAGCACCGCGATCAGCACGCCCAGGCCGCCGCCGGTCAGGCTCAGGATCGTGGCCTCGGCGAGGAACTGGGTCAGGATCACCCGGCGGGGTGCGCCGAGCGCCTTCCGGATCCCGATCTCCCGCGTCCGCTCGGTCACCGTGACCAGCATGATGTTCGTGATGCCGATGCCGCCGACCAGCAGTGAGATGCCGGCCACCGCGCCGAGCAGCACGGTGAACGTGTCCGCGGTCTCGGTCTGCGTCTCCAGAAGCTGAGAGGCGTTCTGGATCCGGTACGGCGCGGTGCCGCCGTCGGAGACCTTGAGTCGCTGGTCGAGGATCGTGGCGATCTCGTTCTGCGCCGCGGTGACCCGGTCGGCGGAGACCGCCTCGACCACGATCGAGCTGAGCGATCCGTACCCGGCGAGCGTCTGCTGCACCGCGGTGAGCGGCGCGATCGCGAGGTCGTTCGCGTCCTGCACACCGGACGAGGACTTCTCCGCCAGCACGCCGACCACGGTGAACAGCGCGCCGCCGACCGTGACCTGCTCGCCGACCGGGTCGACGCCCTCGAACAGCTCCTCCGCCACGGTCTGCCCGATCACGGTGACCCGTTTCGCCTGCGCGACGTCCGCGTCGGTGAACGCGGCCCCCCGGTCGATCTCGTAGGACTGCGCCGCCAGATAGCTGCCGCCGGTGCCGACGAACTGGCTGATCTCGTGGTCGGTGCCGTCGTAGGTGAGCGTGCCGGACGCGCTGACCACCGGCGAGACCGACTCGACGTCCGGCGCCAGCGTCTCGTCCCGCAGCGCGTCCGCGATCTCCGTGGTCAGCGCCGTGTTCGTGGTGCCGCCGCGGTTCGTGCTCATCACCGTGATCGTGTTCGTGCCGAGCGCGGAGATCTGGTTCTGGATCGCGGCCGCCGAGCCGTTGCCGACCGCGACCAGCAGGATGACGGCCGCGACGCCGATCAGGATGCCGAGCATGGTGAGCGCGGAGCGCAGCTTGTTCGCGGTCACGCCCTTCCCGGCGAACTTCAGGATCTCCCAGGTGCTCACCGGCGGTTCCTCTCGTCGGACCGGACCTGTCCGTCGAAGAGCCGGATCAGCCGGCCGGCCCGCGCGCCCACCTCGGCCTCGTGCGTGATCAGCACGATCGTCCGGCCCTGCGCGTGCAGGTCGTCGAAGATCTTCAGCACGTCCTCGGTGGAACGGCTGTCCAGGTTTCCGGTCGGCTCGTCCGCGAGCAGCAGCGCCGGCTCCGTGACCAGCGCGCGGGCCACCGCCACGCGCTGCTGCTGGCCGCCGGAGAGCTGGTTCGGCTCGTGGCCGGCCCGGGCCGCGAGGCCGACCAGGTCCAGCGCGGCCAGCGCGCGCTTCCGCCGGGCAGCCGGTTTCACGCCCGCGTAGGCGAGCGGCAGCTCCACGTTCGCCAGCGCGGTGGTACGCGGGATCAGGTTGAACGACTGGAAGATGAAGCCGATCAACCGGTTCCGGACCACCGCGAGCTGCCGGTCGGAGAGCTCGCTGACGTCCACGCCGTCCAGCAGGTAGCGGCCGGTCGACGGGATGTCGAGGCAGCCCAGGATGTTCATCAGGGTGGACTTGCCGGAGCCGGACGAGCCCATGATCGCCACGTAGTCGCCGCGTTGCACGGTGAGGCTCACGCCGGCGAGCGCGTGCACGGTGGCCTCGCCCTCGCCGTACACCTTGCGCAGCTGCCGCACGTCGAGGACGGGCGTTCCGGCCTTCGCCGGCGCGTCGGCCCAGCGGTAGGTCGCGGCGGTCGTCACCGGCCACCGCCCGCCGTGCCGCCGCCCGCCGCGCCGCCGCCACGCGTTCCGCCGCCACCGGTGAGACCGCCGGGGCCACCGCCGGTGAAGCCGCCGCCCGGGAACCCGCCGCCCTGCTCGGAGCTGCCGCCGGTGCTCTCCTCGATCGTGTAGAGCACCTGGTCGCCCGCGGCCAGCCCGGAGGTGATCTCGGTCATCGTGTCGCCCTCCAGGCCGATCTCCACGGCCGTGGCGACCTGCTGGCCGTCGACCACCGTGGTGACCGTGTGACCGCGGCCACTGGACGTGATCGCGGCCGAGTTGACCATCACGACGTTCTCCGCGGTGCCGGTCGTGACCGCGACCGAGACGGTCTGGCCGGACTTCGCGCCGTCCGGCGTCTCCGCCAGCGTGAGCGTGGCGCCGTAGGTGACCGACTCACCCTCCGCGGACGAACTCGGGTCGATCGAGGCGACGGTCGCGGTCGCGGTGACGCCGGTCAGCGCGTTCCAGGTGACGGTCGCGGCCTGGCCCTCCTCCAGCTTCGTGGCGTCCGCCTCCGCGAACGACGCCGTGACCTGCAGCGTGCCCAGGTCGGCGATCTCCATGAACGCGGTGCCGGTGCTGCTCTGACTGCTCTGGCCGCTCTGGCCGCCGTCGCTTGATGAGGAGCCGCTCGCCGTACCCCCGACGCTGCCGTTGATCGTGATGACGGTGCCGTCCATGGTGGCGGTCAGCGTGGCGCCCTCGACCGCCTCCTCCGCGGCCTCGACCGCGAGCTCGGCCTGCGTCACCTGCGTCTCGGCGGACGTGGTGTCACTGCCCGCCTCCTCGGCCCGGGCCAGCGCGTCCTGCGCGGCCGTGAGGTCGGCCCGCGCCGCCGCCAGGCTCCGGTCCGCCGCGGTCGGATCGATCTTCGCGAGCACCTGCCCCTTCTTCACGACGTCACCGACCCTGACGTTGATCTCGGTGACCGTGCCGGACGTGCCGAAGTCGGCACTCGCCGTGTTCGCGCTGGTCACCGTGCCGTCCGCGCTGACCGTGGCGGTCACCGTGCCCTGCTGCACGGTCAGCGTCCGCGTGGTGCTCGCGTTCGCGGTCGCCTCGCCGCGCGCGGGCTGGACGAAGGAGAGATAGGCCCACACGCCGACACCGACGATTGCCAGGCCGAGGCCGGTATTGACAATCCAGGAGGAGCGGCGAGCGAAGAAGGGTCGTCGCACAGACATGCGCGTAGCGTCGCCGCCCCCTCTCGACGCCACCCCAGGACAGCCTCGGAGCGGACTGAGAAGCGCGTCCCCATTGATCAGCCATGAATGCGAGACAGGCCGAAGCTCCATTCTCCGTTTGGAGGGCGATACCCATGACGGCATCCGTGCTGGAGCACGACGGTCCGTGGACCGAGCAGGACTATTTCGCGTTGGGCCAGAGCCCGTCGCGGATCGAGCTGATCGATGGGAGTTTGTTGGTGAGCCCGTCCGCCAGCAAAAAGCATCGGATAATCTCGCGACGGCTGGCCAATCTTCTGGAGCCCGCGGCCGAAGCCGCCGGCCTGGTGGTCATCGAGGCGATCAACGTTCGGCTTCGTCCTGGCCGCATCGTCATTCCGGACATCGTGGTGGCCGATACCGACGAGGAGGGCGGCACCGTCGAGGCCGGCGAGGTTCACATGCTCGTCGAGATCGTCTCGCCGAGCAATGCCGCTACTGACCGTGTAATCAAGGTGCAGCTTTACGCGGCCGCGCGTATTCCGGCGTACCTCCTGGTGGAGCCGGAAACGAAGAGTATGCGACTGCTGCGCTTGGCGGGTGAGCATTACGCGGAGGTTGCGGTATCCACCGACTCTCTGGCGCTGACCGCGCCGATCGCCGTGACGCTTCGTGTGGCGGACCTGCTGAGCCGATAGCAAGATCTCAATACTTGCCGGTCGGGTGTGGCAAACTCGATCGGTGAGCGCCGGGACGGCCGAGGGCGTGCGCCGGGACGATCGTCCGGTGCGCGGTGGCGGGCGCGTGCCGGTGCTGACCGGGCGGCCGGAGCCACGCGGCCACCGGCGGCCGTCGGACAGCCCCGGTCGGCGATCGGCGGCCGGGTGGGCGATCTTCTTCGGGCTGGTCGCGCTGGGCTACCGCGTGCTGCTGGTGCGCGGCGAGGTGCCGCCCGGCGACGCGGCCGAGGCGGGCGCCGGGCTGGCCGCGCTGCGCATCGCACAGGGGCAGGAGCTGCCGCTCTTCCTGGACAGCGAGCGGTTCATGGGGTCGCTGCAGGCGTTCCTGGCGGCGCCGTTCGTGCGCGTGCTCGGCACCGGGTGGTGGTCGGTGCGGCTGCCCGCGCTGATCTGCTTCGCCGGGTTCCTGATCGTGGCGTTCATGCTGCTCCGCCGGCTCTACACGCCCTGGTTCGCGGCGCTGTCCATCGGCCTGTTCGCGCTCGGCTCGGACCGGGTGATCCGCGACGAGCTGACCGGCGCCGGGGCGTACCCGGAGATGCTTCTCGCCGTCACCCTGCTCCTGCTGCTCACCGTGCGCCTGGCCGGTGCCGAGCTGAAACGGCCGGGGCTCGGCC
The DNA here is from genome assembly GCF_030811575.1 of Catenuloplanes nepalensis. Taxonomy (GTDB): domain Bacteria; phylum Actinomycetota; class Actinomycetes; order Mycobacteriales; family Micromonosporaceae; genus Catenuloplanes; species Catenuloplanes nepalensis. Next base: position 8,393,717 of record NZ_JAUSRA010000001.1, on the reverse strand, counting down.
TGTTCGGCTGGGGCGTGCTGGCCGGCGTGATGGTGTGGACGCACTGGTGGGTCCTGCCGTTCGTCGCGGCCGCCGGCGTGATGCTGCTGCTCAGCTTCAGGCGCGCGCTGGTCTGGCTGATCGTCGCGGGCGGTGCGGCCCTCGGCGCGGTGCCGCTGATCGCCTACGCCGTGCTCGGTGCGCCGCGCAGCCCGTTCGACCTGCTCGTGCTGGCCAGCGGCAACCTGATCGAGGCGCCGCTGGCGGACCGGCTGACCGGCATGCTGCTCACCGCGGTCCCGATCAGCGCCGGCCTGTGCGCGCCCGGCGAGTGCGTGGCCTGGCAGGCATGGTGGGGCCCGGCGTACCTCGTGCTGCTGCTCGTCGCGCTGATCGCCGCGATCCGCGGGTTCGGCAACGCGGCGCCCGGGCGGGTCCCGCGGCACGCCGGCCGGCTCGCGCTGATCCTGGCCGCCGCGATCACGCTCGCGGTCTTCTTCCTGACCGCCAACTCCGCGCTGGCCCCGGCGGGCGCGGCGAAGAACCTGCACTACACGCTGATCGCGCTGCCCGCGGTGCTGTGGCCGCTCTGGCGCGCCGCCGCCCGGCTGTGGGGCCGCCGCGCCCGCACGCTGGCGGCCGCACTCGCCGGCCTGATCGGCTCGGCCGTGCTCGCCGCCGTGCTCACGCTCGCGGTCGCGGCCACCGCCGCGCTCGTGCTCAGCGCTCCCGGGCTCTCCGCCGCGGCCGACGACGACCGCGCGCTCGTGGCCGCGCTCGACGAGGCCGGCGCGACCCGCATCTACTCCGATCGCGACACCTGCGACCGCATCACGTTCCTCACCGGCGAGCGCATCATCTGCGCGGTCGTCGACACCCGCCTCAACCAGCGCGGCGACCGCTTCCCGGTCTACGGCACCGTGGTCCGCGCCGCCCCGGACCCGGCCTGGGTGCTGCCCGCCGGCTCCACACTGGACGACGCTTTCACGGCGTTCCGAGACCGCACCCTCCGCGTCTTCGACGTCACGCCGGCCGGCGGCTACCTGATTTATCAGGAAGACCGCTAGCGCCGGTCAGATCTCCGCGGCGCGCAGCGGCTGGTAGTCACGGCGCAGCGTCGTCGAGCCTGAACGCCCGGTTGACACGCACCGACCACTCGATAGCCACGCCGTCTCCTAGGAGCAGGTGCCGGCGTGGCAGTGAATCCACCGATCACCGTGCGGTAGCAGTGTTCCACGTACCCCTGGGTCGTGATCTTCGGCCTGGAGGCAGACGATCGCGTTGCGATAGCCGGCTTTCCTGAGCTGGTCCTCGGCCTCGGAGGATCCGGTCACTCCACGGGGAGGAGGACGCGGAAGGTAGCGCCCTGGCCGGGGGCGGTCATCAGCTCGACGTGGCCGCCGTGGGTCGCGACGATCGCGGCGACGATGGAGAGGCCGAGGCCGGAGCCGCCGGCGCCCGCCTTGCCGCGGGCGCGGCTGCTCTCGACGCGGTAGAGGCGTTCGAAGACGCGTTCCGCGTGCTCGGGTGGGATGCCGGGGCCGGTGTCGCTGACCTCGAGTACCGCGTAGGCGGTGGTCTCGGCCACGATCGGCGCCATGACGGGCTGCTGCCGACCGGTGCGGGAGCGCTGCGCCGCGGCGAACGGCGGTTGTTCCGTCCCCTGATGCCCGGCTGCCTGACCGGCCACGGCCTGACGCCCGGCTGCCTGACCGGCCACGGCCTGTGCCGGCGCACCGTAGCCGGGCATGCCGGCGGCGGGCGGCGCCGCGGCGCGGTGGGTGGCGGTCCAGCGGCCGACGCGGATGGTGATCCGGGCGTCCGGGGGTGTGTGGACCAGGGCGTTGTTGACCAGGTTCGTGGCGACCTGGCGGAGGCGGTGCTCGTCGCCGAGGACGGTGATCGGCTCGAAGTCGGCGTCGTCGTCCGGGCCGAGCGCGGCCAGGCGGATCGGGCGGCCGGGCGCGCGGGCGTGCGCGTCCCGGATCGTGTCCGCGGCGATCTGCAGCATGTCGACCGGCCGGCGTTGCAGCGGGCGCTGCTCGTCCAGCTTCGCCAGCAGCAGCAGGTCCTCGACGAGCAGGCCCATCCGGGCGGCCTCGGACTCGATCCGGCTCATCGTCTCGTCGAGCACCGGGCCGGGCGGGGAGCCGCCGCGCCGGTACAGCTCCGCGAAGCCGCGGATCGAGGTCAGCGGCGTGCGCAGCTCGTGGCCGGCGTCCGCGACGAACTGGCGGAGCCGGGCCTCGGACGCGGTGCGCGCGCTCACCTCCGCCTCGATCCGGGCCAGCATGGAGTTGAGCGCGATGCCGAGACGGCCGGGTTCGGTGTGCGGGTCCGCGTCGTCGGCGCGGTGGGAGAGATCTCCGGTGCTGATCCGGGTGGCCATCGCCTCCATCCGGGTGAGCGGGTGCAGGCCGAGCCGGACGACCACGGCGGCGAACAGGCCGAGCAGCAGCAGCACGACCAGCTCGACGGCCAGGTTGATGAGCAGCAGGCCGTTCGCGGTCCGGTCGATGTCCGCGAGCGACGCGCCCTTGAGCGTCAGCAGCGTCACCGGTGTGTCGTTGACGACCAATGACACCTCCTGCACGGTGATCCGCCAGGAGGTGCCGTCGGTCATCCGCACCGTCGTCGGCTCCGGCGCTCCGACCTGCGCGAGCACGTCGGGCTGCTCGACCTGCGCGTCGCCGTCCTGCCGGTCCGTGCAGAGCAGCGTGCCGTCCAGCCGGTAGAGGCTGAGCAGCTGCTCGGGTCCGGCGAGCGGGCCCGGCCAGCCGTGGTTGCGCTGCGGCGGGCCGCCCGGAGGAAACGCCTCGCCGGGATCCACCGCGGAGCCGGATCCGGTGTCGCAGATCCGGTTGATCATCATGACCGGATCCTCCATCCGGTTCACGATCCGGTCGTCCAGCTGGTCGGTCAGGTAGCTGCGCAGCAGCCATACGCCGGCCAGGTTCGCCAGCAGCAGCGCCACCGCGGTCAGCGACGCGATCACCAGCACCAGCCGGGATCGCAGCGTCCAGTGCCGCCACCGCCGAAGCCGCCAAGGGCTCGACGGCCGCGGACAGGGCCGGCTCACTCGTCGGCACTCCGGGGCAGCCGCAGGGCGTAGCCGACGCCGCGGACCGTGTGGATCAGTGGCGGCTCCCAGCGGTCGATCTTCTTGCGCAGGTAGTAGACGTAGGACTCGACGATCCGGCCGTCGCCGCCGAAGTCGTAGCTCCACACCCGGTCCAGGATCTGCGCCTTGCTGACCACCCGGCCCGCGTTGACCAGCAGGTAGCGCAGCAGGTTGAACTCGGTCGGGGACAGCTCGACCAGCTTGCCGCCGCGGCGGACCTCGTGCGCGTCCTCGTCCAGCTCCAGGTCCGCGTACCGCAGCAGGCCGTTGTCCTCGGACTCGTCGGCGTCGCCGCGGCTGCGGCGCAGGATCGCGCGGATCCGCAGCACGACCTCCTCCAGGCTGAACGGTTTCGTCACGTAGTCGTCCGCGCCGACGGTGAGACCGGAGATCCGGTCCTCGACCGCGTCGCGCGCGGTCAGGAACAGCACCGGGACCGGGCGGGAGCCCGCGCGCAGCCGCTGGGCGACCTGGAAGCCGTCCAGGTCGGGCAGCATCACGTCGAGCACGACCAGGTCCGGCTCGAACTCGGTGGCGGCGGTCAGCGCCTCGTGCCCGCCGTTCGCCACCCGCACGTCGAAGTGGATCAGGCGGAGCGTGGCCGACAGCAACGCGCAGATGTTCGGCTCGTCGTCGACGACGAGCACCTTGGTTGGCCGTACTTCGCTCTGCTGACGCACCGTGTTGCCTCCTGCCGTTCCCCACCCGATGGTGGACGCCGGCTCCAACTTCTATCGAAGGTGCCTCGGAACGATGTCGAAGAAAACTGAACAAAATCTTAGAACCGCAGACCAGCGGGGGTACGGGTATCAGCCCGCCAGCACGTTCTCGCCGGCCGCCAGACCCGAGGTGATCTCCGCGTACGCGTCGCCGACCAGCCCCACGCCCACCGTGCGGGCCGTGTCCACGCCATCGGCCCGGACCGTCACCACGCCGGTCGTGCCGGACACGTCGCGGATCGCCGAGGACGGCACCCGGACCACGCCGGTGACCGCGGAGATGGTGATCGTGGCCTGCGCGTTCTGCCCGATCAGCACGTCCTCCGGCACGGTGTCGAAGGTGATCAGCGTGCCGTAGGTGACCATGCTGTCCGTGGCCGTGCCGACCGGGTCGATCTGGGTGACCGCGGCCGGGAACGTCTCGCCGGGCCGGTCCGCGAGCGTGACCGCGGCGACCTGGCCGACCTTCAGCCGGCCCGCGTCCGCCTCCGGGAAGTCCGCCCGCACCTCCATGCCGCCGATGTCGCCGAGCGAGATGAACGCGCTGCCGGAGCTGACGCTGCTGCCGACCCCGCCGGCCACGGAGAGGATCTTCCCGCCGACCGGCGCCGTGAGCACGGCACCGGCGAGCGCCTCCTCGGCCTCGGCCAGCGCCACCTCCGCGCTGGTCACCTTCGTCTGCGCGCTGTAGACCGCGTCGCCACCGGTGCCACCGCTCCGCCCGCCGCTCCCGCTCTCGCTGCTCCCGCTCTCGCTCTCGCCGCTCCCGCTCTCGCTCTCGCCGGTGCCGCTGGTGCCGCTGGTCCCGGTCTCGCCGCCGCAGCCGTCGCCGGTTGAGCCGGAACCGCCGGTCGAGCCGCCGTTGACGCCGCCGCCGTCGGTGCCGCCGTCGGTGTCGCCGGTCGAGCCGCCGCCGTTGGGGCCGGTGCCGGTCGACGGGCTTCCGCCGGTCGTGGGGCGTGACGGGGTGCCGGACGGCGACGGGCCGGCGGACGGCGAGGTGGACGGCGATGACGAGGGCGAGGCGGACGGCGACGCGGGCACGGTCACGTAGACCGTGACCGTCTCGGTCACGGTGACCGTGACGGCCGGTGCCGGGTTCCCGCTGCCCGTGGGCGCCGGCGTGGGCGTGGTCCCAGACGTGGCGTAGGAGTAGACCGCTCCCCCACCGGTGTCCGACACGCAGCTGGTGGTGGTCTCCGACGACGACGCCGTGGACAACTCCTCCTGCGCCGCGGCCAGCTCCTCCGCCGCCCTGTCCACCGCCTCCCGCGCGTCCGTGGCGTCCACCTCGGCGAGCACGTCGCCGGCCTTGACCACGTCGCCGGTCCGCACGTTGACGGCGGTGACCTCGCTGGACGTGCCGAAGCTCAGGCTCCGGGTGGACGCGGGCGCGAGCGTGCCGGTGGCCGCGACCGCGAGCGTCACGTCGCCGGTGTCCGCCGCGACCAGCGACGGCCCGTCCGCGGCCTCCTCGTCGCCCGAGGTGAGCGCGTAGGCGGTGGACGCGCCCGCCACCACGACCGCCGCGGCGGCCACGCCGACCGCGATCCGCATCCGTCGACCCCGCAGTACCACGTCCACACCCCATCCGGTCGTCACTCGACCGGCGAAGTCTCACGACCGCGCCTCGCGACCCGCTCATTCCCCGCTGGGAACCCCCTCAGAGCCCACCGCCTGGATCACCAAAGAAAAGCCGGTCACGGGGAGTCCTCGATGCTGAGCTGCTTATTCGTCTTCGATGAAGCGAGGACGGGCGATGGCGAGGCCGGCGGTGGCCTGGAGGAGGGCGACGGCGACGAGGAAGAGCATCGGGACGGTCCAGGCGCCGGTCAGGCCGTAGAAGTAGCCGACCAGCAGCGGGCCGAGCGCGGCGAAGAGGTAGCCGATGCTCTGCGCGAACGCGGAGAGCGCGACCGTGCCCTCCGCGGTCCGGGCGCGCAGGCCGAGCACGGTCAGGGCCAGCGGGAACGCGCTCTGGCCCACGGACAGCACGACCACCCAGAGGTACGCGCCGGCCCTCGGCGCGAGCATCATGCCGAGGTACGCGACGATCATGAGGCCGGCCAGCGCGAGGATCAGCCCGTGCAGGTTGGGCAGCCGCGCGGTCAGCGACGGCATGATCAGGCCCATCGGCACGCCGACCACGGACAGGATGCCGAGCAGCAGCCCGGCGTTCTCCGGTGAGAAGCCGGCGTCCCGGAACAGCGTGGGCAGCCAGCCCATGGCGGCGTATCCGCTCAGCGACTGCGCGCCGAAGAAGATCGCCATGGCCCAGCCGAGGCGGGTGGCTCCCGGGCGTACCCGCGCGATGGTCTCTGCTCCTGGAACCGCCGTCGCCCGGGACGCCGCGCGATGACGCAGCGCGGCCGGCAGCCAGAGCGGGATCGCGGCGAGCGCGAGGATCGCCCAGACGCCCAGACCGGCCCGCCATGATCCGAACGCGTGCGCGATCGGCACGGTCGCGGCCGCACCGATCGTGGCGCCGATCGACATGGAGACCGAGTACGCGCCGGTGACCAGGCCGGTCCGCTCCGGGAAGTGCTGCTTGACCAGCATCGGCATCAGCACGTTGCCGATCGCGATGCCGGAGAGCGCGAGCGCGCTGGTGATCACGAAGACCGCGGCGGAGCCGGTGGCGACGCGCAGCGCCTGGCCGGCGACCAGCGCGACCATCGCGGCGACCAGCACGCGCGGCGCGGAGAAGCGGCGGACCAGCACCGGCGTGAACGCGCCGAAGAACGCGAACGCGATGGTCGGCATGGTGGTGACCACGCCGGCCATCAGGCCGGAGAGCTGCAGGCCCTCGCGGACCTCGGTGAGCAGCGAGCCGACGCTGGTGATCGAGGTCCGCAGGTTGAGCGCGACCAGCAGCATGGCGGCGAGCACGAGGAGCGTGCCACGGGCGCGTCCGCGCACCGCGGGGGCGACGGCGGCGGCGGGTTCCAGCACCATGGGGGAGGTCGACACGAGCCCATCGTAAATTCGTAGGATGAATTCGGGCCAGTTCTCGGAGGATGGTGTAAGGAATGACATACCGGCTGGTGGAGCGGGTCATCGAGGAGCTGCGCGCGAAGGTGACGTCCGGCGAGTGGCCGGTCGGCGGGCGCATCCCGACCGAACCACAGCTGGTGGAGGCGCTCGGCGTCGGCCGGAACACGATCCGGGAGGCGGTCAAGGCGCTGGTGCACGCGGGCGTGCTGGAGACCCGGCAGGGCTCCGGAACCTACGTGATGTCCAGCGACGAGCTGGCCGGCGTGGTCGGGCGGCGAATGGCGGACGCGGAGTTCGCCGAGGTGGTCGAGGTGCGCCGGGCGTTCGAGGTGGAGGCGGCCCGGCTCGCCGCGGTGCGCCGCACGCCCACGGACGTGGCCGACCTGGAGCGCGCGCTGGACCGGCGGGAGGCGGCCTGGGCGGCCGGGCGGCTGCTCGAGTTCGTCGAGGCGGACGTGGCACTGCACGCCGCGATCCTGGCCGCGGCGCACAACGAGATGCTGGCCGGGCTGTACGCGTCGTTCCGCAGCGCGATGCGGGCCACGGTGGCGCGGTCGTTCCAGGACGAGGGGATGACCGCGGAGAGCTACGTCGATCACGGGCGGCTGGTCGCGGCCATCCGCGCGGGTGACGCGGAGCTGGCGGCCAAAGAAGCCGGCGCCTATCTCGAATAGCGATTCGGTGAATCGGGCAATACGGTGATGCTTCCCCACCCCCTCACTGCTTCGGAGTTCGAAGTGCGATCGATCATCCAGGGTTTCAAAGACTTCATCATGCGCGGCAACGTGATCGAGCTGGCGGTCGGTGTCGTCATCGGCACGGCGTTCACCGCGCTGGTCACGGCGTTCACCAAGTCGTTCCTCGAGCCGCTGATCAAGCTGGTCACCGGCGGCTCCGGCAATCTCAAGGGCACCTGGTCGCCGGTGGCGGGCGTGGAGTTCACCTACGCCGTGTTCATCAACCAGCTGATCACGTTCATCCTGACCGCCGCGGTCGTCTACTTCCTGATCGTCTTCCCGATGAACAAGCTGGCCGAGCGCCGCAAGCGCGGCGAGGAGCCGGAGCCGAAGGCGCCGAGCGACGAGGTCCGCCTGCTCACCGAGATCCGCGACGCGCTGATCGCGGGCAACTCCGACCCCGACCGCCGGGCCGCGATCGACGAGGCCATCCGCCGGGAGCACTTCCCGCCGCGCGGGTAGCCGGCTCAGACCGCCGCGCGGGTCATCGGCTCAGGCGCCACGCGGCCGGAACGTTCTGCAAGATCACACACCCTATCGAACACTTGTTCGATAGGGTGTGCTGCTATGGAGCAGCGGAAGCACTGGTGGAACGGCAAATGGGGGCGGATCGCCCGCAAGGACGTCTTCCTCCGGGTCAACGGGGACACGTGGCACGTCGAGGCGCGCGCGGGCGGCGCCGAGGGGGCGTCGCGGTTCTTCGAGTTCGGCGGCGAGGACGAGGCGCTGGAGGCGGTCCGGGCGATGCTGAACGGCCCCGGCAACTGGCGCGAGCTCTCCACCCGCGACTGAGCCGCACGCGCTTGGGCACAATTGTCGACTGATGCGCGCGCTGATCGTCGACAACCACGACTCTTACACGTACAACCTCTTTCAGCTCATCGCCGGCGTGACCGGCGATGAGCCGGACGTGGTCCGCAACGACGAACCCCTGCCCGACCTGAACGGGTACGACTGCGCGATCATCTCGCCCGGCCCCGGCCACCCCGGTCGCGACGCGGACTTCGGCACGTCCGCTCGCCTGCTGACCCGCCGTGACCTGCCGGTGCTCGGCGTCTGCCTCGGCCATCAGGGCATCGCGCTCGCCGCGGGCGCCACGGTGACCCGCGCGCCGCAGCCCCGGCACGGGCACCTCACCCGGGTTCGGCACGCCGGCACCGATCTCTTCGCCGGGCTGCCGCAGGATTTCGTCGCGGTCCGGTACCACTCGCTCGCGGTGCCGGAGCCGCTGCCGCCGCGCCTGATCGCGACGGCCTGGGCCGAGGACGGCGTGGTCATGGGCCTGCGGCACGCGGCGCGGCCGTGGTGGGGCGTGCAGTTCCACCCCGAGTCGATAGCGTCCGCGCACGGCGACGAGATCATCCGCAACTTCCTGCGGCTCAACGGCCTGTTCCGGCCGCGTCGTGCCGCGATTCCGCCGGCCACTCCGGCTCCGCCGGCACACGATCAGAAGACCCTCGCCGCGGTACGGGTGGAGCACCTGCCCGATCCGGAGGAGCTCTTCGCGCGACTCTGCGGCGACACCGTGCCCGCGTTCTGGCTGGACAGCAGCCTGGTCGCGGACGGCCTGTCGCGCTTCTCGTTCCTCGGCACGTCCCGCGAGACGCTCTCCTACCGCGCCGGCTCCGGCTCGGTGCGAGTGACGACCCGCCACGCCACCGGCTCACCCCTCGCGGACGCGCCGCAGAGCGCCGCCGCGCCACAGGACACCACCGCACCGCACGACACCACCGCACCGCACGACACCACCACGCCACAGGACACCGCCGTGCCGCACGACACCGCCGTGCCGCACGACACCGCCGTGCCGCACGACACCACCGCACCGCACGACACCACCGCACCGCACGACACCGCCGCGCCGCACGACACCGCCGCGCCGCACGACACCGCCGCGCCGCACGACACCGCCGCGCCGCACGACACCGCCGCGCCGCACGACACCGCCGTGCCGCACGACACCGCCGTGCCGCAGGCCGCGGGGGGAGAGTCCGTCACGGACGTGTGGGAGGAGGGGTCGATCTTCGACGTGTTGCGGGCACGGCTCGCGGCAGGGCGGGTAGCCGGTGCCGGTGACCTGCCGTTCGACTTCACCGGCGGCTATGTCGGTTATTTCGGATACGAATTAAAAAATGATGGCGTGCCGGGCGCGCACGCATCGCGTACCCCCGATGCTCTGTGGGTCTTCGTGGACAGATTCGTGGTGCTGGACCATGTGGAACGGTGCGCGTGGGCGGTGGCGCTGCCGTCCCACGGTGCCGAGGCGTGGATCTCCGCGACCACCAAGTTGATCTCGTCGATCCCGGCCGCGGTGAAACGCGACGACCCGCCCCGGACGCCGGCGGACCCCGCGCCGCTGATGGGCAAGGGACGCGACCGCTACGTCGCGGACGTCGAGGCGGCGCAGGAGCGGCTGCGTGCCGGCGAGAGCTACGAGATCTGCCTGACCGACCGGCTGACCACGGCCGATCCGGACGAATCCGACCTGGAGCTCTACCGGCGGTTGCGGCGGCACAACCCGGCGCCGTACGCGGCGTTGCTGCGGCTCGGCGAGGTGAGCGTGCTCAGCTCGTCGCCGGAGCGGTTCCTGCGCGTGCTGCCGGACGGCACCGCGGAGAGCAGGCCGATCAAGGGCACCGCGCCGCGCGCCGCCGACCCGGTGCGTGATGAGGAGCTACGCGTCTCGCTGGCCGGTGACGCGAAGACCCGGGCCGAGAACCTGATGATCGTCGACCTGGTCCGCAACGATCTCGGGCAGGTGTGCGACGTCGGCTCCGTGCGGGTGCCCGCGTTCCTGGCCACCGAGTCGTACGCGACCGTGCACCAGTTGGTCTCCACGATCCGCGGCCGGCTGCGCCCCGGCGTGACCGCGGTCGACGCGGTGCGCGCGGCGTTCCCGGGCGGCTCGATGACCGGCGCGCCCAAGGAGCGCACCATGCGGATCATCGACGAGCTGGAGGACGGGCCGCGCGGCGTCTACTCCGGCGCGCTCGGATATCTCAGCCTGAGCGGCACGGCCGACCTGAGCATCGTCATCCGCACCGCGGTCCGGCACGGCGGCACGCTGACCATCGGCGCGGGCGGCGCGATCGTGCTCGACTCCGACCCGGCCGGCGAGTACGCGGAGATGCTGCTCAAGGCCGCGACGCCGCTGACCGCGCTCAGCCCAGGCTCTTCACCTGGTAGACGCTGAGCACACCCTTTCCGTCGATCATGGCGCCGACGTCGCCCGCGAACGCGGCCTCCTTCGGCAGCTCGGTGCTGAACTCCGCCGTGCCGGTCGCCTTGCCGGTCGAGATGTCCCAGACCCGGACCACCCAGCTGGTCTGCGAGGTGAGGCTGACCTTGATGCTCACGCTGAGCGCGCGGCCGTCACGAACCGCGTAGACGTCGGCGTCGCCGAGGTTCGCCACCTCCTTGCCGTCCGGGCCGAGCAGCTTCACGTCCTGCATGGTGTCGAAGAACTGGTTGCCCCAGAGCACGCCCTTCGGCGTGGCGAACCAGCCCTCGTCCACGCTGAACTCGACCGGCTTGCTCCACACCTGGCGGCCGTTCGTGGTGTCGACCGCGACCGTCCGGTACTGGTCGTTCGCGCTGTCCACGGCCACGCACACCACGTGCTCGCCGCACGGCTTAACCCGGTCCACGCTCTCGCCGGCTTCCAGCCGAAGCTCCCACTTCTTCGCGAAGTCGTTCAGCCCGTACCCGGCGACGGTCGGCTGGGCCGAGGTCTCCGCGTCGATCAGCCCGATCACCTGACCGTCGAACGCGGTCCAGAAGTCGTCCTCGATCGGGACCGCGCCCGCGCCGGACGTGCTCTTCGCCGTGCCGGCGGCCATGTCCAGCACCCGGATCCGCCGGTCGTCGGTGAGCTGCACCATGGAGACCGACGACGCGGAGAGCGAGTCGAAGTGCCGGTACTCCGTCGGCGGCAGCATCCCGGCGCCCTGCTTCGGCCCCTGCTCGCCCACCCACTCGCGCAGCGGCTCGGCCCGGTGAGCGTCGATCACCAGGGTGTCCTCGACGCCGGCGGTGCTCCAGACGGTCTTTCCGGTCCTCAGATTCATCCGGTACAGCTGGTAGCCGTCGAACGCGCTGGTCCGCTCCATCACCGCGTCCGAGCCGAGGAACGCGACGTCGTGCGTGTCCGCGATCGGGAAGTCCCGCAGGGTCGCGCCGTCGGAGCGTTGCAGCACGGCACGCGCGTCGTCCTGGTCGTGCGTGGTGGCGCTGTCCGCGTCCAGCAGGAGCAGCTCGTCCAGCACGGTCAGGTGCACCTCGCGACCGGCGATCGCCGGGGTCTTCTTCCAGAGCTGCTTGCCGTCCGCCGCGTTCATCGCGACCACCTCCGTGGTGGCGCCGATGACCCGCGCGTAGTAGACGGTCGTGCCGGCCACCGCGACCGTGGTGGCGCCGCCGCCGAGCTCGACCGGCTGCCCGGCCCGCACCAGCTCGCCGTCGGCCGGAGCGGCGCCGTCGCCGCTCAGCACGTCATCGAGCCCGGAGCCGCCGGGGAGTTCGCCGGCCCGGACGTCCGCCACCCAGCCCTGGACGGTCCTGGTGACGACGGTGCCGCAGGTCGCGATGGCCGCGACCACCGCGCCGACGGTGAGCATCACGATCACCCGCCGCCTGATCTTCTTCGAATCAGGCCGATCCACGGCGCCGTCGCCAGTGTCGGTCTTCCCGCCGGCACCGGCCGATGGAGCGCCCATCGGTGTGCCGCCCGCGGCCGCGGAGGTGCCGGCGGTGGATGGCGACTGCCAGCCGGGTGGTGCCGCGCCCCAGCCGGCGGCCTGGCCCGGCGCCCGTCCGGGATATGGACCCGGCATCTGTCCGGGGTACTGGCCCGGCGCCTGCCCGGGATATGGACCCGGCGCCTCTCCTGGGTATCGGCCCGGCGGCGAGACCGGCAGGCCGGAAACCGGCGCTCCTGAGCCCGGCATTCCGGACACGGGCGTGCTGAAGCCCGGCTCGCCGGGACCCGGCGCGCCCGGGAGCGGGGTCGCGCCGGTCGCCGGGTAGCCCGACGGTGACGTGGGCACCGCGGAGACCTGCGCGGACGCGATCGGGCCGAGTCGCTCGTTGGCCAGCGCGCCGTAGGCGACCGGCAGCTCCGGCTGCTCCGGCACGGACGGCACCACGCCGAACCGCGCGTGCAGCCGGCTCGCCACCAGCGGGATCCGGCTCGAACCGCCGACCAGCAGAATCGTGTCGAGCTGCGCGGACGCGATGCCGGACCGCTCCAGCACCCGCCGGGTCTCGTCCACCGCGCGCGCCACCAGCGGGCCCGCGACCCGCTCCACCTCGTCGCGCGTCAGGTGCAGCGGCTCCTCCTGCCCCGGCACCCGCACCGGCGCGCTGGTCAGCCGGGACAGCATCTCCTTGGCCGCTCGCACCTCGCCCCAGAACGCCTGCCGGTCCCGCCGCTCCGCCGCGGTCGAGGGCGCGGAGAGCCGGCGCCACACCTCCGGGTGCCGGGCCGCGACCACGTGCCCGAGGTGCCCGACCAGCGCGTCGTCGACGTCGAGGCCGCCCAGGTCGTCGAGGCCACCGGTGGCCGCGACCCGCCACCCGCCCGGCTCCCGGCGCACCACCGTCACGTCCAGCGTGCCGCCGCCGAAGTCGAAGACCGCGACCGCGCCGCCGGCCGGCACCTGCTGCCCGACCACCTGCGTGCAGTAGGTGGCGGCCGCGACCGGCTCGTCCAGCAGCCGCACGTCGCCCAGGCCGGCGCGCCGGGCCGCGTCGGCCAGCACCGCACGCCGCGGCCTGCCCCAGTCGGCCGGGCAGGTCAGCACCGCGCCCGCGGGGTCGACGCCGGCCGTGCGGGCCTCCTCGGCCACCCGGACCAGGATCGCGCGCAGCAGGTCGGCGACGCCGGTCTCGGCGGTGCCGAGCAGCACCGAACCCTCGTCGACCCGCCGCTTCGGGTGCGGCTCGAACCGCTCCGGCTCGCTCGCGCCGAGCCGGGCCGCGTCCCGCCCGGTGTGCACCACGCCGTCGGCCGCGAGGAACACGCCGGACGGCAGGATCGGCGATCCGTCGAACAGCAGCGCCCGCGCCGGCTGCCCGGCCCGCTCCACCACCGCCACCGTGTGCGTGGTGCCCAGGTCCACAGCCAGCCGCGCCGGTCCGCTCACTGCAATATCTCCCCACCGGCCGATCACCACACCCGGAGCGGGAGCCTACCGATCCCCTCCGACAGGTTTCGACATACGGACGCCCGGCCCTCACGACCCGAACGGCCGAGAGTCCGTTGATTCGCACGCGGCGATACAACGCGATGATTCGAGATCTCGGATGCGCAGCGCCCGTCTGCCCGTCCCACGACGGATCCGGCAGGGAGGAGCGCCAGCGACGACCGGTGCCCGCGGGAGCACTCGGAACCCGCCCACGCCGGAAGCGGGAAGACCGGCTCTTACTGATCTTTCAGCCTCAGGGCCGACGCGCCGGCGATCCGTGATCCAGGCGTCGGGAAAGGCGAGGTCAGTGGGCCGCGACGCGGAAGCGGGAGACGACGTCGTCCGCGGGGAGTGGGCGGTCGAAGTAGTAGCCCTGCGCGAAGCGGTAGCCGAGGGCATGCAGGCGGGCGGCCTGGTCGGCCGTTTCGACGCCCTCCGCCACCGCGTGCAGGTTGAGTCCGGCGGTGATCTGGATGAGCGCGGTGACGATCACCGCCTGCTGGCCGTGGCCGCCGATGCCCGCCACGAACGACTTGTCCACCTTGATGACGTCGACCGGGCACGTGGTCAGCAGGCTCAGCGAGGAGTGACCGGTGCCGAAGTCGTCGAGCGCGACGCGGAAGCCGAGCCCGCGCAGCGTCCGCAGGCTCTCCACCGCCGGGCCGCCGTCGAAGACCGCGGTCTCGGTGATCTCCAGCGTGATGTTCGACGACGCGACGCCGTACTCCGCGAGGATCGACGTGACCAGGTCCGGGAAGCCGGGCGAGCGCAGCTGCCGCGCCGAGACGTTCACGTTGACCTCGACGTCGACCTGGTAGACGGTGCGCCACGAGACGATCTGCCGGCACACCTCGCGCAGCGCCCACTCGCCCAGCGTGTCGATGGTCCCGCTGCGCTCGGCGATCGCGATGAACCGGTCCGGCGGCACCATGCCGTCGGTCGGGTGCCGCCAGCGCATCAACGCCTCCACCCGCACCGTGCGGCCGGTCGGCAGCTCCACCACGGGCTGGTAGAGCAGGTGCAGCTGGTGGCGTTCGATCGCCTGGCGCAGGTCGGCCGCGAGCCGGGCCTCCTCGGCCGCGATCTGGTCCATGTCCGGGTGGTAGCCGACGAACACCGCGCCCTTCGCCTTCGCCACGTACATCGCGACGTCCGCGCGCCGGAGCACGTCCGCACCGGTCGCCGCGTTGCTGTTGTCCGCGAGCCCGATGCCGGCGCTGACCTCCAGCTGATGCCCTTCGATCACCACCGGGCGCTGCACGCGCGCCGCGATCTCCGCACACCGCTCACCGGCCGAGGCCGCGTCCAGATCCGGCATGAGCACCGCGAACTCGTCGCCGCCGAGCCGCGCGACGGTGTCCTCGGTGCGCACCGCGTGCACCAGCCGCTCCGCGATGACCTCCAGCAGCCGGTCACCCGCCGCGTGGCCGAGCCAGTCGTTGACGGCCTTGAAATCATTCAGATCGATCAGGAGTACGGCGAACCGCTCGCCGTTCACGGTGGCCGCGTCCACCCGCGCGGCGAGCAGCGCGCGGTTGGCCAGGTTGGTGAGCGCGTCGTGCGAGGCCTGGTGGGCGAGCTGGGTCTGCACGGTGTCCAGGTCGTCCCAGGCGCTGCGCAGCGCGGCGAGGTTGGCGTCGACGGTGGCGAGCAGCCGCGCGTTCTCCCGCAGCACGGTCAGCTGGCGCACCATGACCAGCCCGGTGAGCGCCACGACCGTGATCGCGATGATGACCGGCTCGGCCGGGCCGCCGAGCCGATCCTCGACGAGCAGGCCGCCGGCGGCGACCACCGCGGCGTACGGCAGCAGGCTGACCTTGGCCCGGCCGAGCCCGGGCTCCGGGCGTCCGGTGGGTGCGCGGCGCTGCCGGTCGGCCGCGAGGATGACGAACAGGTAGGCGATGGGTACGGCCAGCATGCAGCCGTTGAGGTAGGGCCGGGTGGCGAGCAGCGGGCTGAGCGCCGCCGTGGCCGCGCTGCCGAACGTGCCGACCGCGAGCAGGTGCAGCGCGCGGGGGTCGACGCCGCCGGTGCCGGTGAGCGCGACCTTGACGAACGCGACGAGCGCGACGGCCGCGACCGCGATGACGGCGACGAGCGCGAAGTCGGAGCCGGTCGAGGAGCGCCAGGTCTCGACGTGCCGCAGCGAGAAGTGCCAGCCGAAGAGCGAGACGGTCACCACGATGACGCCGGCGTCGAGCGCGAAGCGCACCCGCTCGCCGGCGGTGTGGACCCGGCCCGGCAGCCGGAGCAGTCCCCAGTGCGCGGCGGCGAGACCGGCGCCGAAGATCACGGCGCTGCGCGGGCTCGTCTGGGTGGGCGCGGGACCGCCCTGGACCGAGTCGTAGCCCATGCTGACCGAGCCGGCGAAGACGAACGCGCTGGCCAAGGCGATGGAAGCCCAGAAGTGACGGACCGCGGGGCTGGTGTCGGTGACGCGGGTGACGGCGCGGCACTCGTACGCGGCGAGCAGTCCGAGGATCGGCAGCGGCAGCCAGCCGAGCACCGGGACGGACCACACGTGCCACAGCCCGGCCACGCACCAGACCGTGGCTGCCACGGTGAGCACGATCGCGGCGACGATCTGCGGCGTCGGCCGGAACGGGCGCACGAGGGCACCTGTTCCCACGCTCACGTACCACCTCCGCTGCGGCCGGTTCGCCCGCGGGCCGCCGCGCGGCCCACAGGCGTCCCATCGGCACCCGTGCGGCTACCTGAGTGATTCCTTCAGGTGATAGACCATGGCCTGCTTGCGCCGCGTCTCCTCCAGGGCCCGGGGCACGGGTACGTCGTAGACCTCGATCCGCTCGAAGAGCCGCTCCGGCAGAAACCCGCGCCGCGCGTCCCCGACCAGCACGAGCGCGCCGGCCCGCGCGGCCCGGCGCAGGAACGCTCGGGCCCGCCCGGCCAGCGCCTCGGTGTAGAAGAGGTCGCCGGCCAGCACCACGTCGTACTCGTCGGCCGCGGTGTGCGCGGCCGGGTCGAGCAGGTCCAGCCGCGCGGTGCCGACCGGCACGCCGTTCGCCTCCGCGTTGAGCCGGATCGCGGCGAGCGCGTCGTCGTCGACGTCGGTTGCGGTGACGGTCGCGGCCCCGGCTCGCGCGGCCGCGACCGCGATCAGCCCGGACCCGGCGGCCAGGTCCAGCACGCGCCGGCCGGCGACCAGGTCCGGGTGGTCCAGCACGTAGCGGGCGAGCCCCTGCCCGCCGGCCCAGGCGAACGCCCAGAACGGCGGCGGGCTGTCACTGGAGTACACGCCACCGTTGTGCGTCCACAGCCCGACACCCGGTCCGGCCTGGTAGAGCCGGAGTTCGGGCAGGAAGGGCAGCTCGGCGAGGCGGGCGTGCTCGGTGACGTCGCGGGACATCGCCGCATTGTGCCGGACCCGGACGTGCCTACAGCAGTCGGCGTGCGGTGGAGAAGCCGTACATCTTCGACACCACGACGCCCTTTCTCGGCGTGGCCGCGTGCACCATCTTCCCGTCGCCGAGGTAGATGCCGACGTGCCCGGACTGCGGCATGACGACGTCGCCGGGGCGCAGGTCGGCGCGGCGCACCTTCCTGCCCTTCCGGACGATGTCCCGGCTGGAGTGCGGCAGCTTGACGCCGGCCTTCCTGTACGCGACCGAGACCAGGCCGGAGCAGTCGTACGAGCCGGGGCCGGCCGCGTTGCGCCGGTACGGCTTGCCGACCTGGTTCAGCGCGTACTCGACGACCCGGCCGAGTTCGCCGGTGTAACGCCGGTCCGGCCGGTACGCGTTCCGGGCCTTGCGGTGCTTGGCCTTGCCGTACTTGACTTTGGCAGCCTTGCTCGCCCTCCGGTCGCGCGCGTCGTGCCAGCGGTCGGAGCGCTTGCGGGCGTCGCCGGCGTAGCGCCGGGCCTCGGCACGTACCCGCTGCTTCTGGTAGATGCCGGTGCGCCGGGTGAGACTCGGCCGTGCGACCCGCGCCGACCGCGGTGCCGCCGAGGCCGAGCGTGGTGCGGCCGAGGCCGAGCGGGGCGCGGCGCGCCGGGCCGTGCGCTCGAGTGCGCGGGGGGCGCCGGCCGGTCCGGCGTGGACCTCGTCGCCCTCTGCCGTCGCCGGGCGTGGGTGGATGCCGGTCCGCAGGCCGATCAGCCGCACGGGCCGATCGTCCGGCACGGCCCCGGTCACGGAGTCGCGCTCCGCGGTGGATGAGGCCGCCGCCGCGGTGGGCCGTTCGTCCGCGGCGTGCGAGTCGTGGGCGGGGCCGGCCGCGGCGATCCCGGCGACTGTGAGCACCAGGACGCCGGTCAGTGCCCGGCGGGTCGTGGGGACGTGCGTGATGCCTCCCAGGTCGGTCCGGGGCACTCTCGCGCATCCCCGGCGAGCCGGTGGCCTGAACCACCGATTGTCGCGGCCGCAACGGTGCGGCACGGCCTGGGAACCCGGACGGCTGACTGTTTCGGCGTTCATTCTGCGCACGTGAAATGACAAAGCGCATGAATTCCGGCAAATATGGAATAAGGCGAAAAGATGTCACAGTAAGCGGCCGGGATCGGCGATCGGCCGGGCGGACGCGGCCATCGTGCTCGCGATGGAATGCGACGCGTTCGCCGGCGGCCTCGTCCCGCCGGGGGAGATCGTGATCGAGGCGCCTCGATCAGCGGCCGCGAACCGCCTTATTGATCTTTGCGTTGAGGGCCCGGCGGGCGATCGGGCCGAGGTCGTCGACCACCTCGACCAGCACCGCGAGCTGCTCCAGCGCGGCCATCGCGTGCTCGGAGCCCTTCGCGTCCACGCCGGCGAACAGCTCGATGCCGACGAACGCGGCGGAGACCGCCTTCGCCAGCCCGGCCAGGTCCGCGACCTCCGCGAACGGCGAGCCGGTGAGCAGCCGCCGGAGCACGGACTCGATCTCGTCGACCCACAGCCGCAGCGACGCGGCGACCGGCTCGGCCAGCTTCTCGTCGCCCTGCGCGGCCGCGAGCAACTGCGCCAGGATCGACACGTTGCCCAGCTCCCGCTCCCGGACCTGCAGCGCCCGGCCCACGTCGAGCAGCTGGCGCAGCGTCGTGACGCGGGCGAACTCGGCCGCGTAGACCGCGACCCGGGCCTCGGTGTGCATCGTGCAGGACGCGGCCAGCAGGTCGTCCACGCTGCCGAAGTGATAGAAGACGAGCGCCTGGTTGACGCCGGCCGCGGCCGCGATCGTCCGGGCCGACACGCCCTTGATGCCGTGCTCGGCGACGGCGGCGAGCGCGCCGTCCAGCAACCGCTGCTTCGTGTCGGACATCGGGCCCCCATTCATGGTTCTCGTCGACCGTACCGGCCGGGTGCGGTGGTGCCATGAACACGGCCGACTCTCCACAATGGGGAGAGTCGGCGCGGTCCTCCTATGCGGACCGGAGCGCCCTGAGCAGCGGCTCCGGTCAGAAGCATAACGATGTTTGAGCGATCGCTCAAGAACCGGTCGGCCATGGCGTCTCGCCGGGTGACCGGGTAGAAACATCACGTCCCCCTTCTTCATCAGACCGGCCGATGCGGCGACGCGGCAGAGAGCGCTCTCATACGTACCCGCGCGGCTGGTCCTTGATCTTGATAGGCAGGCAGATGGGCACCATTTCCATGCGGCGACGGGCGATCTCGCTCGGCGTCGTGACAGCGGCCGTCACCGCGGCGGGGGTGATCCCCCAGCCCGGCGTGGCACTGGCGAACTGGGGCGGCACCCCGGACCTCGGGCCGAACGTCTTCGTCTACGACAGTTCCACCCCGGCCGCCGAGATCCAGGCGCGCTTCGACACGCTCTTCGCGGAGCAGGAGCGCAACGAGATGGGCACCAGCCGGTACGCCGTGCTGCTCAAGCCCGGTTCCTACGATCTCGACGCGCGGCTCGGCTACTACACCACGATCGCCGGCCTGGGCACCTCACCGGACGATGTGGACATCACCGGCGCGGTGCGCGTGGTCGGCCAGCCGGATCCCGGCTCGGTCGCGGGCATCTCCGCGCTGACCAACTTCTGGCGCGGCGCGGAGAACCTCGCGGTCACGCCGACCGACTGGTCGAACCAGTGGGCGGTCTCGCAGGCATCGCCGATGCGCCGCGTGCACATCAGGGGCACGCTCTGGCTGGAGCCGGGCAACGGCGGCTTCTCCAGCGGCGGTTACATCGCCGACTCCAAGGTGGACGGCATCACCATCAACGGGTCGCAGCAGCAGTGGCTGACCCGTGACTCGGAGCTCGGCGGCGAGTGGACCAACGGCGTGTGGAACCAGGTCTTCGCCGGCGTCACCGGCGCGCCCGCGCAGGGCTTCCCGGACCCGCCGTACACCACGTTGCCGACCAGCCCGGTCACCCGGGAGAAGCCGTTCCTGCACGTCGACGCGCGCGGGAAGTACCGGGTGTTCGTGCCGGGGCTGCGCAGGGACTCGTCCGGCACGACGTGGGGAGCCGGTGCCGCCCCGGGCAGGTCGCTGTCGATCAACGACTTCTACGTCGCGAAGCCGGGCGACTCGGCCACGAAGATCAACCTCGCGCTCGGGCTGGGCAAGCACCTGCTGCTCACGCCGGGCGTCTACCACCTGCGCGACTCGATCAAGGTGACCCGGCCGGACACGGTCGTGCTCGGCATCGGCATGCCCAGCCTGGCGCCGGACACCGGCCGGGCCGCGCTCGAGGTCGCGGACGTCGACGGCGTGCGGATCGCGGGCGTGCTGGTCGACGCCGGCCCGCGCGAGTCGGACACGCTGGTCACGATCGGCTCCGCGCGGTCGTCCCGGGACCACTCGCGGAACCCGATCTCGCTACAGGACGTGTTCTTCCGGATCGGCGGACCGTGGGAGGGCAGGGCGCGCACCAGCCTGACCGTGCACAGCGACGACACCATCATCGACAACATCTGGGCCTGGCGCGGCGACCACGGCAACGGCATCGGCTGGACCCGCAACACCGGCGACGTCGGCGTGATCATCAACGGTGACGACGTGACCGCGTACGGCCTGTTCGTCGAGCATTACCAGAAGTGGCAGACGATCTGGAACGGCGAACGCGGCCGGACCATCTTCTACCAGAGCGAGTTGCCGTACGACCCGCCGTCGCAGGCCGCCTGGACCAGCCCGACCGGGCCGGGCTGGGCGTCCTACAAGGTCTCGCCGTCGGTGCGTACGCACGAGGCATGGGGTCTGGGCGTCTACTCCTACTTCAACCAGGGCGTGGACATCCGCGCGGCTCGCGGCATCGAGGCACCGGTGCGCCCGGGCGTCCGCTTCCACGACGCCGTCACGGTCTTCCTCGACGGCAGCGGCGGCATCGAGAGGACCATCAACGACGCGGGTACGCCCGTGGTCGGGTCCTACGGCACCAGCACGATCGTGAACTACCCGTCCTGACGACGTCTCCGGGCCGGGCGTGCGACGTCCGGCCCGGCCTGGGTCGTGAGACCCGCCCTGACCACGTCTCCGGGCCGGGCGCGCGACGTCCAGCCCGGCCGGGTCATGTCTCAGCCACCCACGAACCGGCAGGGAGGAGCGCCGGCGACGACCGGTGCCCGCGGGAGCATGCGGGCCGCACCACGCCGGAAGCGGGAAGAGGATCCAGGGTTTCCGGCGATCAGCCGTTCGACCGGGCCAGACGCATCAGCAGCTCGATGTTGCTGCCGGTCTTGCGCAACTGACCGAGCAGCTGCTCGATCGCCTGGCCCGACTCGGACCCGGCGAGAGCGCGGCGGAGGCGCTGCACGATCGCCATCTCGTCCGGCGCCAGCAGGATCTCCTCGCGGCGGGTGCCGGTCGCGTTCAGGTCGACGGCCGGGAAGATGCGGCGCTCGGCGATCTTGCGGTCGAGCTTGAGCTCGGCGTTGCCGGTGCCCTTGAACTCCTCGAAGATCACGGTGTCCATCTGCGAGCCGGTCTCGACCAGCGCGGTCGCGATGATGGTGAGCGAGCCGCCGTTCTCGATGTTGCGGCCGGCGCCGAGCAGCTGCTTCGGCGGGTAGAGCGCGGTGGTGTCCAGGCCGCCGCTGAGCGTGCGGCCGCCGGACCGGGCCTGCAGGTTGTACGCACGGGCCAGGCGGGTGATCGAGTCGAGCAGCACGACCACGTCCTGCCCCTTCTCGACCAGGCGCTTCGCCCGCTCGATGGCCAGCTCCGCGACCGCGGTGTGCTCGTGCGGCGGACGGTCGAACGTGGCCGCGGCCACCTCACCGGCGACCGAGCGCCGCATGTCGGTGACCTCCTCGGGGCGCTCGTCGACCAGCACCACCATCAGGTGCACCTCGGGGTGGTTCGTGGTGATCGACTTCGCCAGGGCCTGCAGCACCATGGTCTTGCCGGCCTTCGGCGGCGAGATGATCAGCGCGCGCTGGCCCTTGCCGATCGGCATCGCCAGGTCGATCACGCGGCTGGTCAGGCTCGCGTCGCCTTGGCTGCCGCCCCGGCCACCCGCCGCTGAAGCGTCCGAAGGCGGGATCTCCAGGCGGAGGCGCTGCTGCGGGTAGAGCGGGGTGAGCTTGTAGAAGTCCGGGCGGCGGCGGGCGTCGTCCGGGTCGTCGCCGTCGACCGTGAAGACCTTCGTCAGCTGGTTGCCGGCGGCACCGCCGGTGAGGCGGTCACCGCGGCGCAGGCCGTGCCGGTGGACCAGGGACATCGGCACGGTCACGTCCTCCGGCGACGGCAGGTAGCCGTCGACCCGCAGGAACGCGTGCCGGTCCTGGATGTCCAGCAGGCCGTCGACCATGGCGACCTCGCCGGTCGGGACCTGGGTGCTCTGCTCCGGCTTCCGCGCGCGGCGGCGGGTGGTGGTGTGACGATCCAGTGTGCGGGTAGGGCTCATCGACGAGTCTCCTTGAGGGTAGGAATCGCTCGACATCCGAGAGGCGCGCTGTGCTGCGCGTCGGAGAGCGATCGGAAAAGTTCGCGGGCCGCTCATGTGGTGCAACGGCGGAGATCTCCTGCGGGCGGCGCAGACTGCCTGCGGCGAAGTTTGCCGTGCCTGCGGTGCCTGGGCCAGTCATCCGAGGGACTGGACAAACCGTAACCCGTTACGTCAAGACCTGCAAGCCCAGTGCCGGGTCTCCACTACGCGGGGTAAGCATGCGTCTCGGTCGCCTTGACGGCCGCCCACACCGTTCGGCCGGGTATCAGGTCGAGCTGAGCGGCTGCGGCCGGCGTCACATCCGCGGCGGCCGGGAGCGGCCCGGCAAGCTCGATGCGCAGGTTGTCGCCGTGCCGTTGGATGCCGGCGATGGTGGCGGCCCAGATGTTCCGCGGACTGCCGGTCGGCCTCTCCGCGTGCAGCGCCACCGACGACGGCCGGAACGCCACGAACACGTCCCCGTCCAGCCGGTCGTCCACACGCAGCGTGAGGCCGTCCAGCGTGACCTCGTGCCCGTCCGCCCGTCCCCGGTAGAGATTCAGGCCGACCAGCCGGGCCACGTAGTCGGTGCGCGGGCGCGCGGTCACGGTCGCGGCGTCGCCCTCCTGCACCACCCGGCCGGCCTCCACGATCACCAGCCGGTCGGCCAGCACCAGCGCGTCCAGCGGGTCGTGCGTGACCAGCAGCGTCGCGCCCGGGTGCGCGGCCAGGTGCCGCTGCAGTTCCGCCCGCGTGTCCAGCCGCGTCCGGGCGTCCAGAGCCGCGAGCGGCTCATCGAGCAGAAACAGCCGCGGGTGTACGGCGAGCGCGCGCGCCAGTGCGACCCGCTGCGCCTGCCCGCCGGAGAGCTGCCGTGGCCGCTTCGACGCGTGCTCGGCCAGGCCGACCCGGGTCAGCCAGTCCAGCGCCGTCGCCCTCGCCGCCCGCCGCCCGGCCCCGTGCCGGCGCGGGCCGAAGGCCACGTTGTCCAGCGCGGACAGGTGCGGGAACAGCAGGTAGTCCTGGAACACCACGCCGATCGGGCGGTGCTCCGGCGGCAGCGCGCTCAGGTCGTCGTCGCCCAGCCGGACATGCCCGTCCGCGAGCGGCTGCAGGCCGGCGAGCGCGCGCAGGGCCGTGGACTTGCCCGCGCCGTTCGGCCCGAGCAGCGCCACCACCTCGCCCGGCGCGACGCGCAGCGCGACATCCAGCCGGAACGTGCCCCGGTCGACGACCAGCCGCGCATCCAGACCGTCGCTCATGCCGCACCCACCCATCTGTCGCGCAGCGCGGCCAGGATCGTCACGGAGACGACCAGCAGGAGCAGGCTGAGCACGATCGCGGCCTCCACGTCCCGTTCCAGCGCGAGGTAGACCGCGAGCGGCATCGTCTGGGTCCGGCCCGGGAAGTTCCCGGCGAACGTGATCGTGGCGCCGAACTCGCCGAGCGCCCGGGCCCAGCAGAGCACCGCGCCGGCCGCGATGCCCGGCGCCACCAGCGGCAGCGTCACGTGCGTGAACGTGGTCCAGCGGCCGGCGCCGAGCGTGGCGGCCGCCTCCTCGAACCGCGCGTCCGCGCCGCGCAGCGCGCCCTCGACCGCGATCACCAGGAACGGCAGCGCCACGAACGCCTCGGCCAGCACCACGCCCGCGGTCGTGAACGGCAACGTGATCCCGAAAGCCTGATCCAGCCACTGCCCGACGATGCCGCGCCGGCCGAAGACCAGCAACAGCGCCACGCCGCCGACCACCGGCGGAAGCACCAGCGGCACGGTCACCAGCGCGCGGACCAGCCGCCGGCCGCGGAACTCGACCCGGGCCAGGAGCCAGGCCAGCGGTACGCCGAGCAGCAGGCACAGCGCGGTCGCGATCGTGGCGGTGAGCAGCGACAGCCGCAGCGCGGCCAGCACCTGCGGCTCGGCCAGCCGGGCCGGCAGCGTGCCCCACGGCGCCCGGATCAGGAGCCCGGCCAGCGGAAGCACCAGGAACGCGAGCCCGAGCAGCGCCGGAACGAGCAGCGCCGCCGGAACCCGTTGCCGCCTGATCACGCGGCCTCGTCGCCGCTCGGTCATGGCGCTGCGTCGCCGTCTGGTCATGGTGCTTGGAAGCCGGCCTCGGTCAGCACCGTGAGGCCCTCGGTCCGCACGTACTCGACGAAGCCCTCGGCCGCGGCCGCGTTCGGCGCGTCCGTCAGCACCACGATCGGATAGTCGTTGATCGCGCCGGCCGACTCCGGGAACTCCACGCCGTCCACATCGGACGCCGCGGCCTTCGCGTCCGTGCGGTAGACCAGTGCCGCGTCCACTTCGCCCAGCGTGACCTTGGAGAGCGCGCCCTTCACGTCCTGCTCCAGCGTGACCGGCGTGAGCGCCACCCCGGCCAGCGCCTTCTTCGCGGCCGCGCCGCACGGCACCTCCTCGGCGCAGAGCGCGACCTTCAGCTCCGGCCTCGCCAGGTCCGCGAGCCCGGCGATGCCCTTCGGATTACCCTTCGCCACCGCGATGACCAGCTGGTTCCTGACGAACACGACCGGCTCGCCCTTGTCCACCACCGACGTCATGGTGGCCGGCGACGCGGCGGCGAAGACGTCCGCCGGCGCGCCCTCGTTGATCTGGGTGGCCAGCCCGGAGCTGCCGCCGTAGTTGAACGTGATGAACAGCGACGGGTTGCGCGCCTGCAGATCCTGCCCGATCCGGTCGAACGACTCGGTCAGCGACGCCGCCGCGAACACGGTGAGCTGCCCGCTGAGCGCGTCGCCGCCCGCCGGCCCCGGCGCACCCGACCCACCGCCCGCCGCCGGCTCCTCGTCCCCGCTCCCGCCGCAGCCGGCGAGCAGCAGGATCGCCGCCGCGACCGCCATGGTCCGCCTCATGCCGTTCTCCTCCCCAGGGACGCCGTCTCCACGACGACGGTGGTCGACTTGATCACGGCGACCGCGACCGAACCGACCCGTAGGTCCAGCTCGTCGACGGCCTCCCGGCTCATCAGCGACACGATCCGGAACGGCCCGGCCTGCAGGTCCACCTGCGCCATCACGCCGTCCTTCGCGACCGCGGTGACGATGCCACGCAGCCGGTTCCGCGCGGACGAGGTCTCCGACGCCGGTTCCGCCGCCTCGTGCTGCTCCCGCACGAACGCGGCCAGCGCCTCGCCTTCCACCAGCCGGTGCCCCGCCTCATCCCGCACCGCCCCCAGCCGCCCGGCATCGATCCACCGCCGCACGGTGTCCGCACTCACGCCGAGCAGCTCAGCCGCCTCACCGATCCGAAACTGCGTCACGAACGCCATCTTAAAGCTTGCATCCGCGAGTCGAAACAGCGATTCACGACCGCAATCGCGCCGTCATGAGATCACCCGGTGCCCATTGCCGGCCCCGCTTGGGTTGATCCGAAGAGAGCGATGAAGCATGCGCCGCTGAACTGCGGAGACTCACTCGCAAGTGAACGTTGAGCCTCCGCCGGAAGCGGGGGGATTCAGAGCTTCTGGGTCAGGTCGAAGACCGTGGTGAGGCGGCGGTCGGCCGGGATCGGGGCGTGGCCGCGCGGGTCGATGAGGTAGGCGCGGATGCCGGCGGCCTCGGGGCCGAGGAAGTCGGGTTCGAAGGTGTCGCCGACGAAGACGGCGTCCTCGGGGGCGGCCTGGAGTGCGGCCAGCGCGGTGGCGTAGGTCTGCGGGTGGGGTTTGCGGCGGCCGAGCTCGACGGACGTGATGACCTCGGCGAACGCGTCGGCGAGACCCATGGTGATCAGGTGCTGGGGTACGAGTCCGGCCCAGTGCGTGTTGGTGACCACGGCGAGCTGGTAGCGCTGCGCCAGCGTGCGGACGAACGCCTGGATGCCCGGCGGATAGGTGACGCCGGCGTTCCACTCGTCGAGGTAGGCGTGCACGAACTCCTCGCCCTGCGCGGCGGTGGAGCGGCGGCCGAGGATCTTCGGGAGGAAGTGGGCCGCGGCCTCCAGCATCGAGTACTCCCGGTGGCCGGCCTCGCAGATGCGGTCGAGTTCGAGGCAGGTGGCGGACCACTCGGCGAGCATGCGCTCGTAGCTGACCTCGACGCCCCAGTCGCGCACGGTCGCCCAGGTCTTGGGGTAGCCCTGCGCGGTGCGGCTGGACGAGTAGTCGACCAGCGTGCCGAAGAAGTCGAAGAGTATCCGGGTGGGCTGCACGGATGCATCATCGCAGCCGGCGTGCGGGAGCGTCAGGCGGGCGACGGCCGGGTGCGGGAGCCGACGAGTGAGGCGAGGCGCAGTGCGGTGCGCGGGGAGGTGTCGCCGCAGCACGTGTTGATCAGGGCGTGCAGCGAGTCGCCCTCGCCGGCCAGCTCGCGCAGCCGGCTCGCCCACTCGGCCAGTTCGTCGTCGCCGTACTCGTAGCGGAACTTGTCCTTCTTGTCGCCGGTCTCCCACGCGGCGCTGCGGCCGTGGAAGCGCACCACGGCCGGGTCCGCGGTGCTGACCGTGATCGGCGGGACGGACGACGGCAGGCCCTGGGTCATGTCCACGATCACGTGCGAGAGGTCGTGCGACTGAAGGAAGAGCAGTGTGTCGAGCGCGTTCTCCTCGGTGAACCAGCTCGGGTTCCGCACCTCGACCGCGACCCGGTGCGGGCGGCAGCGGTCCGCGGCCGCGATGATGCTCTCCTTGGCCTTGTCGCCGTGCGTGAGCCACGGCGGGAACTGCAGCAGCACCACGCCGAGCTTGCCGGTGTCCGCGAGCGGCGTCAGGACCGCGTGGAAGTTGTCCCAGAGCCGCTCGTAGGCGTCCGGCGCGAGGTCCCGCCGGCGCAGCCGCTGTGCGCCGGAGGCCGGGCGCAGCGCGGCCGGGATCGTACTGGCCGGCGTGGGATGGCCGGTGAACAGCGAGAACGCCTTCACGTTGAAAAGAAACCCGTCGGGAGTACGGTCGGCCCAGGCGCGCGCGGTCTCCGGCGCCGGGATGCCGTAGTAGGTGGTGTCCACCTCCACCAGGTCGAAGTGCCGCGCGTAGTACGCCAGCCGCCCGGCCGGGTCGTTGAACTCCCGTGGATACCAGCCGGACGAGATCAGTTCCCGGTCCGCCCAGCCCGACGTGCCGACTCGAATGCCACCCATGTAGTTCAGTGGAACCCGTACCGGCTCGCCGGGCAATCCGGGGAACTCCAAAGAGTCATCCCGGCTGTCGCTCCGGCCCCCGCCCCCCCGACCGGGCCGAAGGCCTATCTCGCCGCGGCCAGCACCTCGTCCGCGACCGCGACCGCCGCGTCCGGGCGGCCGTGCGTGCGAGCCGACTCGGAGATCCGGTGACGGTACGCCGGGTCGTCGAGCAGCGCGATCAACTCCTCGCGGAGCCGGTCCGGCGTCGCGTCCTCGGCCGCGAGCATGCGCGCCGCGCCCACGTCGGCCAGGTGCCGCGCGGTCCGGCGCTGCTCGTCACCCTGGGTGGGTATCAGCGGGATGTAGACGCTCGCCTTGCCCAGCGCGTTCAGCTCCGCGACCGTGCCGGCGCCGCTGCGGGCCACCACCACGTCCGCCGCGGCCAGCACGTCCGGCAGCTCGTCGTGGATGTAGGGGAAGACCGTGTATCGCTGCTGCAGGTGCGGCGGCAGGGACGCGTGCCGCTCGCGCATCATCTCGTAGGAGTAGTCACCGCACTGGTGCAGCACCTGCGCGCGGCTGAGCAGGTCCGGCAGCACCTCGGCGATCAGCTTGTTGACCTGCAGCGCGCCCTGCGCACCGCCGGTGACGTAGACCAGCGGCAGCCGCGGGTCGAGCCCGTAGCCGGCGATCGCGCGCTCGCGCTGGCCCATGAACACCTCGGGCCGGATCGGGTTGCCGGTGACCACGGCCTTGGACCGCGCCTTCTCCGGCAGGTGCTCGATCGACGACTCGTGGCTGAGCAGGATGCGGGTGGCGAAGCGGGACAGGATCCGGTTGGCCAGGCCGACCGCGAGCGTCTGCTCGTGCATGACCAGCGGGCGGCGCAGCAGCCAGGCGGCGACGCCGACCGGCACGCAGACGTAGCCACCGGTGGAGATCACCACGTCCGGCTTGGCCTTCGCCACCGCGGCGATCGCCTGCAGCACGCCGAACGGGATGCGGAACGCGTCGGCCACGTTGCGCAGCTGGTCCTTGACGTTGATGTGGCGGCGCAGCTTGCCCGTGGTGATCGCCTTGAACGGCACGTTGTTCTGCACCGAGATCTTGGCTTCGAGCCCGTGCGAGACGCCGACCCAGAGGATCTCCGGCTCGGTCCCGGCACGGGAGAGTCGTTCGCGGATGGTGCGGATCGTGGTCAGCGCCGGATAGGTATGACCGCCCGTCCCACCGCCGGTGACGATGATCTTGATCTCGCCCACCCGGGCGGCACTGCTGTAGATGGTCATGCGTCCTTCGCCCGCGGTGTCGCGCCAGAGGCCCCGAGTCTAGCCAGAGGCCCCCGCCGGTCAATGCGGAGACCACATATCCGCAGCTCAGCAACGGTCCGTGGCACGATCGATCACAGAGGGTCGCCAAGTGACAAAGGCCACTGGCGTGAGCATGACATGAGCTTTCAAATGGATAGCCTCACGGGGCATCGTGCACCGCTGGAAGCGTACGGGAAGGGCTGTGGCGACATTGGCGGAAGCGACCGTGGACCTGGGTGCGATCGCGCACAACACCCGGGTGCTGAAGCGCGCCATGGGCGACGCGGCGCTGATGGCCGTGGTCAAGGCGGACGGCTTCGGGCACGGCGCCGTGCCGTCCGCGAACGCCGCGGTCACGGCCGGCGCGGACTGGCTGGGCGTCACCTCCGCACTGGAGGCGATCCAGCTGCGCGAGGCCGGGCTCACCGCGCCGATCCTGGCGTGGATGTGCGGGCCGCAGGACGACCTGGCCGCGCTCGCGGAGGCGAACATCACGCTCTCCGTGGCCACGCTGGCCCACCTGGACGCGATCGCGGCCGAGGCCGGCCGGCGCGGCGTCGCGCTGGACGTGCACATCAAGGCGGACACCGGGCTCAGCCGCGGCGGCGCCACCCGGCACACCTGGCCGGAGCTGTTCGGCTGGGCCCGCAAGTACGAGTCGGACGGGCAGATCCGGGTCCGTGGCCTCTGGTCGCACCTGGCGAACGCGGAGGATCCGGGCGCCGAGAGCCTGGCCGCGCAGCAGAGCGCGTTCGCGGAGGCGATCGGCCTGGCCCGGGCGGCCGGGCTGGCCCCGGACGTGCTGCACCTGGCGAACTCGGCCGGCATCCTGCAGGTGCCGTCCGCGCGCTTCGACCTCGGGCGGGCGGGGATCGCGCTCTACGGCGTACCCCCGGTGCCCGGAACTGATTTTGATCTTCGACCGGCGATGACCGTGCGCGCACGCGTGGTGCAGGCCGGGGACGGTCGCGCGGTGCTTCCGCTCGGTTTCGGTTACGGTGTCCCGCGCGGACTCGGCGGCGTGGCCGAGGTGCTCATTCACGGCGTGCGCCGGCCGATTCTCGGTCCGGTGTCGATGGATCACCTGATCATCGACACCGGCGAGCTGCCGGTCACCGAGGGTGATGAGGCGGTGCTGTTCGGCTCCGGCTCGCGCGGTGAGCCCACCGTCGCCGAGCAGGCCGAGCACGCCGGGACGAACGCTCACGAACTTCTCACCGGCATCGGCGTGCGGCTACCCCGACGCCATCTTCTACACACGGAGGCCTGAACTGTGACCGAGCGTGGGAAGACCCGCATCGCCGTGATCTTCGGCGGCCGCAGTGGCGAGCACGACGTGTCCTGCAAGTCCGCGCTGAGCGTGATGCAGCACCTGGACCGCGAGCGCTACCAGGTGGTGCCGGTCCGGATCACCATCGACGGCGTCTGGATCGTCGGGCAGGACGAACCGAACACCGCGTCGACGCTCGACCTCGACGGGCTGCTCGCGCAGACCCGCGCGGCGGACGGCACGGTCCACCCGCTGCCGATCACCAGCATCTCCGACGCGCTCGCCGCACTGCGCGACGTGGACGTGGCGTTCCCGTGCCTGCACGGCCCGTACGGCGAGGACGGCACCATCCAGGCGCTGCTGGAGCTGGCCGGCCTGCCCTACCTCGGCAACGGCGTGCTGGCCAGCGCGGTCTCGATGGACAAGGAGTTCACCAAGAAGATCCTGGTCTCCGAGGGCATCGAGGTCGCGGACGGCGTGGTGCTGCGCCGCGCCGGCGAGACCGTCAGCCAGGCCGACCGCGAGCGCCTCGGCCTGCCGGTCTTCGTGAAGCCGTCGCGCGCCGGTTCGAGCATCGGCGTCTCGCGCGTCGACGACTGGGCCGACTTGGACGCCGCAATCGAGCTGGCCCGCCGCAGCGACCCGAAGGTGCTGGTCGAGGCCGCGGTCCCGGGCCGCGAGGTGGACATCGGCGTGCTGGAGTTCCCGGACGGGCGGGTCGAGGCCGGCCCGTCGCTGGAGATCCGGGTGCCGGACGGCTTCGAGTTCTTCGACTTCGAGGCGAAGTACACCGACGTCGGCACGGTCTTCGAGATCCCGGCCAAGCTCTCCCCCGCGGTCACGGCCGCGGTCGAGGAGTGCGCCGTGACCGCGTTCCGCGCGCTCGACTGCACCGGGCTGCTGCGCGTCGACTTCTTCCTGCGCGAGACGCCGGACGGCGTGGTGCCGGTGATCAACGAGGTCAACACGTTCCCCGGCTTCACCTCGATGTCGCAGTTCCCGCAGATGTGGGCCGCGGCCGGGGTGAGCTACTCCGAGCTGCTGGACGTCATGGTGGAGACCGCGCTGCTCCGCCAGCACCCGACCCCGCAGGTCCTGCTGCCGGAGTGACCGCGTCGAACCGGCGTATATCACCGGTCGTGATAATCACTTCATGATGCACACGGTCGCGCGGCTCGCGGAACGCCTCCGGGCCGCCCGGCAGCAGTCGTTCGTCGGCCGGCGCGATGAGCTGACCGGCTTCCGCGACGCGCTCGCCGCCGCCCCCGGCGCGTACGCCGTGCTCCACCTGCACGGTGCCGGGGGCGTCGGCAAGTCCACGCTGCTGCGCCGCTTCGCGGACGAGGCCCGCGACGCCGGCCGCACCGTGGTGGAGATCGACGGCGGCGCGGTCGAGCGGCTGGCCGCACAGGACGTCGCCGAGGGCGTGGTGCTGCTCGTCGACTCGTTCGAGCAGAGCCGGCACCTCGAGGGCTGGATGCGCGAGACGTACCTGCCGAGGCTGCCGGCCGGTGCCGTCGCGGTGCTCGCCGGCCAGGAACCACCCGACCCGCTCTGGGCCTCCGACGTCTCCTGGTCCGGTCTGCTGCGCGTCACGCAGCTCGGCGACCTGGCACCCGACGAGGCGGTCGAGCTGCTGCGGCTGCGCGGCGTACCGGAGTCGCAGCACGAGCCGGTGCTCGCCTTCGCCGGCGGCCACCCGCTCGCGCTGAGCCTGGCCGCGTCGTCCGCCGCCCGCGACCTGCCCGGCCGGTGGACACCGACCCGGGACGTGCTGACCACGCTGATCGACCAGCTGGTCGGCGAGGTGCCGTCGCCCGCGCACCGGCTCGCGCTGGAGGTCTGCGCGCACGCCGAGAGCACCACCGAGGAGCTGCTGCGCGCGGTGGTCGGCGACCGCGCCGCGACGATCTTCGACTGGCTGCGCCGGCTGCCGTTCGTCGAGTCCGACCGGTACGGGCTCTACCCGCACGGCGTGGTCCGCGGCGCGCTCGAGGCGGACCTGCGCTGGCGCGACCCGCAGGGCTACGAACGGCTGCACCACCAGGTCGCCACGCACATCCTGGACCGGGCCCGGACCGCGTCCGGCGAGGTCGTGCAGCCGGCCATGCGCGCGCTCTGGCACCTGCTGCGCGCGAACGAGGTGCTGAGCCCGTTCCTCTTCGCGCGCGGGGACGACGCGGTGCGGGCGGACCCCCTGAACATTCAAGACCATCCGGCGGTACGGCAGATGAGCCCGCCGTCCGCCGCCCTCGACTTCTGGCTGGCGCGGCGGCCGGAGGCGTTCACGGCGTACCGCCGAGTCTCGGACGGCGTCCTCATCGCGTACGCCGCGCACCTGCGCCTGACCGAGCCGGACCCGGTGGAGCTGGCCGCCGACCCGGCCGTCGCGCTCGCCTGGGCCGCGACCGAGACCGCGCCGCCCCGGCCCGGTGAGCACGTGTTCGTCACCCGCTTCCTGCACCCGCCGATCGACCGGCGCCCGCGCGAGGCCGGGATGCTGATGCAGATGCGGGTGCTGGAGGCCTGGATCCGGTCCACCCGGCTGGCCTGGTCGTTCGTGGTCGTCCCGGAGCCGGACCGGCTGCTGCCGCTGATGGCGTTCACCGACCACCACCCGGTCCCGGGCAGCGGCCGCGTGCTGGTCGAAGGGCGTCCGCACGGCGTCTTCGGCCACGACTGGCGCGCGCTGCCGGTCGACGCGTGGATCACCGAGCTGAACGCGCGCCTGCTGTTCGGGCCGGACGCCCGGCCCGGGCGGCCCGCGTTCACAGTGCTGTCCCGCGCGGACTTCGACACCGCGGTCCGGGACGCGCTGCGCAACTGGCACCTGCCGGACGCGCTGGAGAGCAACCCGCTGCTGCGCACCCACCTGATCGGCGACCGCGGCGGCAGCCCGGTGCAGACGCTGCGCGACCTGATCGTCGAGGCGGTCGACTCGCTGCGTGACGACGCGCGCGAGGGCAAGCTGCACCGCGCGCTCGCCACCACGTACTTCCACCGGGCGCCGACCCAGGAGGCGGCGGCCGAGAAGTTGGGGGTGCCGTTCAGCACGTACCGGCGGCATCTCACCCGGGGCGTCGAACGGGTCGCCGAACGGCTGTGGCAGCTGGAAGTCTGAGGACGTGGACAACAACGGATCGTGGCTGACGGACCGGCTGGTCGAGGCCGAGCGGGAGACGGGCACGTCGTTCGACCTCTCCGCGTGCGTGCGCGAGCCGATCCACCGGCTCGGCGGCATCCAGTCCTACGGCGCGCTGGTCGCGCTGCGGCACGACACCGTCGCGGTAATCAGCGAGAACGCGTCCGCGCTGCTCGGGCCCGGCGTGGCGGTGGGCGATCCCGTTCTCGGGTGGCTCTCCGCCGAGCAGCTGACCGCGCTGCGCGCCCTGGCCGACGCGGACACCGGGCAGACCGCGATGATGCCGGTCCCGCTGAACGGCCGCTGGTTCGACGTCACCGTGCACCGCTCCGAAGGGCTGCTGGTGCTGGAGTTCGAGCCGGCCGCGCCGGTCACCACGCCGTTCACCATGTTCTACGCGCCGATCCGGTCCGCGCTGGTGCGGCTGCAGGCGGCCGCGACCGTGGTGGAGGCCGCGCAGGCCGCGGTGCGTGAGGTGCGGGCGATCACCGGCTTCGACCGGGTGGTGGCGTACCGGTTCGAGTCGGTGGACGGGCCGGGCGAGGTGATCGCGGAGGAGACGGCCGAGGGCCAGGAGCCATGGCTGGGGCTGTGGTTCCCGGCGACGGACATCCCGCCGCAGGCCCGCCGGCTCTACGAACAGAACTGGATCCGGGTGATCGCGGACGTGGACGACGCGACCGTGCGGCTCGTACCGCCGGTCCTGGCCTCCGGGGAGCCACTCGACCTGTCGCTGTCCGTGCTGCGCACGGTCTCCCCGTTCCACCTGGAGTACCTGCGCAACATCGGCGTCGCGTCGTCGATGTCGGTGTCGCTGCTGGTCGGCGGCCGGCTGTGGGGTCTGATCGCCTGCCACGGACACACTCCGAAGGCGCTCGGGCCCCAGCTGCGCGCCGCCTGCGAGTTCTTCGGCGCCGCGCTGTCGCTGCACCTGACCGCGCTGCGCGAGCGCGACGACACCGGGGCCCGGGAACGGTCCCGCACCGTGATCGCGCGGCTGATCGAGCCGATCGCGGACAGCATGGCCAGCGGCTGGTCCGACCCGGCCGGACTGGACCGGGTGGTCGAGTCCGACGCGGTCGTGGTGCGCCTCAACGGCGACACCACCGTGCACGGCGCCGACCCCGGTACGGAGGCGCTGGACGCGCTCTGGGCCGCGCTGCCGCCGTCCCCCGCGGGCACGCCCTGGCACAGCGACCGGCTCGGCGAGGACCTGCCCGCGATGGCGCCGTTCACCGGCGCGATCGACGGCGCGCTGGTGCTGCCGCTGAGCGACGCCGGTGACCAGGTCGTCTGGCTGCGCCGCGAGCGCACCGCACCACGCCGCTGGGCCGCGGACCCGGCCCGCCCGGTGGTGCTCGGCCCGCACGGCGAGCGGCTGACGCCGCGCGGTTCCACCGCGGTCTTCCTGGCCACGGTACGGGGGCGCAGCGCACCATGGTCCACGACCGACCTGGCGATGGCCGTCGAACTCGGCCGCGCGATCCTGCAGGTCGCGCTCGCGCACACCCACCGGCTGTCGAGCCTGAGCACCGAGCTGAGCCGCAGCAGTGTCGACCTGGACTCGTTCGCGCACGCG
Source organism: Catenuloplanes nepalensis (assembly GCF_030811575.1). GTDB lineage: Bacteria > Actinomycetota > Actinomycetes > Mycobacteriales > Micromonosporaceae > Catenuloplanes > Catenuloplanes nepalensis. The sequence goes on along the minus strand of NZ_JAUSRA010000001.1, from coordinate 8,358,800 downwards.
GCCGCGCACGACCTGAAAGAACCGCTGCGCGGCATCTCGAACCAGGCCGCGTTCCTGGCCGAGGACAACGCCGACGGCATGGACGAGGTGACCGCCCACCGCCTCGCCTCCATCCAGCGCCTCGCCTCCCGGATGGACGAGCTGCTCAACGCGCTCCTCTACTACTCCCGTCTGGGCCGCACCGACCTGCACCGCGAGGAGATCGACCTGAACACGGCCGTGACCCGGGCGCTGGAGATCGCCGGCCCGCGCCTGGAGGAGGAGTCGGTCCGGGTCACCGTGACCCCGTCCCACGGCCTGCTCGCCGACCCGGTCCTCTTCGACGAGCTGCTGGTCAACCTGCTGGTCAACGCGGCCAAATACGCCCGCCCGGACGGTCCCCGGCACGTCGAGGTCGCCACCGCCGAGATCGACGGCGAGCCGGCCCTGATGGTCCGGGACAACGGCATCGGAATCCCGGCGCACCTGCGCGGCCAGGCATTCGAGCTGTTCCGCCGGCTGCACCCCAGGGGCACCGGCGGCGACGGCTCCGGCGCCGGCCTGGCCATCGTCCGCCGCATCGCCGAACGCCACGGCGGCCGCGCCTGGGCCGACGAATCCCCGGGCGGCGGCACGACCATCTGGGTGACATTCTCTCGATGACCACCACGGAGATCGCCGCCCGAGTCGGTGAAACCTCGCGACCTGGGACGAAACGGTGGGCAAGCCCCGGGCACGACTTACGCGAGCCTCACCACGCGGCGGCAGGGCCGATCAGGTCCCGTTCACGGGCTCGTGTCAGTGTCCGCGGACCACGCGGTCCGCATTCGCTGTCGCGCGGCGTCCGGAGCTTCCAGACGTACGAAGTCCTCTGCGCCCTCCCAGTAGAGGCAGTCGATGCCGTATCGGTGAAGCAGCCGGGTGTCGGCCTCGGCAGGAGCCTCGGGGAATAGAGCCGTCAGGCGCTCGATCGTGCGGGATGCGTGGGCGGCATAGTCGAGCAGCTGACCCAGCGCCTCGCGGACATGTCGATGGGAGGCTGAGCGCTTCGCCTCGATCAGGTCGGCCCGGGCGGGATCGAACAGATCGGTCCAGCCCACATCGAGGCGAAGACGCCATGCCTGCGGGTCGGACAGAGTGTTCCGGTAGCGAGCGACGAGCCGCGCCTCCGCACGCTGGAGAGTGATCTTCCGGCCGGGCAGGTCGTACTCACTGGTATCCGTATGGTGGCTTTCGGCCTCGAAGAGGTCGTCCTGGCCATTGAGCGCCCGCAACAGTCTCGCTTCGTCCCGGGCGTCGGTCTGCTCCGGATTCTCCTCGACGCTGAGCCCCAGACCGTCGATCAGCGCCGCCGCCTGATCGGAACGGGGCACCCTGGTCTCCTGGAACACATCGTTGGGGCTGTAGCCGGCGAGGGCTCGAATCTCGTCGTACCTGAGGTCGGTGACCCGTTCGAAGTCCAGCACGGTATAGACATTGCTCCAGCTGCCGGTCTTGGGATCCGGGTGCCACAGCGCATCCGCCAGTTCAGGGTTGCGCAGCCGGCACCCCAGCCGGGCGATAGCCTGCACATGGTTATCGCCCGTGAACAGGACGGGATCCTTCTCGGCGAGGCGATCCATCTTGCTGTCGTGCCGCGCGAGGGCGCCCCAGAACCGTGCGGATCCGTCCGGATGGAGACGGATGAGCTGAGCGAACTCCCCCTCCTTCAGCAGGGCCCGGATCGGTCCGTCGACAAACGGGACCGCCCGGTCGAGTGTGTCCGCGAATCGAGCCCGCGAGGCCGGATTCCCGTACGACGGGGCGATGAGCACAAGAGGTGCGCGAGCCGCTTCAGCACGGCGTGCCACAGTGAAACCGAGTCGCGACAGCTGACGGACGACGCTGTCCACCCCGCCGGTGAAGCGGCCGGCGGGAAGGACCACTCCGGCGGCGTACCGGTGTGCGACGCCGGCGATGGCCTTCGAGTCGTACTCGCCGCCCTCGTGGACAAGCACGTACTCAAGCGCGGCGCCGAATCCATACCGTCGCCGGAACGCCTCCCGCCCCAGCGTGTCGCACTCGGCGATGGCCTCCAGAACTGACTCCCGCGTCAGGTCACTCAGACTCATGGCGTGGAGGATAGAGGTGGTGCCCGACAGAACCGCTGCTCTCGCCGCGTCATGAGCACACGCCGGACACCACGAAGTGACGCGGGGATATGGTTTAGGCGCCGGATGGGCGGCGCAGGTACCCTGACAGCCGCGGGCCGCTAGCTCAATGGCAGAGCTGTGGACTTTTAATCCATAGGTTCGGGGTTCGAGTCCCCGGCGGCCTACCAGCGTTGGCGTTCCCTGTCCGCCGCGATGCGGACCGGGAACGCCGCCCGGCCACCCGCGAGTCGGTGCGCGTCGCCCGCTCCAGCGGCTCGCTCCACCAGTCGCCGTGATCCCGCCGAGTGGTGGTTTCGACACGTCTCTCAGCGGTCACATCGTTACTCGTCGGTTGGCAACGGCCGACGGGGTACTGTGCCGGGCCTGCGGCCAGTACATTACTGAGCGTGTCGGCCGGAGGTGGTGAACGTGGGCGAGGGAGACCGGGCCTGGTCTGCTGCTTTGCATCGCCTGTGGCGGACCGTCGGGGCCATCACCGACCGTGAGGAACTCGCCGAGCTGGTGCTTCCGCCGCTGCAGGCACTGCCGGGCGTCGTGGCGGTGTGGGGGCTGCGGCACCGGGTGAGCGACGGCAAGATCGCGGAGTACCGGTGGACCGGCGTGCCGCTGGAGAGCGACGAGGACCGCGCGCTGGCGCGGCGAATGGCGCTGTGGCGGGACGGCGACGCCGTGGTCGTGCGGGAGCAGGTGCACAGCGCGGAATGCGTGATCGTGGCCGGGTTCGAGGTCGCGGGCGAGGCTGCGGGCACGATCGAGCTCCTGGTCGACGGCGCGGCGGACGAGGAGCAGCTGACCACCTGCCTGTGGCAGGTGATAGACGTCACCCGAGAGGCGATCTCGCGGCTGCGGCGGCGCCGGTCGGACGACGAGCAGCAGATCCGGGACGCGCTGCTGGCCGAGGCGTCGCTACAGATGGACGCGGTGCTGGACCCGGGCCAGACGATGCACCGGGTCGCCCGGATGACCGTGCCGGCGATCGCCGAGGGCTGTCTGGTCTACTCGCGCGACAACCGGGAGCTGGTGCTGCGCAGCGCGGTGCACATGGACATGCGGCGGATGGCGGCGCTGCTGGCGGACGATGCCACGGCCGACGAGCTGCGCGTGCTGGCCGAGCGGGCGGTCGCCGAACAGGCGGAGCGCATCGAGCCGGCCGACGCGGAGAAGGTGGGCGCCCGGCTGCTGCACGCTCAGGTGATGCGGGCGCGGGACCAGGTGCTGGGCGTGCTGCTGTTCTTCTTCGACCGCGACCAGAGCCGGGTGCCGCACACGTCGTTCCTGCGGGACCTGGCGCAGCGGGCCGCGCTCGCCGTGAACAACAGCGAGCTCTACGAGTCGCGCCGACGCGAGGTCGTCACGCTGCAGGAGCACCTGCTGCCCGGCCGCCTGCCGGAGGTCCAGGGCATGCGCGTGGCGGCGGCGTACGCGGTCGGCGACCGGGCGCTGGACGTCGGCGGCGACTTCTACGACCTGGTGGTCCGCTCGAACGGCGTGGTGGCCGCGCTGATCGGCGACGTCTGCGGGCGTGGTGCGGCCGCGGCCGCGCTGACCGGGATGTCCCGGCACACGCTCGGCACGCTGCTGCAGGAGCGCGTGTCGCCGGCCCGCGCGCTGAGCCGGCTGAACGCGGGTCTGCGCCGCGACGGTTCGTGGCGGTTCGTCACCGCGGGCGTGGCGCTGCTCCGCGAGACACGCGCCGGCCTGAGCGTGCAGTGGATGTCCGCCGGGCACCCGGCACCGCTGATCCTGCGTCAGGACGGCCGGGTGCTGCCGGGCCGCGGCGGCGGGCTGGCGCTCGGCATCACCGACGAGGCGCGGATCGGCCGGTCCCGGCTCACGCTGGCGCCCGGCGACACACTCCTGATGTTCACCGACGGCCTGACCGAGAGCCGTGACCACACCGGCCGGATGTTCGAGGACGTGGCGCTCTACGACACCGTGCGCCGCCTCCGCGACCTGCCGGTCGACGAGCTGGTGCGCGAGCTGAGCCAGGCCGCCAAGGATTTCGGTACGACCGGGGCCGACGACATCGCCGTCCTGGCGATCAGAGCGGAGCAGCGGTGCACGAGGACCTGATCATGGTGGTGGAGGACTCCGACGAGGACGTGGAGGCGATCGGCCGGGCCATCGGCCGCTCCCACCCCGACCTCCGGCTGGAGTTCGTCCGCTCCAGCGCCGACGTGCTGCCCCGGCTCACCGCGGACGGCGCGCGCCGCCCCGGCATGATCCTGCTCGACCTCAACATGCCCGGCGAGAGCGGCCTGGACGTCCTCCGCCGCCTCCGCGCCCACCCCGGCCTGGCGTCGCTGACCGTGGTCGTCTTCACGTCCTCCGAGGACCCGGCCGAGGCCGACGCCTGCTACTCGGCCGGCGCGGACAGCTACATCTACAAGCCGATCAACTTCGCGCTGTTCCAGACCGTGCTCCGCCAAACCCTGGACTACTGGAGAGCGAAAACCAGGGACTGATCTTCCCGCTTCCGGCGGGGGCACCTTCTCAGTGCTCCCGCGGGCACCGGCCGGGTGGGCGGTCACCTTCCAACACCCCACGTGGTGCGGCTGTGCGGCACAGCTCTTGCCCGCACAGACGAAACCGGACCGGCCCCATCGGGACCGGTCCGGTTTTCCGCTTCAAGCGGAGGATACGAGATTCGAACTCGTGAGGGTGTTAACCCAACACGCTTTCCAAGTCTGCCGCGCCACGTTCGCACATGCACAACAGCGTCTACGACCTGCGATCAAGTCTACGAGCGGCCAGCGGTGAACGGACCTGAATCAGGACAACTGAGACGGAGACTGAGACTGGGAGGCCTGGCCTAACACCCGAACACCAGCACCTACGCCGCCGTGCCGACAAACATGCCGAACAGTCAGCGGCGCGCAGGATCACTCAAAGATCATGAAACGTCACGTATAGTACACACAAGCACAGTCAACAGCAGCAAGGACACGCGTCGACAAGTAGACAACTTTTGCACAGCACATCTAGGTAACTTCGTGCCGCTGATTGCCGATTGACGCTGGAGGGTGGGTGCGTGCCTTCCAAGGGCAACGTTGCCGAGGTGCAGGTTCTGGGCGACGACCTCGAACTGACACAGTACGGCGAGGAAGGGGAAGCCTTCCGCAATGAACTGAGGGTAGAGAGGGGCGAAACAGAGATGTCTCTCATCCTGGGACGACAAACCCCCATGGCCGCCGCGCTACTGGTCACCAAGACAGCCGCGCCCTGGGCTCACGCCCGCTACACCACCGTTGGCAAGCTACGGAGAGCCGCCTTCGAGGTGCGACATTCCCCCACAAAGGGTAACGCACTGCATGTATCGGTCTTCCCGCCGACCGACCCGCAGGGTCCCAGAGAGTGGGATGGGGCTATGGCATCCGCCTTCGACCAGTGCTTCACTAGCGACGGGGAGGACCAATGAACAGTGGCGTGATGCCAGAGATCGGGAACCTTGCTTGGGCTCCCGTGGCAGCCGTAGAGGAAGTTGAGATTTTCGACAGATATAACGGCGTGCCCACACTCGGCCTCTTTCGGAGCGGTCAGGACACCCACCTATTTTGGCGCGCAGTAGGTTACACGGGCGACATCTCACTATGGCTGTATGTACCACTAACCCCTGAAGACGAGAAGAACGTGGAGGATGACGAAGGTCCAGGAATACTTGACGGCATCATCTTTCGCTCACAGAGCCGACGCTATGTAGCTCTCGGCATCGCAAATCTCAACCGGCTAGTTTTCGAACGTGAATGGGACCTTCCAGCCGGTCTGGGCCAAGCGGACATCTTTAGACCTTTACTGGGGTTTGCATCCGAATCGCTAACCTTGGCACTAAACGAGGATCTCGGGCCTTCACGTCGAGACGTTTACCAGAAAGCCAAGAGCGCCGTGAAGCAGCTTGTTACCTGCTAAACAACCTGTCGCAACATTCTCTCAGTAACAGCGATCCCGCAGAGCCCTCATATGCAAGTACGCATTTCAGGCAAGGGTTAGAGCTGAGAACATGCCGAGGTTTGAGGCCTCGGAAAAGCGAAAATATCTGAGGCATACGAAAGTAGGCTTCGGCGCGTCAGCCATGAGTTTCCGCTGAAAAACAAAGTGTCTTGATCGATTCTACAAACACGCCTAGAATCGACTGACGAAGCTTTGTACGCAACAACCGCACCGCTAGCGGCATCGAATATGGTCACACTTTCTCCCGTTTCTGAGATTACGTACCCCACTACGGGAACCGGCCGTTCGGCGATCCGCATTTCCTGCGGCGGCAGCCACATTGGCGCACCCAGAACTCCGGCCAAGACCATCATGCCCGCAAAAGTCAGCGCAAAGCGAGAGCCGCGCGGAGGCCTTCCGTAACGCCTGGCGCGGGTCGCGATCATTTCCAGCGCAAGCCCCATCACGACCAAGATCGTCAGAATAATGCCGGTGGAGATCGGCACCACCAGTACACTGACGGCCCAAATACAGAGAACCAGAGTTAGATAGGAACGCATTGACATCATTGAAAACGCGCTAATTTCTCTGATCTCGAACGCGACCACAACAACGGTATACGGCAACACACTAAGAGCCGTAACGAATAACAGCAGCGGAATATTGACTGTAGAGGCAAGTGCCCTAAAGACGCTAGAGTCACCCCCAGATATCACTAAAACCCTCAGGCCAGCGAGAAGCGCCACGGCCGCCGGGACGAATATCAGAAAGTCTCTCAGTTCCAGACGGTTTCGAGGCACCCCATTCGAGTCACCGAGACCCTCCAAATTCGCACTCACTCCATCTCCGGAAGCCATGCACGATCCCAGAAAGATTGATCAATAGCTGGCACATTTCCACGCAACCAAGGCAACGAAGCGTCGATAAAAGGTTCGGCGCAGAGGTCAGTCCTCAGTCAATTATCGGAATTAAGTTCGCGCACAAAGATTTTCCATGAACTAGCCGCAACAGTAAGAACTGGACCGCCCGCATCTTTGCTGTCACGCACGTAGATGCATCGACTCCCCACTGCCATTTCTACACATTGGCCGCCGTTAGGGCTGCTGCGGGTGGACTTTCTCCAGATCAGGTTTTCCATGATTGGGCGGCCTCCTGGATGAGTTTGAGGGATTGGCGTTTGGGGAGGGCTTCTCCTAGAAGACCTTCCCAGATGCGGCGGGCGGCATCAACGTCTACGGGGGTCTCGATGACCAGGCCGCGGAGTTGGGTGTCGATGTAGGCGACGTCGGGGCTGCTGAGGAGGGTTGCCAGGACGAAGGCGCCGGCTAGGCCTCGGTGGACGCCTACCTCGGTGCGGAGGATGTGGATGTCGGCGGTGCCGGTGGTGGCCATGGTGATCAGGTGGTCGAGCTGCTCGCGCATGGGGGTGGGTGAGTCGCTGATCGGGCGGTGGAGGATCGACTCTTCCAAGACCGTGATGAGGCGCGGAGGAGTTGGCCGGCTGAGGATCTGCTGGCGCTGGAGCCGAGTCTCTACAGCGCGTTGGAGGGTGTCCTCGTTGGCGGTGGGGTCGCCGGCCTGGAGTAGGGCGCGGGCGTAGGCGGGGGTTTGGAGTAGGCCGTCGAGGACGAGTGGTTGGTAGGAGCGGAGGGCGGTGGCGACCGTTTCGATTTCTGCCCAGGGGCGGAACCACTCGGGCATGATCTCGCGCGTGGCGGCTTGGTGTGCGGCGTTCAGGAGGCGGCTGAGGAGGCCTCCGGTTGTCAGCGCGTCGTCGGCGCGGTGGATCAGTTCGGCACTGGGCGGGCGTTTGCCGCTTTCGACGGCGGAGACGTGAGTGTTGGAGAAGTGGATCTCCGCCGCTAAGGCTTCTTGGGTGATGCCCTTCCGTTCGCGGGCGACCTTCAGTTCGTGCCCGAGTGCTCTCAACATCGGATGTGCGGTGCTGGCCTGATCACTGGGCATGGGGTTCCCCATCGATTCCCCATATGAACGCCGGATTTTCGCAAGGGGTTGGCCGATTTCGCCGGTGACCGGATGCAACATCGAAAGGGTTCCCGGTGACCTGATTCTCGGAAATAGTCCTTGTAGTTGATGAGGGCGGCCCGCTAGGTGGCTTTGGATCGTCCGTCGTCTCGCCGAGAATCAAGGAGGAGATGCCCATGCCGTCGGTAACCATCGGGGCGAATGCAGAGACAGCCGATGCCGAGCACCCGGATTTCTGCGACCCGGGCGAATGCACGGTTGATGCCGATCCGAACACAAGGGCGCTACAGCACAGGTCGAAGCCGTGGAAGATGGGGTTGTCGGGCGACCTGTTCATCGACCGGATAGAGGTGCGGCTGGTGGAGCCGGTCTCCACGCCGGGCGAATGGTTCGTGGAGGTGGACGTCTTCACGGACAATCCGGACGAGGCGACCGACACGCTGATGTTCACCAGGCCGGACGTGTTCGCGATGTTCAGGTTCTTTTTCATCATCATCGAGAACACCGTGAAACCGAAGATGGCGCCCGACCGGAAACCCTCAGCCAAGGCCGCGTAACCCATGGCCACCGGACGTCGATGCGGACCCGATGATTTCCACGCCGTGGGAGACATCGTTCACCTCAACAGATTCAATGTGAAGGACGGTGAGCGAGACATGGATATTCGGATTGTGCATGTCTCGCATCTGCTCTGGTCTGTGCCGGATGTGCAGTGGGTCCGAGTTCTCGGTGTCGAGGTGGACGGGGATACGGACAAGGGGTCGCAGAGCCTTTTCGTCGTGCACAAGGACGCGCTGAAGCGCGACGAGGCCGGGGTTTAGGCGGAGCTGCGTTTCATCGCGTTGAGGATGGCGTGAGCGGCGTCGGCTGGCAGGGTCTCGGCGGTGTTGAGGAAGAGATCGGGCTCGGGGACGGGCTCGGTCTCTTCCCATGCGCGCAGACGTGCGGTGGTGTCGCCGGTGGCGCGGGTGACGATGCGGGCCTCGGCGACGTCACGGGGGCACCAGAGGTAGGTCACGGTCCAGTGGGTGTCGGGGGTGGCCTTGGTGAGCGCGTCGATCGCGGGGAGCTGGCCGAGGTGGACCACGGGGGTGCCGATGGTGAGGGCGTCGGTCAGGCCGGGGCGGTCGATGACGTAAACGGCGTCGTAGCGGCTGTTCTCCCAGATGACGTCACCGGCGGCGCGGAGATGGGAGATCTCTGGTTCGGTGGTCATGCGGTAGGTGCCGGTGCGGCCGGGGCCGGCCTTGAGGCGGCGGAACAGCGAGATGGTGGGGTCCAGTTCGGCTAGGGCGTGAGTGATGGTGTCTTTGCCGCTGGCGGGTGGGCCGTAGAGGATGAGGCCGCGGGTCATGGCGTACCGCCGGTGATGGTTTTGATCAGGTCTTTGGCCTGGGCCTGGAGTGGGCGGCTGGATGCCGAGTTGTCGATGACCTTGTGGGGAACCGGAGGGCGGAAGCCAGTTTCGACCTTGGAGAGGTAGCCGGCCCAGTCCGCGAGTTTCGCGGCGTCGCGTGCTGCCCCGCGATGGCGGACGTAGGTGTGCATGGTCGCTTCGTCGCAGTAGACCCAGACGTAGAGCGTGACGGCGTTCAGCTCGGTGAAGGTGGCCTGGGTGCGCTCGATCCACGCGGGGTCGTTGAGTTCGCGGATGAACGGGGCGGTCAGGATGACGCTGTTGCCGCACGCGACGTTCTCCGTTGCGGCCGCGATCAGGGCCTCGTATTCGCGCGGGCGGATCAGGTTGAAGTACTCGGGGGACTCGCGGTCGTGGGGTGAGTGGCCGATCGTCTCCAACGCGGCCTCGACGACCGGGCGGGTGAGGGTGTCCTTGTCGAGCATCGACCAGCCGGTCTCGCGGGCGAGGATGCGGCCCAGCTCGGTTTTGCCGCTTCCGGCGTAGCCACCGACGATCACGACCTTGGGCTGGCGGGGGCGGATGTCAGCCTTGCGGTCCTGGCCGGGCGCGTGGACGTAGCGCTTGGAGCGGGACTTGCTGATCACCAAGCCTTCCTCGGCCAGCAGGCGCATGGCCTCGGAGATGGTGAAGACGCTGACGTCCCAGCGTTCGGCGAGTTCGCGGGTGGACGGGAGGACGTCTCCGTCGCGGAGTACGCCGGCCTCGATGTCGTTGCGGATGTTGCGGGCGACCTGCTGATGCAGTGACTCACCCCGTGACAGTGGCGGGCGGGGCGTGGCCATGGTGTCTCCTCATCGCGTGGTGTCGACCCAACTGGTATCCCAAAATATCAGGTGTTTGCAGATGATTCCACGCTGTTAGCCGACGTCTGCCCAGCTCAGTGTGCCTCTTGGAACAACTCTCGATCTAACAGTTGACCTGTTGGCATATCAACTGTTAGCTTCATGGCGCGGAGATCACCGTCACAACGGCGGGGGTCACGAAGCCACAAGAGGAGTGCGTCTTGGCACCGAACGAATGGCTCAACGACATCGACGAGCCGACACCGGCCGAGCTCGCGGCCATCGGGGCGGAAGAGCCGCTGATCAGCGCGGAGGTTGCGTTGCTGGACGCGCAGATCCGCGTGTTCTGCGCGGACGGCGGTCCGACCGAGCTGGACTGGCACCGGCTGCGGATCGCGGAGAAGCGGGTCGCTCGGGAGGCGCTGGCGCTGCACCGGCGATACCCGGACAGCGCGGAGATGGGGTGGGCGGCGTGACGACTCCTGCCTTCCCGATCGTGACGGACGGGGACTCGCGCTTCACGTTCGGGCTGCTGCTCGATCTGACGCGGGTGCTGGAGCAGCACGGCTATCCGCCGGTCTTGGCGGGCGCGGATCTGGTCCGGCTTCAGGAGAGCCTCTTCAACTTCCTCTACACCAAACCCGAGAGCACCGGCGCTGAAGGAGTCCAGCGATGACCGTTTCCGCGTACCCGCCTCAGGTGGCAGACCTGCTCCCCCGCGCTCAGGAACTGGTCGCGTCGCTGGGTGTCCTGCCGTCCGAGAACCGGATCAAGAACGAGCTGAAGGTGGGCCGGCCGAAGGCCAAGGCGATCCGCGCGGCGCTGGAGCAGGAGACCACGCCGGCCGAGCCCGAGCCGGAGCAGACGCCGGAGGATGCGGCGCCGGACCCGGTTCCGGCGGTGGACGAGCCGGAGACCGTACCAACTCCGGTCCGTGAGGCGGCGCCGGTGACGGTGGAGACGATCGAGCAGCGTGCGGCGGTCGCAGACCCGGTTCCGGCCGCTGAGACCGTGCGGCGTCGGGCGGTGCCGTCCTGGCCGGTGCTGATCCTCGCGCTGCCCGCGTTCGCGGCTGTCTGGTCGGGATGGGTCGGGCTCGGGGAGATGACCGGGTTCGGGGTGGTGCACCCGCTTCCGGGGATCGCGGACGGGTTCAGCCTGAACACCGCGATCACGCTCCCGATCGGGGTCGAGACCTACGCGGCGTACGCGCTGCGGGTCTGGCTGTCAGCCCAGGTCAGCGTGCGGGCACGGCGGTTCGCCAAGTGGTCCGCGATCGGCTCGCTGATCCTCGGCGCGCTCGGCCAGGTCGCCTACCACCACATGGAAGCCGCAGGCATCACCGAGGCGCCCTGGCAGATCACGACCGTGGTCGCGTGCCTGCCGGTCGCGGTGCTCGGCATGGGCGCGGCGCTCGCGCACCTCAATCACGACGGACGTTCCTAGCTTCGCCCGGCGGCGCGGCCCTTCGGCCTGGAAACCTGTGCCGCGCCGCCGGTCACTCGCTCCGTTCACCTCGTGAGGCTTCAGGAGGAAGAACCCTCATGCTCGCAGAGACCAACCCGGAACACACTGGCCACACGGCCACGCTCACCCCTGAGGTGCTGGTGGGTGAGGTGGTCATGGTCGACCAGCCGCACGCCCGTACCGATGATGAGTGGTTGAAGGAACTGGCGCGGCAGGCCGCGCAGCGCAAGCCGATCGTGCCCGCGTGGATGCTGTCGGGCTCGGACTTCCGGCACACGTGCCGCTGGATCGCGGCCCACTACCTGCACGTCTCCGCCTATCACGCGGTCCGCATGCCGCTCTACGGCACGAAGCTCGCGTTCCGCTCGCCGCGCGGTCTCGGGAGATTCATTGCCGGGGGTACGCGGTGGGTGCTCGATCTGGAGGGCCTGCCGGTCCGGCTTGCGGCGGTCCGGCGGGAGGACGCGGAGCAGTACCTCCGGCTCTCCCGGCAGCGTGACGCCCGAGTGCGTCTCCGGACGCTGATCGCGGCGTCGGTGGCGGTGCTCGGCGTGAGCGGCACGTTCGTGCTCGCGGTGCTGGCGCCGAGCTGGGCGCACTGGGCGACGCTCGCGGGGCTGGTGGCCGCGTTCGGGCTCGGCGGGGCGCGACCGGATCGGCCGCTGGTGTCCCGCGCGGTCGTCCCGACGCACGTGCAACAGCTCACCTCAAATCAGGTCACGGCCGCGCTGTCGGTGCTCGGCCTGGCAGGGATCAACCAGGCGGTGTCGAAGCTGGGCGACAAGGCGATTGGGTTCCCCGCGCCGATCACCCGCGATGGACCGGGCTGGCGTGCCGATGTCGATCTGCCGCCCGGCGTCACGGCAACCGAGGTGATCGAGCGTCGGGAAAAGCTGGCTGGCGCGCTCACTCGGCCGCTGGGCTGCGTCTGGCCGGAGGGCAACGCCGAGGTGCATCCCGGCCGGCTGGTCCTCTGGGTGGGTGACCAGGACATGTCGAAGGCGCGCAAACCCGCGTGGCCACTGCTCAAGGGCGGGCCGATCGACCTGTTCAAGCCTCAGCCGTACGGGACGGACCAGCGCGGACGCTGGGTGAACCTGACGCTGATGTTCATCGCGATGGTGATCGGGTCGATTCCGCGCATGGGCAAGACGTTCGCGCTGCGGGAAGCACTGCTGATCGCTGGTCTCGATCCGCGTGCGGAGATCCACGCGTACGACCTGAAGGGCACCGGTGACCTGTCCGCGCTGGGCAAGATCGCGCACCGGTACCGGGCCGGGGAGGACGACGAGGACATCCTCTACGCGGTGGCCGCGATGCGGGAGCTGCGGGCGGAGCTGCGCCGCCGGGCGCGGGTGATCCGGGATCTGCCACCGGATCTGTGCCCGGAGAACAAGGTCACGCCGGAGCTGGCCACGCGGCGTTCGCTGGGGCTGCATCCGATCGTGGTCGGGGTCGACGAGTGTCAGGTCTGGTTCGAGCACCCGGAGCACGGGGCCGAGCTGGAGGAGATCTGCACGGACCTGGTGAAGCGCGGGCCGGCTACCGGAATCGTGCTGATCCTGGCGACCCAGCGGCCGGACGCGAAGAGCCTGCCGACCCCGATCTCCGCGAACGCGTCGACGCGGTTCTGCCTGAAGGTCATGGGGCAGATGGAGAACGACATGGTGCTCGGGACCAGCAAGTACCGCAACGGCGTGCGGGCGACCATGTTCGCGTGGGAGGACAAGGGCATCGGCTACTTCGCCGGTGAAGGCGCGGACGCCCGGATCGTGTCGACCGTGTTCATCGACGGGCCGGCCGCCAACGTTCTCGCGGACAAGGCGCGGGCGCTGCGGGTGCGCGCGGGGCGGCTGACCGGGCACGCGCTCGGGGAGACGCCGGAGGTCGCGCGGACGGCCGACTATCACCTGCTCGACGACATCCTGTCCGTGGTCCCGGTCGCGGAGCTGCGGGTGTGGAACGAGACGGTGGTGGCGCGGTTGGCGGAGCTGCGGCCGGATGCCTACGACGGGTGGGCGCCGGAGCAACTGACGGCAGCGCTCAAGCCGTACGGGATCGAGGTTGACCAGATCGGCCGGCGCGTGGGCGGGAAGACCGTCAACCGGCGCGGCATCACCCGCGCGGACATCGCCGCAAAAGTTGCTGAGCGTAACCGCACCAAGGCTGCGGCCTAGTACCGCCGGAGGGTGCTGGCGCTAGCACCCGAGCCTGCTAGCGCTAGCACCTCCGCTAGCACACGAAACGAACCCCTGCCAGGACGCTAGCACGCTAGCGGCCCTGGTCCCTCACGCCCGAAAACCGGCCCTGGAGGCGTTCGTGGACACCCCCCAACTCATCGCTAGCTTCCTCTGCACCGTCCTACCGCCCGTCACGCTCTGCTACGCCGCTAGCTGCGCGATCTGGCCATGGAAAGCCTGCTCGACGTGCCACGGCACCGGGCGGATCAAGAGCCCGTTCGGGCGCGTCTTCCGACTCTGCCGACGCTGCGACGGGACCGGCCGGCGCATCCGGATCGGGCGGCACGTGTGGAACGAGTACCGGCGCGTACACCGGGACGGCACCCGATGAACCGCATGCCGCACACGGACTGGTGTGCCGCTGACCATCGCTGCGGGCTCAACGAGCACCGCAGCGCGGAGATCGTGGTCGACCTGGCGCGGCACGGCCGCGCGGTCGTCACCCGGACACGGACGGAGAACGGGCGCGAGTTCGCCGAGGTCCGGCTCTGGGTGGCGCTCACTCCCCGCGAAGTACCGGCGCGGCGGCAGTTGCTCGCCATGCTCTCCGGTCTGCGTGTCCTGCTCGGCCGCGTCGCGGTCGCTGCCCGGCCGTCGCCTCACCGCTGATCCGCTGCTCAACCTGGAAAGGAGGCCGCATCATGAACCGGCCCGCACACGACGAGAGCGCGGAACGCGCCGTCATCGGCGCCGCGCTGCTCGGGCCGTCGCTGGTCACCGAGCTCGCGGCCAAGCTCAACCCCGGCGACTTCTACCACCCGAAACACGGCGCGCTGTGGGCCGCTATCTGCCGACTCGACGCGGCTGGCACACCGGCCGACCCGATCACGCTCGCGGCGCACCTGGCCGAGGCCGGGGACCTGGCGCGGGTGGGCGGGGCGCCGTACCTGCACACGCTGATCTCCGAGGTGCCGAGCGTCGGCAGTGCCGGCTACTACGCGGACATCGTGGCCGAGCACGCGCGGCGCCGGGAGGTCTCCGAGCTGGGGCTGCGTCTCACCCAGCTCGCGGACTCCGGCACCGACACTGCCGATCTGCTCGCGACCAGCCGCGCGCTGCTCGACGACACCAGCGCCGGTACGGGGTGGGCGCCACCGATCCCGTTGGGCACCGGCCGGCATCTGCCCGCGTTTCCGGCGCACGTGCTGCCGGGGTGGGTGGCGGACATGGTGCAGGCGGTCGCCGAGTTCACACAGACGCCGGTCGACCTGGCGGGCAGCATCGCGCTCGCGGCGCTGTCGACGGCCGCCGGAGGCCGCGCCGAGGTGGAGGTGCGCGGATCGTGGAGGGAGCCCACGAACCTGTTCACGGTCGTCGTGCTCCCGCCCGGATCGCGGAAGTCGGCGGTGTTCGCGGCGATCACCGGGCCGTTGCTGGCGGCGGAGTCCGCGTTGGTGGAGCGGACCAAACCCGCGATCATCGAGGCCGAGTTGGCGGCGCGGGTGGCCGGGAAAGCGGCGGACAAGGCGGCGCACGCTGCGGCGAATGCGGACGCGGCTGCGCGGGACACGCTGCTCGCCGAGGCGTCGGCAGCTGCGATGCAGGCCGAGGCGGTCACGGTGCCGAGCCTGCCTCAACTTGTCGCAGACGACGTAACCAGCGAGGCAGCGGCACAGTTGCTCGCCGACCAGGGCGGCCGGTTGGCGGTGCTCTCGCCGGAAGGCGGCATCTTCGCCACGATCGCCGGCCGCTACTCCGGCACGCCGAACCTGGAGGTCTTCCTCAAAGGCCACGCCGGAGACATGATGCGCGTCGGCCGGCTGTCCCGAGAGTCACAGCACGTCGCCAAGCCCGCGCTCACGCTCGGGCTGGCCGTGCAACCGGACGTGCTGCGGGACATCGCGTCGATGCCGGGATTCCGCGGGCTCGGCCTGCTCGCACGCATCCTCTTCGCGCTGCCGGAGAACACGGTCGGCTTCCGGCGGGTCGGCGCCGACCCGGTGCCAGCCGAGATCGCCGAGGCATACCGGGAAAACCTCGGCGCCCTGGTTCTCACGCTCGCGGGATGGACCGATCCCGCGGTCATCCCGCTCACCGGAGACGCCAACGCGCGGGTGCTCGACATCGAGCGCGCAGTGGAACCGCGTCTCGCGCCCGGCGGGGCGTGGGGACACATCGTGGACTGGGGCAGCAAGTACACCGGCGCCGTCGTTCGCATGGCTGGACTCATCCACCTGGCCGAGCACCAGAGCGACGGATGGGGCAAGCCCGCAGAGGCGGAGACGATCGACCGGGCAGCGCAGCTCGGCGATTACTACGCCGCACACGCGCTGGCCGCGTTCGACGACATGGGCGCTGACCAGGCCACCCGCAACGCGCGACACGTCCTGGCCTGGATCGAACGCACCGGATCGACCACATTCACCAAACGCGACCTGTTCCGGGCGACGAAATCCGCCACGATCCGGGCCGTCGCCGACCTGGAACCCGCACTCGCGGTGCTCGACGCCCACGGCTACCTCCGCCAGACCGACCCGCCCGCGCGACCCCGAACCGGCGGTCGGCCGCCATCTCCAACGTTCCTCGTAAACCCCGACGTCCACCAGCCGGCCGCCACCGTCCACCCGATCCGGCGAACCGCATGAAGCCCCTGACAGAACTGCCAGAACTGCCACAACCCCCGTACCGCAGAGGTTCTGGCAGTTGTGTCACTGCCGTTCCGGGCCGAGCCCCACCGACGTAAACCGCCTCCGCCGTCAGCCACCCCTCAGCTACGGAAGGCCGCAAACCGTGCGAACGAAGGCGCTCTATCCCAGTCCGGACGCCAGCACCACGAGCCACAGCATCGACCACGGGGAGAACCGCATGCAGCGCATCGCCGACGACCGCGTCGTACTGACCATCGAAGAGGCCGCTCAGCGACTCGGCATCGGCCGAACCACCATGTACGCGCTCGTCAGGAGCGGAGAGATCCGGTCCGTCACGATCGGCCGTCTCCGCCGCGTTCCCGTCCGCTGTCTCACCGAGTACGTGAACAACCTGCTCGCCGACGACATCGCTGCCACGGCCGCCTGAGGGGTGCGACGCATGGGACGACGTAAGCCGAACGGCGCATCAAGCATCTACGAGGGCAAGGACGGCTACTGGCACGGCCGCGTGACGGTGGGCGTCAAGGACAATGGGCAACCCGACCGCCGACACGTCCAGGGCAAGACCGAGGCCGAGGTTACAAAAAAAGTCCGGAAGCTGGAGCGGGAGAGGGAGAACGGCACTGTCCGGAAGGCGGGGCAACGCTGGACGGTGGAGAAGTGGCTCTTGCACTGGCTCGACAACATCGCCGCGCCGGTGGTCCGCGTCAACACGATCGACGGCTACCGCGTCGCAGTGCGAAAGCACCTGATTCCGGGGCTCGGCGCGCACCGGCTCGATCAGTTGCAGCCGGAGCACCTGGAGAAGCTGTACGCACGGATGCTGGCGAACGGCAGTGCGCCGGCTACCGCTCACCAGTCGCACCGCACGATCCGAACCGCGCTGAACGAGGCGGTACGCCGAGGTCACCTCGGGCGGAATCCGGCCGCTCTAGCGAAGCCTCCGCGTCTGCCCGATACCGAGGTGGAGCCGTTCTCGATCGAGGATGTGCAGACCATTCTCAAGGTCGCGGCAGAGCGGAGGAACAGCGCTCGGTGGGCAGTCGCTCTCGCGCTCGGCCTCCGTCAGGGTGAAGCGCTCGGGCTGAAGTGGCCGGACGTCAATCTGAAGGCAGGCACCCTCACAGTTCGTCGCGCTCTGCTCCGGCCGAAATGGGGCCACGGATGCGACCCGAAGTGCGACGCACGGGTTCCGGGCCTGTGCCCCCACCGGGTGAATCTCCGCCCGGTCTCCGCAGACACCAAGTCGCGCGCCGGCCGCCGCACGATCGGCCTTCCTGATGCGCTGATCAAGGTTCTCCGAGAGCACCGGGAGGCCCAGGAGGCGGAGCGGGAGACGGCCGCGCAGCTCTGGCAGGACGAGGACTGGGTGTTCTCGACTCGGACCGGCCAGCGCATCCATCAGGCGACCGACTACGACGAGTGGAAGCGTCTCCTCAAGGACGCCGGAGTCCGCGATGCCCGGCTCCATGACGCCCGCCACACCGCCGCGACGGCGCTTCTGGTGCTGGGCGTCTCCGGCCGCGCGGTGATGGGCATCATGGGCTGGTCCAACGCCGCCATGCAGGTCCGCTACCAACACCTAACGGATCAGGTCCGGCGAGACATCGCTGATCGGCTCGGCGGACTGCTCTGGGGAGGCAACGAGCCTCAGACGAACGACGAAAATCGGGCTTAAACCTAGCCAGTTCGTGCGTGTCGGGTCGGTGGCATCGGCCCGACACACACCATAAGGATATTTTTTGGAACACCAATACATCCTGTCCACATGGGACTAGAATCGAGCTATGAATTCAGCCGACCAAAAGGTAAAAACCGGAAATTTGCCGGCAGAGTGGTTAAATGGCGTGTCATCCGCTCTTTCGGATAACCGCCCACCAGCAGCACTTGTCTTCCTCCCGGAACACATTGAAGAGCAACGCGCAATCTACCCTTCAGAGTTGACTTATGTAGTCAAAAACATGCGTTCCGAGGGCGTAGACGCCGCCTTCCTCGATGCACCGAAAGGCCGTGCCTTCCGGAGCAAGTTCAGCGCCGATGCCACACCGGTAGTCATCGGCATCCTGCTTAGCGTTCTCAGTAACGGCATATACGACTTGCTGAAGGTTTCTTTTGCCCTGCTCCGCGCAGAGGCCAAAAAACGCCCAGGATCAACGGCAACCCTTCGAACCCTCATCTACGAATCATCCGAAGGGGCGCCCGTCTTTTCGCAAGAATTCACCGGACCGGAGCAGGATGCTCTAGCATTGGCCGAGAAACAGATTGAAGCCTTCCTAAGAGAACAGCACGACATCCGCTCGGGAAACTAATTTTAAGCGAGAAGTTCAAGTGAACTGCTTGACTAGCGGAGAAGTCGCAGCCGCCTTACTCCTCAGCGATGTAAGTGTGGGCGGAACATTCCTCCACTACGGATGGATTCCTCCTGCCGCTGGCCCCGACCGCCTGGCAGCACTCGAAGCAGCTGGCCACGACGAACTACAGGCAGCCAAGAAGGTCTTCAACCTTGCCCTAGATCGGTCAGGCTGCCAGCAAAGACACCTCACGGAAAGCCCAAAGGCACCTTGGTGGATATACAAGGGGAAAAACAAACCACTTCCAGCATGCGCGGTACAACCGCGCTCGCAAGCCGGCGAGACCGAAGCGCGGCTTGCATTGTCTCACGCAGTAAATTCATTCAACATCCTCGAAGATCTACCCGACGCCAGTGATTCACATCGCCTTGTTCACGAAATTGGCGCCTTCATCTCCTGGCATTATGGCTGCAAGATAGAGCTGAAAGACGGATTATGGCGTTGGCGCTGCCCCGCAACGCTCTCCCATCTTCGCATTGGCCTATCTGCCGGTTTCACCGCAACAAGAGTGTGCTCCATATGCGATCAGGACATTTCGGTTTGCGACCATCTTCCCGATCAGCGATATCGGGTTGCCGTCGACGGTGGCTCCGACTGCGCCTGCGGCACCCCGTCCTGCAAACTTCATAAGCCTGGCGACTTTGCCGATTTGTATCCGGCTGCCCTTATCAAGGAAGCAGACTTACACGAAGTCTCTACAGTTGCTCGACCACGTGACCCCCTGGCGAGGATCTCCGAAATTTCCTTCGCGATGGACCGGATGTCGGCAATGCTCGGGAAAATGCCGATCCCCAGTTCGGTGTCCGCTCTAAGCTGCCATCACTGTCGGCAAGTCTGCACAGGGCTTTGGAGCGACGCCGACGTCCGCACGGTGTTCGCCGCGCAACTTCGCGGCGAGGACGACATCTCTGAGACTGCCGACGACGGGCTTGCATCGCAGCCGCGCGCAGCGCCCTACCCTCGGAACCGAGACTAGAACTGAGACGGCACCGAGGCTCACATGACAAACGCCGGGTCGGCCCGATGGGCCGACCCGGCGTTTTGCCTGCTCAGAAGAGCGGAGGATACGAGATTCGAACTCGTGAGGGTGTTAACCCAACACGCTTTCCAAGCGTGCGCCCTAGGCCTCTAGGCGAATCCTCCGCCGCAGACAATACCGTGCCGCCGGAGGGGCTCGCACGGGGGTTCCCGGTCGGGGGTGACCGGGGTCTCGGCCCCGATGCGACGGATCGTCGCCCGGCCGGGTAGAGTCGGGATCACTCCCCGTGCGGTGGATATCCCGTGAACCTCCCCAGGGCCGGAAGGCAGCAAGGATAAGCGGGCTCTGGCAGGTGCACGGGGAGCCTTGTGTCCCTGGGGCTCTCCCGGGTTGACCCGCTCCTGCACCGGTCGGAAATGTGTCGGACCCCGTGGTGGTCGTCCCGGGCGGGGCGGCGGAGAATGGCGCGGTCGAGAGGAGACGGCAGTGGCGTTGGCCCTCTACCGCAAGTACCGGCCGCGGACGTTCGCCGAGGTCATCGGGCAGGAGCACGTCACCGAGCCGCTCAGCCAGGCGCTGCGCAGCGGCCGGTTGAACCATGCGTACCTGTTCTCCGGGCCGCGCGGCTGCGGCAAGACGAGCTCGGCGCGCATTCTGGCCCGCTCGCTCAACTGTGAGCAGGGGCCGACGCCGGAGCCGTGCGGGCGGTGCATGTCCTGCATGTCGCTGGCGAACGACGGCGCCGGCTCGATCGACGTGATCGAGATCGACGCGGCCAGCCACGGTGGCGTCGACGACGCGCGTGAGCTGCGGGAGAAGGCGTTCTTCGCACCGGCCAACAGCCGCTACAAGATCTACGTGATCGACGAGGCGCACATGGTCTCGCCGGCCGGCTTCAACGCGCTCCTCAAGCTGGTCGAGGAGCCCCCGGAGTACGTGAAGTTCATCTTCGCGACCACCGAGCCGGAGAAGGTGCTGGGCACGATCAAGTCCCGCACCCACCACTACCCGTTCCGGCTGATCCCGCCGAGCGTGCTCCGGCCGTACCTGGAGCAGCTCTGCGACGCCGAGGGCGTCAAGGTCGAGCCGGCGGTGTTCCCGCTGGTCGTCCGCGCCGGTGGTGGCAGCGCGCGAGACACGCTCTCGGTGCTCGACCAGCTGATCGCGGGCGCCGGCGAGGAGGGCGTCACGTACGCGCGCGCGGTCGCGCTGCTCGGCGTGACCGACTCGGCGCTGATCGACGACATGATCGACTCGCTGGCGGCGTCCGACGGCGCCGCCGCGTACGCCGCGATCGACCGGGTCGCCGAGGCCGGCCACGACCCGCGCCGGTTCGCCACCGACCTGCTCGAACGCCTCCGCGACCTGATCGTCATGCAGCAGGTCCCGGACGCGGCCGCCAAGGGCCTGATCGACGGCCCGGCCGACGAGATCGAGCGGATGACCAGCCAGGCCGGCCGGTTCGGCGCCGCCACGCTCTCCCGCGCCGCCGACATCGTGCACAACGGCCTGGTCGAGATGCGCGGCACCACCGGCCCCCGGCTGCTGCTGGAGCTGGTCACGGCCCGCATGCTGCTGCCCGGCGCGGACGACTCCACGAGCGCTCTGCTGCAGCGCCTGGAGCGAATGGAACGGCATCTGGCCACAGGCGGAGGAGCTTTTCCAGCGGTACGTGGTCAGGCCGCCCCCGGCGTACCCGCCGCTCCCGGTGTTCCGGCTCTTGGTACTTCCGCTCCTGGCGCTTCGGCGACTGGCGCTTCGGCGCTCGGCGCTTCGGCGCCGGCCGGCGGTGGTCACGAGCCGGCGCTCGACCCGCGGGCGGCGGCACGGCAGGCGGCGGCACGTTCGTCCGGTGGCGGCCAGGCCGCTGCTCGCCAGGCGGCGGCTCAGTCCGGGGCCCCGGCTCAGGGTCGCCGGCCGGCATCCGCACCGGCCGTGGGCCAAGGAGGCGGCTCGCAGCCCGGTGCGGCTGATCAGCCCGGCCCTTCCCAGTCCGGGCCCGCACAGAGTGGGCCCGCGCAGAGTGGTCCCGGTGGTCCCACGCCGGTGAGTCCGGCGCAGGCCGGCCAGGCGCAGGCGGGCCCGGTGGGCGGTCCGGCGCAGAGTGGCCCGTCGCAGGACGGTTCCGCGCAGGCGGCTCCGGTCGTGTCGCAGCCGCAGGCCGCCCCGGAGGTGCCGACGGCCGAGGCCGACGCCGCGTCGTCCGACGGTGTCGACGTGACCGAGCTCCGCAGCCGCTGGTGGCCCGAGGTCCACGGTTACGTCAACGCGCGCAACAAGCGGGCCGGCGCCGTGCTGCGCGACGCCACCGTGCGCACCGTCGAGGGCGACACCCTGGTCCTCTCGTTCCGGCTGCCCAACCACATCGACATCTTCGCCGGTACGCCCGGAGGCATGGACCTCCTCCGCGAGGCCTTCTACGAGCTGCTCGGCGTCCGCTGGCAGATCCGCTGCGTCCCCGCCGGGCCGGCCGGCGAGCCCGACGCACCCACCGGTCGCGGCGGTCGCGCCCCCGCACAGCGCCAGTCGACCGGCCAGGCCCAGCCCGGCCACCCCACGCCCCCGTCCGCGCCCACGCGCTCGTTATCCGAGTCGGACGCGAGATCGGGGCCGTCACCGGGACCGTCCCCCGCGTCCACCACGGCGGCCGAGGACGCGGGCTGGCCCACCCCTGCCGCCATCCCCCACATCCCCTCCGGCGCGCAGTCCGGCGCGGAGGCGCTCAGCGCTGCGCCCGGCACCTCCCAGGGCGATGCCCCCACGCCCGGCCATGCCCGGCCCGGCGCGCCGACGCCGACCGGCCCTCAGGCCGTGGACGACGACTGGCCGGCCCCGGTCGTACCCGGTTCCGCGGCCGGCCCGTCCGGCGGGCCGGCCCGCGCACCGCGCGGCACCGCACCGGCCTCCGACGACGCCGGACCGACTTCCGGCGACCCCGGACCGGCGTCAACCGGCCGACCGGCCCTTACACGGCCCGGCACCGGACCGAACTCCGACGGCGCCGGACCGGCGTCCTCCGGCCTCGGCAACGCCGGCACGGCCGGGACCGGCCCTCCACCGGGTTCCGGTACGACGGCCGATGACGGCTGGCCGGCTCCGGCCCGAGCGGGCGGACCGCCCGCACACGTCGACGACAACGGCGCCCAGCCCGAAAGGCGGGACGAGCCGGTCACTCGCGGCCAATCGATGAACACCGGCACCGCGAACGATCAGACCACCGATAACAGCTGGCCGACTCCGGTGCAGCCGGGTGAAGCAGCCGGGGCAGACCACGCCGACGGCTGGCCGACGCCGGCGCAGCCAGGGAGCCCGCCGAGCGTGGCGGATGGCAACGGCTGGCCGGAACCGGTCCGGCCGGGCAACGCACCTGGCGTGCCGGATGGCAACGGGTGGCCGGAGCCCGTGCAGGCGGGCTCGGCGACAGCTGCCCAGGACAGTGGGTGGCCGGAGCCTGCGCGGGTGGGCTCGGTGGCCGCTACGGACGGCAGTGGGTGGCCGGAGCCGGTGCAGGCCGGCTCGGTGGCCGCTGGCGAGCGGGAACCTCAGACTCCGGCCGTACCGGCGGCGCAGGCCCCCCCGCGTGCGTCATCGGGCGGGCTCGCGGCGGCACGGGCGGCAGCGACGGGTGCTCGCGGAAAGCAGGTGCCGAACGGTGCCGGGCAGCGCGGCGGCGCGGCGGCCACGCCGGCTCAGGACGCGGCGCCGGCACCGGCCGCCGCACCGGCGGCTTTGGCGACTCCGGCGACTCCGGCGGTCGTCAGTGGCGGCAGCGCCTGGGACGACTTCCCCGCGGACGAGGAACCGCCCTACGACCCCGAGTACGACGGTCCGGCGCCACCGGACAACGGATCAGGTGGTCGCGGCGGCTTCACGCAGGCGCGCACGGCGCCCCGCCCCGCACCGGCTGCCGCCGGTCAGGCGTCCCCGGGCAGCGGGTTCACCCCGGCCGGCAGCGGACCAGGCCCGGCCGGCGGACCAGGCCCGGCCGGCAGCGGGACGGGACCCGCTGGCGGTGGGTCCGGACCCACCGGTGGGTCAGGCCCGGCTGGCGGCGAGACGGGGATCGCTGGTGGCGGGTCGTCGTTCGCGGCTTCGGCCGGGCCGGCATCCGGTGTGTCGGCATCCGGGACGGCCGGCTCCGGCTCGTCGTCCGCGGCGCCGGCGTCGGGTGCTCCGGCGGCCCCGATGACGCCCGCGTCGTCCGCTCCGGCGGCGGGGCGGACGGCCGGTCCGCACGCGTCGAATCCCGCGATCGCGAGTGCCAAGGCGGCCGCGAGCCGGGCCGCGGCCAACGCGGTGGCGGCGGCGCAGGGGCGCGCCTCCGCGGCCAAGCCGGCGGCGGCAGCGGAGGCTCCACGGCCCACGCAGGGGCGTGCGGCGGCAGCGGTGGCGGCGGCCAACGCGGCTGCGGCGGCCGCAGCGGCCGCTCAGGCCAATCAGCCGGCGGAGGCGACGACGAAGGAGTTCGAGGGCTTCGACCCCGGCGACGAGCCGCTGGACGAGGTCATCGACGAGCAGTCGGCCCGGCAGAGCAGCGAGGAGCAGGCTTTCCTGCTGCTCAAGGAAGCCTTCGGAGCCGAGAAGATCACCGACATGTAGCCACCCGGCCCACTACCGTGCGTGTGGGCCGGGTCGGTCACGATCATATCGACGCGGCGTTATGCCCGATATGCGGGCCGCTGCCCAGTCCGGGACGACGTGGATCAGGCACCGGATCCGGCCGATCGACTGGCGAGTGATACGTAAAGCACCTTTAGCGCGAGGTGGATTCATTCGGTGCTTCACGTATCACTAGTGGCCATCACCGCGCGTGACCGGCGGCTATAAGCCGAAATTTCCGGCGTGGGCGCCCGGCAATCACTGGCGGCAAACCACGCACGCAACCGGCAGGGGGTTTTCGGCGCCCAGCCCGGAACCGGCGCCCAGGCCGGGACCGGCTCCGACGCGGCGACCGGAGCGCAGGCGGAGGCCGCCGCGAGGTTTGCCCGCGGGAGGGAGCAAGCCCACGGTGCCCACGCCGGAAGCGGGAACCGAAGCACCACATCGGTAAGCGGCAAATCCGCGATCCGCAGTCGGCCGGAACCCGAGCGTCCGGGTCTCAGCTCCGGGAGACACAGCGCCCGCGGGAGTGACCCCAGAGCTCCCGGTGTCGGGTGTGCGGGGGGCTCGGGGTGGGACGGCTACGCTGGGCGGCGGTTCGGTGGTGCGGCGAAGCCGCGGGATGAAGAGGAGCCTGCCGTGGTGCGTCCTGGCGGACAGCCCAACATGCAGCAGTTGATGAAGCAGGCGGCGAAGTTGCAGCAGGCGGCGCAGGCCGCGCAGGAGGAGCTGGCGGAGGCCGAGGTCACCGGCACGGCCGGCGGCGGGCTGGTGACGGTCGTGATGGCCGGGACCGGCGAGGTGCGGTCCGTGAAGATCGACCCGAAGGTGATCGATCCGGACGACGCGGAGACGCTGGAGGACGCGGTGCTGGCGGCGCTGCACAACGCGGCCGAGGCGGTGCGCGCGCTGACCGAGGAGAAGATGGGCCCGGTCACGGGCGGGCTCGGCGGACTCGGCATGGGGTTCTGAGCCGGCGATGTACGAGGGTGCCATTCAGGATCTGATCGACGAGCTGGGACGCCTGCCCGGCGTGGGTCCGAAGAGCGCCCAGCGGATCGCGTTCCACATTCTGTCCTCGGACACGGCGGACGTGGCGCGGCTGGCGGCGGCGCTGCGGAAGGTCAAGGAGTCGGTGCGCTTCTGCACGGTCTGTTACAACGTGGCCGAGGAGGAGCAGTGCCGGATCTGCCGCGACCCGCGTCGCGGCAACGAGGTGCTGTGCGTGGTCGAGGAGCCGAAGGACGTGGTGGCGATCGAGCGGACCGGCGAGTTCCGCGGTCGCTACCACGTGCTCGGCGGCGCGATCAATCCGCTGGAGGGGATCGGGCCGGACAACCTGAAGATCCGCGAGCTGCTGATCCGGCTGGGGAACGGGGACGTCAAGGAGTTGATCCTGGCGACGGACCCGAACACCGAGGGCGAGGCGACCGCGACGTACCTCGCGCTGATGGTGAAGCCGATGGGGATCGCGGTGACGCGCCTGGCCAGTGGGTTGCCGGTGGGTGGCGACCTGGAGTACGCGGATGAGATCACTCTGGGCAGGGCGTTCGAGGGGCGTCGCGCGGTGTAAGCCCGAAAAGTCGCCGAAACCCGCCCGCAACAGACATGTTTTGCCTATGTTCAAAGTTGATTTGCCCAGTTTTTCCGTGCTTGATCCTATTCAGGTCACGCCATCATCACGGCGTGGCCTGAAGTTGGTTACATGGTCACTCTGAGCGTTGACCGGACGGGTCCCCTCGGTGGACTGTTCATCCCGGCGGCGGCACACCCGTCGCCGTGTCCGCGCTGCCTTCCCACGCCCCACCTGAGGCCGTCGGATGAAAGCGTGGGCACTCGAGGCACACGACAATCGACCGGTTGCCGTGGCCGCGGGTGATCCACCGTGCCGACGGGCGACCCACGTGTCGTCCGGTCGTCGCTGCGGCGGCGCCTGCGGTCCGGTGGCCGGAGGAGGACCGAGGCACGGATGGTCAGTGGACCGGGCGCGTCCCTCTCGGAGGAGTCGACGCACGACGTCGCCGATCCGGCTGAAGGTGCTGCCAGCACGAGCGGCAAGGCCATCGAGGGGCGTTCGCTGCGCCAGATCGCATGGCGGCGGTTCAAGCGTGACAAGGTCGCGATGGCGGGCGGTGGCTTCGTCATCTTCCTGGTGCTCGTCGCGTTCCTCGCTTCCCCGATCGTCAAGCTGATCGGCCACCCGATCGATGCCTTCAACAACAACCTGATCGACCCGACGCTGGGTCTGCCGATCGGCCCGTTCGGCGGCATCAGCGGCGAGCACTGGCTGGGCGTCGAGCCGACCTCCGGCCGCGACATCTTCAGCCGCGTCATCTACGGCGCGCAGACCTCCATCTTCGTGGCGTTCCTGGCCGCGGCGGTGTCCACCGTGATCGGCTCGATCCTGGGCCTGGCGGCCGGCTTCGTGGGCGGCTGGGTCGACGCGGTGATCAGCCGGGTGATGGACTTCCTGCTGGCGTTCCCGCAGCTGCTGTTCTCCATCGCGCTGGTCTCGGTGCTGCCGGACACGTTCTTCGGCCTGGACGGGCGCTGGTCGCGGATGTCCGTGCTGATCGGCGTGATCGGCTTCTTCGGCTGGCCGTACATCGGGCGAATCGTTCGTGGCCAGGTGTTGTCGCTGCGCGAGCGTGAGTTCGTCGAGGCGTCGCGGAGTCTGGGCGCTCGGACCGGGCGGATCCTGTTCCGGGAGCTGCTGCCGAACCTGGCCGCGCCGATCCTGGTCTACACCACGCTGATCATCCCGACGAACATCATCACCGAGGCGTCGCTCAGCTTCCTCGGCGTGGGCATCGAGGCGCCCAACCCCTCCTGGGGCGGCATGCTCTACGACGCCAAGAGCTACTACCAGTCGGACCCGACGTACATGATCATTCCCGGCGTGTGCATCTTCATCACCGTGCTGGCCTTCAACCTGTTCGGCGACGGACTCCGCGACGCCCTGGACCCCAAGGCTCACTGACCCGCGCAGCAATCGCACCACCGCACCACGCGCATCCGTCGCGACCCACGGTCGCACGTCAAGGAGGTAGGCAGCAGTGTCTAGTAAGAGGAAGGTGATGGTCGCCGCTACGGCGGTCGTCGCCCTGGGACTCACCGCTTGCGGTAACAGCGGCGCGTCGAACTCGTCGAACGGTGGTGCCAAGAACGCGCAGAACGCCGCGCTGACCGAGGTGCTGAACGTCTCCGACAAGAAGGGCGGCACCCTCGAGCTGTGGAGCTCGCAGGACGTCGACAGCCTCGACCCCGCCCGTGGCTACTACGCGTTCGTGTGGAACCTGAACCGGCTCTACACCCGCACGCTCGTGTCCTACGACGCGAAGCCGGGCGACGCCGGCATGAAGCTGGTGCCGGACCTGGCCACGGCCGAGGCCGTGCTCAGCAATGACGGCAAGACCTACACCTACACGCTTCGCGACAACGTGAAGTTCGACGACGGTACGCCGGTCACGTCGAAGGACGTCAAGTACGGCATCGAGCGCATCTTCGCGCAGGACGTCGTCTCCGGCG
Source organism: Catenuloplanes nepalensis (assembly GCF_030811575.1). GTDB lineage: Bacteria > Actinomycetota > Actinomycetes > Mycobacteriales > Micromonosporaceae > Catenuloplanes > Catenuloplanes nepalensis. The sequence continues at coordinate 8,330,801 of NZ_JAUSRA010000001.1, read as the reverse complement.
GCCCGGTCTACCTGATCGAGCAGCTCGACCAGGGCCAGAAGTACCCCGGCCCGTACAAGGACTCGGACCCGAACAAGCTGGGCCTGAAGTCGGTGGAGACGCCGGACGACAAGACCATCGTCTTCAACCTGAAGCAGCCGTACGCGGACTTCCCGTACCTGCTGGCGATGCCGGGCGCGGGCCCGGTGCCGGCCGCCCGGGACACCGGCGCGCAGTACGGCACGAAGCCGGCCTCGTCCGGCCCGTACAAGATCGAGTCCTACGCGCCGGGCAAGGCGATCAAGTGGACCCGTAACGAGCACTGGGACCAGGCCTCGGACCCGCTGCGCAAGGCGCTGCCGGACGCGATCAACATGACGATCACGACCAACGCCGACGACATGGACCAGCGCCTGATCGCCGGCACCGCCGACGCCGACGCCGCGCAGACCGGTGTGCAGGCCGCGGCCCGCACCAAGATCCTGCAGGACGAGACGCTGAGGGCGAACTCGGACACCCCGACCACCGGCTTCATCCGGTACGCCGCGATGTCCACCAGCGTGGCGCCGTTCGACAACGTCGACTGCCGCAAGGCCGTCATGCTCGCCTCGGACCCGACCTCGCTGCAGACCGCGCGCGGTGGCCCGATCGCGGGTGGCGACATCGGCCTCAACATGCTCCCGCCGAACATCCCGGGCTCGGAGGCGGAGTACGACCCGTACAACCGCAAGCAGGGTGCGCCGCAGGTGGACGCCGCCAAGCAGGCGCTCGCCGCGTGTGGCCAGCCGAACGGCTTCTCCACCAAGATCGCCGTCCGGAACAACAAGCCGGCCGAGGTCAAGACCGCCGAGGCGCTGCAGGCCGCGCTGAAGGCCGTCGGCATCGACGCCGCGATCGACCAGATCGACGGTGCGCAGGCCAGCTCGATCACCGGCTCGCCGACCGTGGTGAAGCAGAAGGGCTACGGCCTGATCATCTCCGGCTGGGCGGCGGACTACCCGTCGGGCGCCGGTTACCTGCAGCCGCTGGTCGACAGCCGCTACATCCTGCAGAACGGCAACTTCAACTTCGCCGAGATCAAGGACCCGTCGATCGACGCGCTGTTCGACCAGGCCAAGACGGTTCCGCCGGCCGAGGCCGCCGCGATCTACACGCAGATCAACCACAAGGTCATGGAGGGCGCGTACATCCTGCCCTTCGTCGTCGACAAGGCCCTCAACTACCGCAACCCGCGCCTGACCAACGTCTACATCCACCAGTTCTGGGGCATGTACGACTTCCAGGCGCTCGGCGTCACCAGCTGAGGTTCGTAGCTATCACCCTTTAGTACGTCCTGGCGGGTGCCCCTTCTCTGATCGGGGAGGGGCACCCGTTGAACCTGGAGGCCTCGGCTCGTGTTCGCTTACGTCGTTCGGCGACTGGTCAACGTCGTCTTCACGCTGCTGGTCATCACGCTGGTGACCTTCGGCGTCTTCTTCCTGGTGCCGAAGCTGACCGGCAGTGATCCCGCCCTGCTGTACGTCGGCAAGACGGCGGACCCGGTCGCGCTGGAGGGCATCCGGACGAAGCTGGGTCTCGACGACCCGATCCACGTGCAGTACGGCAAGTTCCTGCAGGGCCTGGTGATGGGCCGGGACTACGACAACGGCCCGGACGTCACGCACTGCAACGCCCCCTGCTTCGGCTACTCGTTCAAGACCGATCAGGAGGTGTGGCCGTACCTGATCGACCGCCTTCCGGTCACGCTCTCGCTGGCGCTGGGCGCCGCGATCCTCTGGGTGATCGGCGGCATCGGCGCGGGCGTCATCTCGGCGCTGCGCAAGGGCCGCCCCGCCGACCGGATCGTGATGACGACCGCGCTCGCCGGCGTCTCGCTCCCCATCTACTTCACCGGCCTGGTCTCCGCCGCGATCTTCAGTTACTGGCTGGGCTGGCTGCCGCCGCCCGGGTACGTCGACTTCGTGGTCAACCCGGCCGAGTGGGCGCTCAACCTGATCCTCCCGTGGATCACGCTGGCCTTCCTGTTCGCCGCGACCTACGCCCGTCTCACCCGGGCGAACATGCTGGAGACGCTGAGCGAGGACTACATCCGCACCGCGCGCGCCAAGGGCCTGCGCGAGCGCGACGTGGTCGGCAAGCACGCGCTGCGCTCCGGCCTCACGCCGCTGATCACCGTCTTCGGACTGGACCTCGGCAGCCTCCTCGGCGGCGCCATCCTGACCGAGACCACGTTCAACCTCCGCGGACTGGGCGAGGCCACGCTGACCTCGATCCGGCAGAACGACCTGCCGATCATCCTCGGCGTCACGCTGTTCGCCGCGTTCTTCATCGTCATCGCCAACCTGGTCGTCGACCTGCTCTACGCCGCTGTCGACCCGCGCGTCCGGCTGAGCTGAGGGGTAAGTCATGACCACATCTGTGCCCGTCACCGAGATCGGCCCGGCCGACATCTCACCGCCCAAGTCCTTCCTCGAGGTGCGCGACCTGCGCGTGCAGTTCGCGACGGACGACGGCATCGTCAAGTCCGTGGACGGCGTCTCGTTCGCGCTGGAGCGCGGCCGGACGCTCGGCATCGTCGGCGAGTCCGGTTCCGGCAAGAGCGTGACCAGCCTGGCGATCCTCGGCCTGCACCGCACGCGCAGCAACGCCACGGTCGGCGGCGAGATCTGGCTCGACGGCGAAGAGCTGATCAAGGCCGACGACGAGCGGGTACGCCGGCTGCGCGGCCGGAAGATGTCGATGATCTTCCAGGACCCGCTGTCCGCGATGCACCCGTACTACACGATCGGCCAGCAGATCGTGGAGGCGTACCGGATCCACCACGGCGGCAGCAAGAAGGCCGCCAAGCAGCGTGCGATCGACATGCTGGCCCGGGTCGGCATCCCGCAGCCCGCCCGCCGCGTCGACGACTACCCGCACCAGTTCTCCGGCGGCATGCGGCAGCGCGCGATGATCGCGATGTCGCTGGTCAACAACCCGGAGCTGCTGATCGCGGACGAGCCGACCACCGCGCTCGACGTGACCGTGCAGGCGCAGATCCTCGACCTGATCCGGGACCTGCAGGAGGAGTTCGGCTCCGCGGTCATCATGATCACGCACGACCTGGGCGTGGTGGCGGAGCTGGCCGACGACATCCTGGTCATGTACGGCGGGAAGGCGGTCGAGCGCGGACCGGCCGAGACCGTCTTCCGCAGCCCGGAGCACCCGTACACCTGGGGTCTGCTCGGCTCCATGCCCCGGCTGGACCGCGAGGTCAGGGACAGGCTCAACCCCATCAAGGGTACGCCGCCGTCGCTGATCAACCTGCCGTCCGGCTGCTCCTTCCACCCGCGCTGCCCGTACGCGGGCCGCAACGGCGACCGTTCGTTCACCGAGCGCCCCGAGTTGACCGGCTCGACGCACGCGGTCGCCTGCCACATGCCGGCCGAGCTGCGCCGCGAGATCTTCACCCAGGAAGTGAGCCCGAACCTGTGAGTACTCCCCTTCTTGAGGTCTCCGGCCTGCAGAAGCACTTTCCGATCACGGCCGGTCTGCTGCGCCGTCAGGTCGCGGCGGTCCGCGCGGTGGACGGCATCGACCTGACCGTGCACAAGGGCGAGACGCTCGGCCTGGTCGGCGAGTCCGGCTGCGGCAAGTCCACGGCCGGGCGCCTGATCACCAGGATCCTGGAGCCGACCGCCGGCAAGGTCACGTTCGACGGGCGGGACATCACACACATCAAGGGCGGTGGCCTCCGCGGCCTGCGCCAGGACATCCAGATGATCTTCCAGGACCCGTACTCGTCGCTGAACCCGCGGCACACGGTCGGCACGATCGTCGCGGCACCGCTGCAGATCCAGAAGATCCCGACGCCGCAGGGTGAGAAGAAGGCGGTCCAGGAGCTGCTGGAGATGGTCGGGCTCAACCCCGAGCACTACAACCGCTACCCGCACGAGTTCTCCGGCGGTCAGCGGCAGCGCATCGGCATCGCCCGCGCGCTGGCGCTCAAGCCGAAGATGATCGTCGCGGACGAGCCGGTCTCCGCGCTGGACGTCTCCATCCAGGCCCAGGTCGTCAACCTCCTCGACGACCTCCAGCGCGAGCTGGACCTGACCTACCTGTTCATCGCGCACGACCTGTCCGTGGTGCGGCACATCTCCGACCGGGTCGCGGTCATGTACCTCGGCAAGGTGGTCGAGGTGGCGCCGCGCGACGCGTTGTACGCGCACCCGCGGCACCCGTACACGGTCGCGCTGATGTCGGCCGTGCCGGTGCCGGACCCGTCCCGGCGGGACAAGGCCCAGCGCGAGCGCGTGCTGCTCACCGGCGACGTGCCGAGCCCGATCGACCCGCCGTCCGGCTGCCGGTTCCGTACCCGCTGCTGGAAGGCCCAGGACGTGTGCGCGACCGAGGAGCCGCCGCTGGCCGTGCTCGCCGACGGCCACCAGGTCGCCTGCCACTTCCCGGTCAGCGACGAGGAGCAGCACGCCTCCGGCAGCGGCCGGTCCGCAGCCGCGGCCGCTGCCGCCGCGGTGGCCACCGTCGAGACCGTCGGAACCGTCGACAAGGAGTGAGAAAACCGCCCCCTCGCGTGTGACCTGGCTCATTCTGGGCAGGGACTAGATCACGACCACGAGGGGGCGGGTGTGACGGAAGACCTGAACGCGCGGGTACGGGCGGCGGTCGACGCCACCCATGCCGCCGGCACGACCATGTTCTGCTGGCGGATGCCCGCCGGCCGCGGCGACCTCGGTTCGTGCGAGGGCGCCGCCGACTTCGCCCGCGGGCGGCTGGCGATGCGATCACGATTCCAGATCCCGTCACTGGCCGAACCGGCGCTGGACTCCGCGCTCGACGATCCGAGCCGGATCGGCGCCGAATGGACCGTGGAGAACCGGTCGATCGTCATGGACGGCGCGTTCTACGCCCTGCAGGAGCCGGCCGGCACCGAGCCGACCGGCTCCTGGGAAGCGGCCCGGATGGGCGTCGAGGGCCTGGCCGCCACGCCGATCGGCATGATCAGCTGGCTGCGCGGGGTGACATCGGCCTCGCCCGGCTCCTCGCCCGACGTGCTGGCGGTCCGGCTCGACCTGCGCAAGGCACTGGAGCTGGCCCCGGATGAGGACCGGCCCGCGCTGAAGGCCGCACTCGACGCCGGCCGGGTCGGCCTGACCGCCACCGAGGTCACCGGCGAGGTCGAGCTGGACCCGGAGGGACGGGTGCGGCGGATGTGGGCGATGGTGCCGCCGGGCGCGTCGCCGTACCTCGCGGTCGAGGCCGGTCAGGACAGCATCGAGCTGCTGCTGAACGACCTCGGCGCACCGGTCACGATCCCGTCGCCGGACCACACCTCGCGGATCGCGATCGCCGATTTCACGGCCGTCTTCGAGGGCCAGCCACAGTGCGGCCCAGCCCTCGCCGACATGTGGGCGTCGTCCGGGTCGGCCGCCGCCGGTTCCTAGCCCTCGGGCCGGTTGAGGAGGCCGACCGCGATCGCGTGCACCGCGTCGAGGTCGGCCGGGTCCTTGAGCGCGGCCTTGCCACCGGTCACCGCATACCACTCCTCGGCGTCCTTGTACTGCACCCGCAGCACCGCGTGGCCGTCGACGAGTTCGCTGCGCAACGTCAGCTCCCCCGTCACGACCCCGACCTCATCGGTCATCACGCCGCCCGGCCCCGCCACGATGTCCGCGTCAGCCACGCCCTTCGCCCCCTCAGCAGGTCGCCAGCATGTCGCCGAGCGCCTCCTTCTCCGCGCTCGTGATCGACAGCTTCCAGTGGTGCTTCACCGTGATCCAGTCCTGCGCGTACTGACACCAGTAGTCACGCACGGACGGCTTCCAGGTCGACGGATCCTGGTCACCCTTTGCCCGGTTCTGCGACGCCGAAACCGCGATCAGCTGCGGCCGCTCCTCATCGTTGGCGAAGTCACCACGCTGTTCGTTCGACCACTTGCTCGCGCCCGACCGCCACGCGTTCGCCAGCGGCACCATGTGGTCGATGTCCACCTTGCCCGGGTCGTCGTACGTCTGCCCGTCATAGACGCTGTACCACCGGCCGTCGGTCACGTTGCAGCCGCTCAGCTTGATGTCCTCGCCGTCGCGCTGCAGAATCGTGTCCCGCATGTCGCAGTTCTCGCCGGTGTCCCGCCAGTGCGGAAACTTCTCCCGGCTGTAGCCACTCATCGACCCGGCCTTCGCCACCGCCAGCTCCTCGAGCCGGGCAGCCGCGTCCGCGGCCCCCGTCCCCGGATCGGCCGTGGCCCCGGTCCCGGGTCCCTCGCCCCCGCCCTCCACCTGGCAGCCCGCCATCGCCATCGTCGCCGCAGCGGCAGCCGCAGCCATCACAACCTTGAACGTCCGTGTCACCCCTACAGCTTGCGACACAGGTACGACAGTCCGCGACTCGAGATCCATTCACGATACTCACCGGAAGCACCTCATTACGATGGGCATCAATAGGAGTGAGTGGCGGAAGGCGTCCGGGACGGGGAGAACCATGCGGGGTACGGATGTGCCGGGAGAAAGCCCAGCTGTTCACCGCCGGCGCCTGCGAGTCGCCCTCCGGGATCTCCGCGAGGAGCGCGGGCTGTCGGCACGTGAGGTGGCCGCAGCGCTCGGCTGGCAGCCCCTGTCGAAGCTCCTGCGGATCGAACGCGGAATGGTCGACATCTCCGTCATGGACCTCTGCGTGCTGCTTCATCACTACGACGTCACCGACGCCTCCTGGGTCGATGAACTCATCGCTCTCGCCGGCCATGCCCGTCGGGACCTGTACGACCAGTTTCGGGGCGTACTTCCCTCCGACTACCTCTACTACCTTCAGTACGAGAGCGCCGCGTCGGTCTTTCGGTCCTTCGAGCCTTCGTTAGTCCCCGGATTCCTGCAGACCAGGGAGTATGCAGAGAACGTTTTCAAGGCTCGCACGCCCATCGACTCCGATACAGGACTCGAGCAGAAGGTCGAGCTTCGGATGGAGCGGCAGAAACTATTGAGCCGCCCGGACGGATTCCGAGCAGTATTCATAATCGATGAAGCCGTTCTGCATCACCGCATCGGGGGACGAGACGGAATGCTGCGTCAGCTCGGACATCTCCGCACGATGAGCACTCGACCCAACGTGGACCTGCGGGTGATCCCCTTCGGTTACGGCGCGCATCTGGGGCTGTGGGGCAGCTTCGTCGTCCTGGAGTTCCCCTCCCCCAACAACAATGAGCTCGTCTTCGTGGAACACCAGGCAGGGGTGGAGACAATCGATGGCCGAGCCGCTCTCGCCGCGTCCTACGTCGAGCGCTTCTGGGCGCTGGAGGACTGCTGCGCCCCTCCGGAGGAGGGCGGTGACATCATCGATCGAGCTATCAATCAACTAGCCGAAGGAGCTTGATCAAATCCGGTCCGTCCATCGCTGAGCGATGCGATGAAGGCGGCCCAAGCGGGACGCGAGAACTGTAGGCGCGCACCGGAACGACTCTTCGAGTCCCGAACCGTGACATCACCCGACAGCGGACCCAGAAACTCGACGCAGTTGAGGGTGGAGCTGTACGAGCTCTTCCGCCATCCGACCCGACCGCGTCCGTTATCCATGTGATCGCCCCTGACGATTGCGAAATCAGCCGGGCAACTATACCGCCGCGTCGACGGACGATTCTCGGAAAAGTCCATCTTTCGTGTGTCAGCGGGACGAGGAAGGGCCGGGATTGAACTCCTTGGCCAGCAGTTCGGCGACCTGGACGGTGTTGAGGGCGGCGCCCTTGCGGAGGTTGTCGCCGGTGACGAAGAGGTCGAGGGCGCGTGGGTCGTCCATGGAGCGGCGGATGCGGCCGACCCAGGCGGGGTCGGTGCCGACGGCGTCGATGGGCATGGGGAACTCGCCGGAGGCGGGGTCGTCGACGAGGATGACGCTGGGGGCGTTGCGGAGGACCTGGCGGGCGCCCTCGGCGTCCAGCTCCGAGGCGAAGACCGCGTGGACGGCGATGGAGTGACCGGTGACGACCGGGACGCGGACGCAGGTGGCGGAGACCTTCAGGTCGGGCAGGCCAAGGATCTTGCGGGTCTCGCCGCGGACCTTCAGCTCCTCGGACGACCAGCCCAGGTCCAGCAGCGATCCGGCCCACGGCACCACGTTGAGCGCCATCGGCGCGGGGAACGGGCCGAGGTCGTCGCCGACGGACTGGCGGACGTTGCCGGAGCGGGTGCCGAGCGCGCGGTCGCCGGCGACCTTGGAGATCTGGTCGTGGAGGATGTCGACGCCGGCCTGGCCGGCGCCGGAGACGGCCTGGTAGGTGGCCAGCACCAGCTCGCGCAGACCGTACTCCCGGTGCAGCGGTGCGAGCATGACCACCAGGGTGAGCGTGGTGCAGTTCGCGTTCGCGATGATGTTGCGCGGGCGGTTGCGGGCCTGCTCGGGGTTGATCTCCGGGACGACCAGCGGCACGTCGCGGTCCATCCGGAACGCGCCGGAGTTGTCGACGACGACGGCGCCGCGGGCGGCCGCGACCGGTGCCCACTCGACGGCCACGTCGGAGGGGACGTCGAACATGGCGACGTCGACGCCGTCGAAGATCTCGGGGGTGAGCGCCTGGACCTCCAGCTCCTCGCCGCGGACGGAGACGAGCCGGCCGCGCGAGCGGGCGGAGGCGATCAGGCGGATCTCGCCCCACACGTCCTTGCGGGACGACAGCAGCTCGCACATGACGGTGCCGACGGCGCCGGTGGCACCGACGACGGCGAGGGTGGGCCGCCCCATGACGTCCTTACCTTCCTGTGCCGGCGTAGACGACGGCCTCCTCGTTGCCACCGAGGTCGAACGCGTCGTGGATGGAGCGCACGGCGGCGTCCAGGTCGGTGTCGCGGCAGACGACCGAGACCCGGATCTCCGAAGTGGAGATCATCTCGATGTTCACGCCGGCCTCGCCGAGTGAGGAGAAGAACTTCGCGGCGATGCCCGGGTGTGAGCGCATGCCGGCGCCGATCAGCGAGACCTTGCCGACGTGGTCGTCGTAGAGCAGGCCCTTGAACATGACCTGCTCCTGCACCTTGTTGAGCGCGGCCATCGCGGTCGGGCCGTCGGCCTTGGGGAGCGTGAACGAGATGTCGGTGCGGCCGGTCCCCTCGGTGGAGACGTTCTGCACGATCATGTCGATGTTGATCTCGGCCTCGGCCACGGTCTCGAAGATCTTCGCGGCGGCGCCGGGCTCGTCCGGCACGGCGACGATCGTGATCTTCGCTTCGCTGCGGTCGTGGGCGACACCGGTGATCAGTGCGTGCTCCACAGAAGGGTCCTCCATCGATCCGGTGACCATGGTGCCGGTGTTGTTCGAATACGACGAGCGCACGTGGATGGGGAGGTTCGCCCGGCGCGCGTACTCGACGCTACGCAGGTGGAGCACCTTCGCGCCACAGGCGGCGAGCTCCAGCATCTCCTCGTACGTGATGGTCTTGATGTGCCGCGCGTCGGAGACGATCCGCGGGTCGGCGGTGAACACGCCGTCCACGTCCGTGTAGATCTCGCAGACGTCCGCGCCGAGCGCGGCCGCGAGCGCGACCGCGGTGGTGTCCGACCCGCCGCGGCCCAGCGTGGTGACGTCCTTGGTGTCCTGCGAGACGCCCTGGAAGCCGGCCACGATCGCGATCGCGCCCTCGTCCAGCGCGGACTGCAGGCGGCCGGGGGTGACGTCTATGATCCGCGCCCGCCCGTGCACGGACGTGGTCATCACGCCGGCCTGCGAGCCGGTGTAGGAGCGGGCCTCGAAGCCGAGGTTGTGGATCGCCATCGCCAGCAGCGCCATCGAGATGCGCTCGCCTGCGGTGAGCAGCATGTCCAGCTCACGGCCGGGCGGCAGCGGGCTGACCTGGTGTGCCAGGTCGAGCAGTTCGTCCGTCGTGTCGCCCATCGCGGACACGACCGCGACCACGTCGTTGCCGGCTTTCCGCGCGGCCACGATGCGCTCGGCGACCCGTTTGATCCGCTCCGCGTTCGCGACCGAGGAACCGCCGTACTTCTGCACCACGAGCGCCACGGGTGTCGCACCCTCCAGACGAGACCGACAAAACGAGACCGACGAGAACACGCGCCGACGCCGGGTGAACGACCCGCGGCGGCGAGTAAGCCTCACCAGGGTACCGACGAGTTCTCGCACCGGCCGCACTCGATCCCACGATCCGGCCGGAATCCCGGTCGCGACCTGCGACAAGGCGTACGGAAAGCCGAAAACCGGCGAGAAAACTGGCACCAACCGCCCGGCGTGTCGTGCACGAATGTTCACGATCAACCACTCGTGGGCGACCGAGAATGGGCCCGTGGAGACGACCCGACCGATTCCGGTTCTGCTAGCGCTGTTCGTCGTCGCCACCGCGGCCGGGTGCGGCGGCGGTGCACCCGAACCGGCGGCCGTGGCCTCACCGGCGGTGACCACCGGGCCGCCGGCGAGCCCCCGATCCGCGCTGGCCGCGCGCGCCGCGGCCGCGGAGGACAACTCGGTCGTCGCCACGTACACGCTCACCGGGGGCGGCGGCGCGCCGCGCGCGGTGATCGTCACGTTCGCGACGGACCGCAGCTGGCGGGTGGACATCGCGGGCGGTGCGATGGGCGGCCTGGCGGACGTGTCGGTGGCGGTCAACGGCGACGGCCTGTTCCAGTGCGCGCTGCCGTCGGAGACCCGGCCGGTATCGCCGGTCTGCATCCGGATCACCGACCCGGACGGCGCGCTGCCGAAGCACATCGACCCGCGCGTGCAGCACGCGTTCACGGACTGGCGCGCGGTGCTGACCGACCGGGAGGCGCCGCTGTCCGTCTCGCTGGCGAAGCCGGTCGCCGACGGCGTCGCCGGCCAGTGCTACGCGGTCGAGTCGACCTACGCCTCGCTGGACGCGCCGCTCGACACCGGCATCTACTGCTACAACGATGTCGGCGTGCTGACCGGCGCGAAGCTCAGCTTCGGGACGCTGGCGCTGACCCAGGCGCCGGTGACCGGGCCGGGCACGATCACGCTGCCCGGGCCGGTGACGACGGGCCCGGCGCTCGGCATGGCGACACCCCCACCCCAGACCTCGACCCCATCAGCGGGTACGCCGGTGGACGGATAACGGGCACGCCGGCAGTCGGTCTTGACAGGTGGGCACGCATTCGCCAGTGCGGAGTGGATCACGTAGGGTGGACTTCGTCATGTGGCAGCAGGGTCTCCTCCTTCGCCGCCGCGACGAGGCCCCATTCCAGGCCGGCACCTCGTCGCGGTGATCTAGCGCGCGCCACGACCACAGCTCGCAAGCGCCCGCCCGTCGGCCCCGGCCTCCGGTCTCTGCCGGAGATGCCGTCCGCCCAGACCTCTTCCACGGGAGCTTGAGACCACCATGAGTACGCACAGTGACCCCATCGCCACCCAGCAGCCCAGCAGCATGCCGTTCACGCGGTACCGGCCGTTTCACGAACAGTTCGCGATCGACCTGCCGGACCGGCAGTGGCCGGCCCGCCGCGTCGAGACCGCGCCGCGCTGGTCCGCGGTCGACCTGCGGGACGGCAACCAGGCGCTGATCGACCCGATGTCGCCGGAGCGCAAGCGCCGGATGTTCCAGCTGCTGGTCCAGATGGGCTACAAGGAGATCGAGGTCGGCTTCCCGGCCGCGTCGCAGACCGACTTCGACTTCGTCCGGCAGCTGATCGAGCAGGACCTGATCCCGGACGACGTGACCATCCAGGTGCTGACCCAGTGCCGGGAGCACCTGATCGACCGGACGTATCAGTCGCTGCGCGGCGCGAAGCGGGCGATCGTGCACTTCTACAACTCGACGTCCACGCTGCAACGGCGCGTGGTGTTCGGCCTGGACAGGGACGGCATCACCGACATCGCGACCAGCGGCGCGCGGCTCTGCCAGAAGTACGCGGAGATCCACACGCCGGACACCGAGATCTACTACGAGTACTCGCCGGAGTCCTACACCGGCACCGAACTGGACTACGCGCTGGAGATCTGCTCCGCGGTGATCGACGTGATCGACCCGACGCCGGACCGGAAGCTGATCATCAACCTGCCGGCCACGGTCGAGATGGCCACGCCGAACGTCTACGCCGACTCGATCGAGTGGATGCACCGGCACCTGCCGCGCCGTGACTCGCTCGTGCTGTCGCTGCACCCGCACAACGACCGGGGCACCGCGGTCGCGGCCGCCGAGCTGGGCCTGCTGGCCGGCGCGGACCGGATCGAGGGCTGCCTGTTCGGCAACGGCGAGCGGACCGGCAACGTCGACCTGGTCACGCTGGGGCTGAACCTGTTCTCCCAGGGCATCGACCCGCAGATCGACTTCTCCCAGATCGACGAGATCAAGCGGACCGTCGAATACTGCAACCAGCTGCCGGTGCACGAGCGCCACCCGTACGCGGGCGATCTGGTCTACACCGCGTTCTCCGGCTCGCACCAGGACGCGATCAAGAAGGGCTTCGACGCGCTGGCCGAGGACGCGTCCTCGGCGGGCACCGACATCGACGAATTCGAGTGGGCCGTGCCCTACCTGCCGATCGACCCGAAGGACGTGGGCCGCTCGTACGAGGCGGTCATCCGGGTCAACTCGCAGTCCGGCAAGGGCGGCGTGGCGTACATCATGAAGGAGGAGCACAAGTTCGACCTGCCGCGGCGGCTGCAGATCGAGTTCTCCGGCGTGGTGCAGTCGGTCACGGACGGCGAGGGTGGCGAGGTCGGCACGCAGCGGATGTTCGAGATCTTCGCGCGGTCCTACCTGGTCGAGCACCAGGTGACGCCGCGCCTGGCGCTGGAGCGCTACTCCACCGCGAGCGTGGACGGCAAGGTCGAGATCGAGGCCGAGGTGCACTACCAGGGCAACCGCCGGCCGCTGGCCGCTGTCGGGAACGGCCCGATCGACGCGTACGTGCAGGCGCTGCAGGCACTGGGCATCCGGGTCCGGGTGCTGGACTACGCGGAGCACGCGCTGGCCGCCGGCGAGAACGCCCAGGCCGCCGCGTACGTGGAGTGCGAGATCAACGAGGTCGTGTACTGGGGCGTCGGGCTGGACGCGAACATCGTCACCGCCTCGATCAAGGCCGTGACCAGCGCGGTCAACCGGGCACGCTGATCATCCGGTAGAGGGCCGGTGCACCCGGCCCTCTACCGCTCAGAGCGCGCTACCGGCCTTGAAGTCCTGCCAGGACATGTTCCACGCGGTCCAGCCGTCGCCGGCCGGCAGCGTCTTCTCGGTTCCCTTGATCACCACGGGATCGCCGACCCGGGTCCACTCGAAGATCCATTTGCCACCGCTGTCGGAGACGTTCACGCAGCCGTGCGAGACGTTCCGCCGGCCCTGGTCCGCGTCCGACCACGGCGCCGCGTGGATGAACTGCCCGCTCCAGGTGAGCCGCTCCGCAAACTGCACGTCCGTGCGGTAGCCGTCCGCGGACGAGGCCGGCACGCCGTACGTCGATGAGTCGAATGTGGTCTTCTCCAGGCGCTCGATGATCACCATGGTGCCGGAGAAGGACGGTGCGGACGTCTTGCCCAGGCTCACCGGATAGGTCTGCAGCGTCTTGCCGTCCTCGACCGCGGTCATCCTCTTGGTCGCGTTGTCCACCTGGATCTCGCGCCGCTTGGTGTCGATCGACGCGGTCAGGTCGACGTCGACCTTGCCGTACCGGCCGTCGCCGACCGGCAGTCCGCCGAGCCCGAGCCGGATGGTCAGCTTCGTGCCCGGCTGCCAGTACCTCTCCGGCCGGTACTCGACCTGGATGTCGCTGTCCCAGTGCCAGACGCCCTCCTGCGGCGGGTCGCTCCGCACGAACAGACGCCGCTCGACCGCGGCCCGGTCCGCCTCCTTCACGCCGCCCTGCCCGAACTCGACCACGATCGGCATGGCCTGCCCGTAGGTCTTGCCCTCGGCCATGAAGATCTGCGCGTCCATCCGGTTCCCCGGCCGGGACATCGTGGTGAACGTGCTGGTGGAGGCGCGGTCCCCGGCGGTCGCGTGCACGGTGTACGTGGTGTCGTAGCTGAGTGGGTCGGCCGGCACCCAGGTGCTGAGGTCCGCGCGCAGCTCGCCCTCGACCGTCGCGCCCGCGCCGTCGGTGAGCGTGACCTGGGTCAGCGCGCCACCGTCCTTGAGGCCGATCTCCGCGGAGACCGGCACGTTCGTCTCGCTGTCCGCCGGCGTGACCGCCAGCGGTGCCGCGCTGCTCGGCGCCGCCGCCGAACCGCCGCCCGGCGCCGCCGAGTCGTCATCCCCGCAGGCCACGAGCCCCAGGGCAAGCGCCGGGACCATGGCCAGGCTCAGTGCTCGGGTTACCAGTCGCATTCGTCCATCCTGCGACGACTGTCCGGCTCCCGCCACCCGATCCGCGGGACGGGGCCCGCGGCATCGCGAGCCCCGTCGACGAGATCAGCTCAGGGTGCAGCTGACCTGTGGCAGTCCGGTGCCGTTGGCGACGAAGCCGAACGTGGTGCTGCCCTCCGGCGCTATCGCGCCGTTCCAGTTCACGTTGCGGACCGTGACGGAGCTGCCGCTGCCGCTCATGGTGCCGTTCCACAGACTGCTGATCGTGTACGTACCGGGCAGCGTCAACGTGGCGGTCCAGCCGCCCGACGTGGCCGTGTTGTGGTTCATGACCTCCACCTGGCCCTGCATTCCGCCGTTCCACGCGCTGACCACGCTGTAGATCGCCATGCAGCCGTTGCCCGGGTGACCGGTGGTCGGCGGCGGCGTGGTCGGGGCGGGAGTGGTCGGGCCGGGAGTGGTCGGGCGCGGGGTGGGCGAGCTGGTCGCGGTCGGCGTCGGGGTCGGCGTGCCGGTGCCGCCGCCCTTCAGGCCGGTGACCTCGCCGTTGCCGCCGTCGAAGACCACGTCGGAGCAGCCGTAGAACGTCTCCTGGCTGTCCGAGCGCGACCACACCGAGTAGATGATGTGGCGCCCGCTCTTACCGGACGGCAGGTTGCCCGACCAGTAGTAGTGTCCGTCGTTCGAGCCGACCGGCCCGTTCTGCGGCGGGTTCGTCACCTGCAGGAACGGCGTGTCCGCCAGGTCGTCCCAGGCGAGCGGCTGATTCGGGTCCCAGCCGTCGTTAGTGATGTACATGCTGAACGTGCCCGGGTGGTGCGCCCAGTTGCTGTACTTCCAGCTCAAGGCCGCGCCCGAGGTCAGGTGGGTGAGCGGCCAGTCGCCGGGCACGTTGAACCCGGTGAAGTTCGTGTTGCCGCCGGAGCAGAGCTGGCCGTCCGGAATGAACCCCTCCATCCGGCCGGCGCCGTCGGAGCGCAGCACGGAGAACCAGTTGTAGAGCACGTTCGTACCACTGATGTTGGTCGCGGCACGGCAGGCGGAGTTCTGCGGGATGATCTGGCCGGTCGAGTCGAGCCCGTCCTGCCAGCACAGGTAGGTGCGGGACCCCGGCTTCATCATCGCCCCGTGCGCCTGCGCCGCGGACGGCGGACTGATCACGGTGACGAGCCCGACGGCCAGCATGGAGGCGGCGAGGTAGGCGACCGCCCTGCGTCGAAGATTCACGATGTGGCTTCCTTCTCACGGTGGTGCACAGGTGGTGGGAAGCGCAGCTCCGGCTCGGGACGCGTCAGCCCCCGCGTCGCCACCGCCATTCTCACAAATCAATAGGCAAACCTCAATCTTCGAGCGGGATTGAACCAAACCGGGGTCGCCATCCGAACTACCCGTCATGAGGTGCTGGCTCGGCAAGTCCCTGGCAGGTGCGGCCCTCGCCCTCGCGGCGGGAGCGCTCGCACTCCCCACGCCCGCGTCCGCGGACGTGACGGTCGACCCGGACGTGAGCGTCCAGGGCGGCGCTCCCCGGCTGACCTTCACGGTGACGAACGGCAGCCCGAAGGCCACGCTCGACGAGGTCGTGCTGACCATGCCCGACTCGATGCCGATCGCGGAGACGTACCCGCTGTCGATCGACGACTGGGCACCCCGGATCAACTGGAAGAAGCTGGACACCCCGCTGCAGGGCGTGCACAGCAGCAAGGTCACCGAGGCCGTGTCGGACATCACCTGGTTCGCCATGCCCGGCAAGGGCACTAAGCCGGGCCAGTCCGCGGAGCTGCTGGTCACGCTGGGTCCGCTGCCCGTCGCCGAGCAGGTGGTCTTCACGATCACCGAGAAGTACGACGACGGCACCACCGTGGTCAACGACGTGGTGCCCGCGGCCGGTGCGGACGCGCCGAACGCCGCAGCCGTGCTGCGGCTCATCCCGGACACGATCAGCGACTCGAACGGCGGGCACCACGGCGGCGCCGCGACCGAGACGCAGAACGTCGCGTCCGTCACGGACACGGACTCGAACGCCGGGCTCTGGGTCGGGATCGTCGGCCTGCTCGCCGGACTGTGCGGCGGCGGCGCGATCATGTGGTTCGTCTCGCGCCGGAAGCCGGCGTCCGCACCCGCGGAGGCCGTCGCCGCCGAGAAGCCGGCCGCACCGGAGAAGACGGCTCAGCCGGACTCCGTCTGGCGCTACCGCGGCGACGACGACACGGCCGACGCGGCCACGGCCGACGCCGCCACCTCGGCCGGCGAAGCGACCACCTCGGCCTCGGCGGAGACCGCTCCAGGCGCAGCGGGAGAGACCACGCCCAAGGTCCGGGCGGCGGCCGGAAAGACGTCCTGATCGGTTCGACAGGGCTGACGTGGCCGTGCTCCCCTCGGAGCGCGGCCACGCTTGTCTCACCTGCTCAGCAGCTCACGCAGCTCCTTGACCACCACGGCCGGCGCCTCCTCCGCCATGAAGTGCCCGCACGAGACCGTCCGGTGCGCGAGATCCACCGCCCAGCGCTCCCACAGCGTGACTGCGTCGAAGCCCAGCGCCGCGCCCCAGTCCTGCTGCAGCACGGTCACCGGCATCGTCAGCCGGTTGCCCGCGTCCAGGTCCGCCCGGTCGTGCGCGATGTCGATACCGGCCGACGCCCGGTAGTCCGCCACGATCGACGGCACCGCCTCCCGCGACGCACGCAGGTACTCCGCGCGGACCGGCGCCGGGATCGCGTCCGGGTCGTTGTTCCACAGGTCCAGGAAGTAGCCGAAGAAGTCGTCCGCGGTCGCCGAGATCATCTTCTCCGGCAGGCCCGGCGGCTGCGCCATCAGGAACAGATGGAAGCCGACCGCGGCCGGCGCGCCGCGCAGTACCTCCCACGAGTCCAGCGTGGGCAGCACGTCCAGCGAGGCCAGGTGCGTGATCGCCCGCGGGTGGTCGAGGCCGGCCCGGATCGCCACCAGCGCGCCCCGGTCGTGGCCGGCCAGCGCGAAGCGTGCGTGCCCGAACGCACCGGCCAGCGCCACCACGTCCACCGCCATGGTCCGCTTCGCGTAGACGTCCGGCCCGGTCTCGGCCGGCTTGTCGCTGTCACCGTACCCACGCAGGTCCGGCACGATCACGGTGTGGTCGGCGGCCAGGTCCGCGGCCACGTGCCGCCACATCAGGTGCGTCTGCGGGAAGCCGTGCAGGAGCACGATCGGGCTGCCCGACCCGCCGACCGCGACGTTGAGCGCCACCCCGTCCGCCACGGTCACCCGCTGGTACTCGAAGCCGTTGATCTTCATGTGGTGCCACTCCCATCCGGTTGCCTGACCCGAACGATGCGCGCGGCGGATGAGCAACGGATCAGCACCGGACAAGTGCCACGAGCCTGTGTCGACGTGGGAGACGGGCTGCGGCGAGGCCCTCACGTCGACACAGGCTCTAGATTGAGCGTGTGACGGTGACGTTCGGCGTGCTCGGCCCGCTCACGGCCGAGTTCGGCGACGGCGGTCCGGTCGTGCTGCGCGGCAACCGGCAGCGCGCGGTCCTGGCCCGGCTGCTGGTCGCGCACGGCCGCGTCGTGCCCGTGGACACGCTCGTCGACGACCTCTGGCCGGACGATCCGCCGGACCGCGCGGTCGCCTCGATCCGCACGTTCGTCGCGGACCTGCGCCGCGCGCTCGAACCGGACCGGCCACCCCGCCGCCCGCCGGAACTGCTGGTCACCGCGCCACCCGGCTATGCACTGCACGCCACCTCGATCGACGCGAGCCGGTTCGCCGACGCGGTGCACGCGGCCGGCCTTCCGCCCGACGCCGCGCTGACCCGCCTGGACGACGCGCTGGCGCTGTGGCGCGGACCCGCCTACGGCGAGTTCGCGGCCGAGGGCTGGGCGCGCGCGGAGATCGACCACCTGGACGAGCTGCGCGCGCTGGCCGTGGAGCGCCGCGCGACCGCGCTGCTCGACCTCTCCCGCCCCGCCGACGCCGTGCCCTCGCTGCTCGCCCACACCGCCGCCGCCCCGCTCCGCGAGGAGGCCTGGCACCTGCTGGCGACCGCGCTCTACCGCACCGGCCGCCAGGGCGACGCGCTCGCCGCGCTCCGCACCGCCCGCGAGACGCTCGCCGACCAGCTCGGCGTCGATCCCGGCCCGCGCCTGCGCGCGCTCGAGTCCGCCATCCTGACCCAGGATCCAAACCTTTCGAGGGTACGGCCGACCGCGCGCATCGTCCCCACAGACACTTCCCGGAGAGCGCCGTCAGACCTCGCCGTCCCGGTGACGCCGCGCTCCGCGCGCTTCGGCAACCAGCCGCTCTCCCCGGACCGCCCCACCGGCCGCATCGCGGAGTTCGCCGGCCGGACCGCTGAACCGGCCGGCCGTGCCCCGGAGTTCGTCGGCCGCGCCGAGGAGAGGGCACAGCTGGCAGCCGTGGCCCGCACCGCGACCCTGCGGCAGCGGCCGGCGCTGGCGCTCATCTCCGGTGACGCCGGTGCCGGCAAGACCGCGCTCGCCGAATCGCTGGTCACGGACCTCTCCGCGGCCGGCTGGACCACCGTCTGGGGCCGGTGCCCCGAATACGAGGGCGCGCCCGTCGCCTGGCCCTGGCTCCAGATCAGCGACACCCTGTCCGGCGGCGGCGAGGCGGCCCGTGGCGGACCCGACGGCCACGAAACAGCCAATGGCGACGTCAGCAGCGCCGCCGGCAGCAGCGGCAGCGGCAGCGGCAGCGGGTCGGAGGATCCCGCGGCGGCGCGGTTTCGGCTGCGGCGGGTCATGGCGGGGCTGATCGAGGGCGCGGCGGAGCGTGCGCCGGTGCTGATCGTGCTGGACGACCTGCACTGGGCGGATGAGGGCACACTCGACCTGCTGGCCGGGCTGCTCGCCGGGCCGGAGGCGGCCGCCGGACCGGTGCTGATCGTCGGCACGTACCGGACGACGGAGATCACGCCGGACCTGGCCGTCGCGCTGGCCCGTCTCGCCCGCGTCGAGCCGGTCCGCGTCTACCTGGGTGGGCTGCCCGCCGACGCGATCGGCGACCTGGCCGCCGCCGTCACCGGGCACGACCTCGCGCCGGACGTGGTGGAGCGGCTGCATCGGCGTACCGGCGGGAATCCGTTCTTCGCCCGGGAACTGGCCCGGGTGCTGGCCGCGGAGGGCGTGGACGCGCTGGACGGCGTGCCCGCCGGCGTGCGCGACGTGCTCCGGCACCGGCTCACCCGGCTGCCCGAGTCCGCGCGCGAGCTGCTGCGCCGCGCCGCCGTGCTCGGCCGCGACATCGACCCGGACCTGCTCGCCGCACTGTCCGATCTGGACGACGACGCGCTGCTGGACGCGCTCGACCTGGCGGTCGCGGCCGGCCTGCTGACCGAGTCGGCCGGGCGGCTGCGGTTCACCCACATCCTGGTCCGGGACACGCTCTACGGCGACCTGTCCGCGCTGCGCCGATCCCGCTGGCATGCCGCGGCCGGCACCGCGCTGGAACGACTGCGCCCGGACGACCCGGCCCCGCTGGCACACCACTTCTCGCTGGCCGGTGCCGGGCACGCGCCGCATGCCGCCCGGCACGCTCGGGCCGCGGCCGAGCAGGCGGAGCGCCGCGGCAACCCGCACGAGGCGGCCCGCATGTGGCAGCGCGCCCTGGACGCCCACGACCTGATCACCGGCGCCCACACTCTCGCCACGCGAGCCGCCGAAAACGCCCGAGCCGCCGGCGACGCGGGAGCCGCCGACGACACCCGGGCCACGGACGCGCGGGCCACGGATGCGCAGGTCACGGGCGCGCGGGCCGCAGACGCGCGGGAGCGGCTGTCGGCGGTGATGGGGCTGGGGCGGGCGCTGGCGGTGGTCGGGCGGCTGGCGGAGGCGCGACGGCATCGGGCGGACGCGATCGACGCGGCGGAGGCACTCGGCGACCCGGTGGCCGCGGCGATCGCGGTGACCTCGTTCAACGTACCGGCGGTGTGGCCGCGCAACGACGACGAGGAGCTGTCCGCGCGGATCGTGGCCGCGGCCGAACGGACGCTCGCGGCGCTGGACCGCGCGGAGCGCGCCGGACCCGGTACGGGCAGCCCCGACGGCACGACCCGGCAAGTGTCTGCGACGCGGATGCAGGCGGCCGGCCGTACCGCTGATGGATCTCTTGAATTGTCCGCCGAAGGCGGGGTCCGGCTGCGAAGCCGGCTGCTCAGCACGATCGCGCTCGAACTGCGCGGCGACACCGGCACCCGCGGCGAGACCGCGGCGCGCGAGGCGGAACGGCTGGCCCGTGCGTCCGGCGAGCCTGATCTGCTGGCCTTCGCACTGAACGCCCGGTTCATCCACTGCTTCGGCCGGGCCGGACTGTCCGCCGAGCGGGCCGCGATCGGCGCGGAGCTGGTCGCGCTGGCCGCACGCCACCGGCTGGTCACGTTCGAGGTGCTCGGCCACCTCATCCTGCTCCAGTCCTCGTGCGCCCGCGGCGACCTCCCCGCCGCCGACCGGCACGCCGCCGACGCGGACCGGCTGGCCGCCCGCTACGAGCTGCCCGTGGTAGGCGTCTTCACCGGCTGGTACGCCGGCCTCCGCCACGCGCTGCACGACGATCTTGTCGCCGCGGAAGCCGCATATCGGGCCGCCGCCGCGCGGATGACCGGCAGCGGCATGCCCGGCGTCGAGGACGGCCTGCTCCCGCTGGCCCTGCTGTCCCTCGACCCAGGCTCCGATGTGGACGACGCCGGCCCCTACGAGCCCTGGGTCCGCCCGCTCCGCCTGATCGCCCGGGGCGACCGGGAGGCCGCGGCCGCCGCGCTGCACGACGTGCCGGAATCCCCCCGCGACCTGCTGATGGAGGCTCGGCTCTGGCTGCTCGCACACGCCGCGGCCGAGCTGGGCGACACCGCCGTGCACGCGCACGCGCACGCGGCGCTGCGCCCGGCCGACGGCGAACTGGCCGGCGGCGCCAGCGGAATCCTCAGCTTCGGCCGGATTTCGCAGCCCGGTTGAGTACGTGACCGCTCAGGCCGCCGGTTGCAGCTGCCAGCGGGCCTCGATCCAGCGGCGTTCGCCCTCGGTGTGTGCGGTGATCTCGACGCCCTTGCGGGGGGCGACCGGCGAGTCGGGCATGTCGCCGATGACGCTCACGACGACCTCGTCGCCGGAGCCGACCACGGTGACGCGGGCCCAGGTGGCGGCGTTGCTGAGCGCCTCGATCGGTGCCTCGGAGAGCGCGCGGCAGGTCTCCACGGTCAGGTCGGGGACGTGACCGACGCGGACCAGCGAGACCTCGACACCGCGGCGTTCGGCGACGTCGGCGCCGGCGCGGAGGCCGTGCAGCAGCGGATCGGGCACGTCGTCGGTCTCGGCGAGCAGGCGGCGGAGGCGGGCCGCGCCGGCCCGGCAGCGCTGCTGGACCCGCGGGTCGCGCGGGTCGGCGCCGTCGGCCAGCTCGATGAGCAACTCGCGGATGTCCTCGCGGATGTCCTGGTAGCGGGCGACGCGGGCCGCGTGCACGGCCTCCGCGACCGCGCGACGGTCCGCGACCTCGGCACGCGCGACCGCGCTCCGCGTGACGGACGCGGCGATCGCGCGGACGCCGCCGGCCGTGAACGCGAAGCCGAGCTGCAGCGCCGCGCTGCCGATCACCACCATGCCGAGCCGGGCCAGCGTGACCCGGTCGAGCTGGTCGGCGATGGCCAGCCCGGTCACCACGATCGCGGTGTTGGCCACCACGAACGCGACCAGGTGGGTGATCGGGCGCCGCCAGCAGATGATCACGCCGATCCAGCCGATCGAGCCCCACGCCCAGTCGAACGACTTGAGGATCTCCTCGGGTGGGCAGGCGGCCAGCACGACCGCGACCAGCAGCAGCGCGGCGACGGTCAGCGGCCAGAAGAGACGCGGGCGGGCCCGGCCGAAGATGTCGAGCGCGCCGACCGCGCCGATCACCAGGTACCCGATCCAGGCCACCGCCACCACCCACGGCCAGCGGTAGACGGACCAGCCGAGCACCGTCATCGTGCCGTCGTAGAGCAGGTGCCAGCAGAGCGGGATGGCCAGCGCGGCGATCGCGGTCCCGCGCAGGTAGCGGCGGGCGACCAGCATCGCGGTGCTCTCGATCACGGCCACCACCGCAGCGTGACCGTCGTGCCGGCGCCCGGCATCGAGTCCACGTCGGCCAGGCCGCCGACCATCTGCATCCGCCCGATGATCGCCTCACGCACGCCGTACCGGTGGAAGGGGGTGCTCTGTGGGTCGAAGCCGCGACCGCGGTCCCTGATCTCCACCTGGACCGCCCCGTTCTCGCTGGTCAGATTGATCCGCACGCGACCGGTGCCGGCGTGCCGCCGCACGTTGCTGACCGCCTCCGCGGTCGCGCCCGCGATCGCCTCCACGACCGGTGCCGGCACCTCGACCGGGGTCAGCGCGAGCGCCACGTCGAGATCGGCCTGCAACGCGATCTCCCGCAATCGATCATCAAGACCATTCGCGGGTACGTCCAGCGCCGGCGCGTCCGGGTCGGCGAGCCGGTCCAGCACCAGGATGTCCGCGGCCGCGCGCTGCCGCAGCTGCGCCGACGGCCCGGGGATACCGGCCGTCCCCACCATGGTCAGCGTGGACAGCACGGTGTCGTGCAGGTCGCGGCGCTGCACCCGCTCGTCCGCCCGGCGCGCCCGCTCGATCAGCTCGGCGCGCTGGTCGCGCAGCACCGCGGCCAGCTCCACATCCGCGTAACCGGCGGACTGGCGCAGCACCCGCATCAGCACCGCCATCGCGATGATCTGGATGACATGGATCAACGCGGAGATCACGCCGTCGTCCGCGGGCCGGATGCCGGCCAGGTGCGCGACGACCAGCACCAGCGACGCCGGGATCGCCCACCTCGTCGGCAGTCCCATGGCCGCGATCAGCAGCGTCATCGTGATCAGCCCGCCGATCCAGCTGGCCGCGCCGGGCAGCGCCGCCGGCACGGTCACGCTCTGCTGGATCAGGCACAGCCCGGACAGGAACGCGACGTCACCGGCGGCCAGCCACCAGGTCAGGCCGCGCACCCGGGCGATCGCCACGAACACCACGGACCAGACCAGGTTCGCCGCGAGCGCGCCGACCACGAGCGCGTTCGCCTCCGGTGCGGTCATCACGCCGGCGACGGTCGCGGCCAGCCCCACGAACCCCCGCAGGAGTACGGCGGAACGCATCGCGTACCGCAGGAGGGCCTGCTCGGCAGGGCGATCGCCGCCCGTCACGGCCGGTCGGTCCACTGTCTCCACGGGTCGTTCCGTCCGTTCCGGCCCGTCCGCGAGTGCGGTCGCCGGAAGCCGCTCGGTTCGCCATGCCATCGGCAGGCAGCGCCCCCTCCATCGGGTTTCGGCTATCGCGCCCCACCTTTCCACGCGCCCGTGCGCCGCGTCATCCCCCGCTCGCCCAGTAGTCCGTCACCCGGCGGTCACACCGCCGCGACCAGCTTGATCTCGACCAGCGACTCCGGAAACGGAGCCGCGGCGTACCGGCGGTCGCGTCGCGCCGAGGTCTAGACGGATACACCTCTCGGCGTCCGGACGGGGAGACCTAGCGTGTCCGCATGATCGCACCGGACCGCCGCGGTGCCGCGTACCGGCAGCTCGCCGGCGTCCTGCGCGATCGCATCGCGTGCGGGAACCTGCCTCCCGGCCGCCGCCTCCCCTCCGAGAAGGACCTGCACGACGAGTTCGGCCTGGCCCGGGAGACCGTCCGGCGCGCCCTCGCGGTCCTGCGTCACGAGGGCCTCATCGAGGTCCGCCACGGACACGGCACCTTCGTGGTCGAGGCACCCCCGACCGTCGAGCTGAACGCGGGCGACAGCGTGGCCTCCACCGCCGCCGTCACCGTCACGCGGGCATCCGGCCGGGTGGAGACCTATCCGGCCGGCACCCGGCTCACGGTCCCGGACCGATCCGGACGCCCACCCGTCGCCGCCGCCGTCATCGTCCGGGACGGACGGGTGCTCCTGATCCGCCGCCGGGTCGCGGAGGCCTCGCTCTCCTGGCAGTTCCCGGCCGGCGAGATCGAACACGGCGAGACTCCCGAACAGGCCGCGGCCCGCGAGGCCCGGGAGGAGACCGGCGTGACCGTCCGCCCGGCCCGGCTTCTCGGCCGCCGCACACACCCGGTCACCGGCCGAACGATGATCTACATCTCCTGCGACCCGATCAGCGGCACCGCCCACGCCGCCGACGAGGAGGAGGTGGCGGAGGTCGCCTGGTGCGATCACACCACCCTGGCCGCCCTCGTCCCACACCCGTTGTTCCCACCGGTACAGGACCACCTCGACGGCCTACTGAGCCGATAACCGAGACCAGCGATCTCCACACGAGAAACGCCCGGCCGCTGCTTTCGCAGCTGCCGGGCGTCTGCCCTGCTAGATGGCGGTGGTGAAGGGATTTGAACCCTTGGAGGGCGTAAACCCTCACACGCTTTCGAGGCGTGCTCCTTAGGCCGCTCGGACACACCACCGGTAGGTACGTTACCGGACGCCTTCGCACACCCGCGCGCGGGGGAGCCGCTTCCGTGATCAGGGGCGGAGGTGGCCTGGCATGATCGGCGGCATGAGTGTGCACATCGGCGCTGAGCCGGGTCAGATCGCCCCGCGGGTTCTCATGCCGGGGGATCCGCTGCGGGCCAAGTGGATCGCGGAGACGTTCCTGACGGATGCGACGTGCTACACGTCCGTGCGGGGGATGCTGGGGTTCACCGGCACGTACCGCGGGGTCGAGGTGTCGGTGCAGGGGTCCGGCATGGGCATGCCGTCCGCGACGATCTACGCCCACGAGCTGATCAATGAGTACGGCGTGAAGACGCTGATCCGGGTCGGCACGTGCGGAGCGCTGGCCGACGACCTGAACCTGCGGGACGTGATCGCGGTGAACGGCGCGTCGACGGACTCCAGCATGAACCGGCAGCGGTTCGACGGGCTGATCGACTACGCGCCGGTCGCGGACTTCGGTCTGCTCCGGACCGCGGTCGCCACGGCCGAGGAGCGGGACATCCCGGTGCGGGTCGGCCCGATCCTGGCGGCGGACCTGTTCTACACGGACCGGA
Organism: Catenuloplanes nepalensis; assembly: GCF_030811575.1. Taxonomy (GTDB): domain Bacteria; phylum Actinomycetota; class Actinomycetes; order Mycobacteriales; family Micromonosporaceae; genus Catenuloplanes; species Catenuloplanes nepalensis. Next base: position 8,305,552 of record NZ_JAUSRA010000001.1, on the reverse strand, counting down.
TGGACCTCTACGACCGTCTCGCCGACTACGGCGTGCTCGCGGTCGAGATGGAGTCGGCCGCGCTGTTCACCACGGCGGCCCGCTACCGCGCGAAGGCGCTGACCCTGCTGACCGTCAGCGACCACATCAAGCGCGGCGAGAAGACCACATCCCAGGAGCGCGAGCAGACGTTCTCCGCCATGGTCGAGATCGCCCTGGACACTGCCGTCACGGCCTGATCCGCCGCCCGGTCCAGGGCAACTCCCCGCGTCCTGGACCGGTGGCGTTCTAGAGCCTGTATCGACGTGAGAGACGGGCTGCGGCGTGGCCCGGGCGACGCCTGACCGCACGTCGGTCCGGCCCCACGTCGATACAAGCTCTAGTCGTCGAAGAAGTCGTGCAGGAGTGCGGCGCACTCCGTTTCCAGGACGCCGGCGTAGACCTCCGGGCGGTGGTTGAGCCGGCGGTCGCGGACGACGTCCCAGAGGGAGCCGGCCGCGCCGGTCTTCGGCTCCCACGCGCCGAAGACCACGGTCTCGACGCGGGCCAGGACGGCCGCGCCGGCGCACATCGTGCAGGGTTCGAGCGTGACCACCAGGGTGCAGCCGGTCAGGCGCCACTCGCCGACGATCTCGGCGGCGCGGCGCAGGGCCAGGATCTCGGCGTGGGCGGTCGGGTCGCCGGTCAGCTCGCGTTCGTTGCGGCCGGTCGCGATCTCGGCACCATCAGGACCGAAGATCACTGCCCCCACGGGTACGTCGTCGGCCGCACCGGCGGCCACCGACAGCGCCCGCCGCATCCACCGCTCGTGCCGTTCCCGCCGCGTCTCCACGCCAGCATTCTGCCCGGGAGCCGGCCGGCCCGGCCGCAGCGGGCCGGGCGGCCGGACCGGCACCCGGATCAGTGCCGGAGCGCGTGTTCCCGCAGCTCGTCCACGGCTTCCGCGCTACCGATGATGTGCTCGCACAGCTCGTGGGTGACGTCCGACGGGTGCACGCCTTCCCGCCCGCACATCACCAGCAGCTCGTGCGACGAGATCCCCAGGTCGGCGAGCAGGTCCGGGTCGCCGATCGGGTCGATCTCCGGCTCGTCCGGCGCGGCGGCGGTGGATGCGGAGCCCTCCTCGACGCCCTCGGTCACCGAGTCGATCTCACTGTGGATCTCGACCGCGGGCATCTCGATGTCGCTGAGCAGCAGCGCGCCCAGCCGGGACTCCTCGGCGAAGATCGAGTCGGAGCCGAAGACGCGTGGGTCCTCGCCCTCGTCGAGTCGCATGATCACCAGATATGAGTCGTCGGACTCGACGAAGAGCAGGCTGAGGTCGGCGTCATGGTCCACCTCGCGCAGGCGGTCGGCGATGTCCTCGGTGTCCGCGGCGCCGTTGAGCGCGAGGTCTGAAGCGGACCAACCACTCGGGCCCCGGACCAGGGCGGCAGCGAAGTACGACATTGGGTCCCCCCGAATACCAGCCGTCGATACGCGTGACGCTAGTCGGTGCAAGGGCCGCTTATAGGGCATTCCGGAAGCCTGCCGAGATGGGCAAAAAATGTTTACGACCGGTCGGTCTTTTTGTATGGTCGCAACCGTGACACGGGACGGACGACTCGCCCGGGGCGATCACACCCGGGCCGCGGTGCTTGACACCGCCGTGGCGCTGGCCACCCGGGACGGGCTGGACGGGCTGTCGCTCGCCCAGGTCGCGGACGAGCTGCGGCTCAGCAAGTCCGCGCTGTTCGCGCACTGGCGCCGCAAGGAGGAGTTGCAGCTCGCCACCATCGAGCGCGCCCGCGAGCAGTGGCTGGAGCGGGTGATCAGCCCGGCGTTGCGCGAGCCGCGTGGCGTGCGCCGGCTGTGGGCCCTGCATCGCCGTCGCATCGCGTTCTACGCGGACTCCGTACTCCCCGGTGGGTGTTTCTTCGCGAATGCGGAGTTCGAGTTCAACGCGCGCGCGGGCCCGGTCAAGGACCGGCTGGCCGAGATCCTCGCGGACTGGCTCGGGCTGCTCGAACGCCTGGCACGGGAGGCGATCGAGGCCGGCGAGCTGATCCCGGGCACCGATCCCGCGCTCCTGGCGTACGAGTCGGAGGCGCTCGGGCTGGCCGCGGTCATGCAGTCCCGGCTGATCGGCACGGACGCGGCCTACGAACTCGCCCTGCGGTCCATGCACGCCCGCCTGCGATCACTGAGCACCGACCCCGAAAAGATCAAGGAGCACATCGAATGACCGAAGAGTACGGTTTCGTCGCGCCTGCCACGGTCCACTTCGACGACCTGGACGCGCTCGGCGTGCTCCACAACGCGCGCTACGCCGTGCTGGTCGAGCGCGCGATCCTGGAGTGGTGGGACGCGCGCGGCTGGGCGTTCGCCGGCAGCGGGCCGACCAAGCCGGACGTGTTCAACGTGATCCGGGAGTACTCGGTCACGTTCCACGTGCCGATCGCCGGCACCGGCCGGATCGGCGTGCACTTCTGGCTGGAGAAACTCGGCACGACCAGCGCGGAGTACCGGTTCCGCTTCCTCTCCGAGGACGGCTCGGTCGTGCACGCGGAGGGCCGGCGGGTCAACGTCTGCCTCGACCCGGCCACCATGCGCCCGACCCCGTGGTCGGACGAGGCCCGGGTGGCCGGCAAGGAGATCACGAAAGCTTGATCACCAGAGTGGCCAGTCCGTGGTCTGCGCCCACCGGGTGGCCAGCACGTACGCCGCGATCGCCCAGGCCATGCCCACGCTGATCGCGATGCCGGCCGCGGCCCCCCGGTCTCCCGAACGGGCGAGCACGGCCGCGACCAGCCAGGCCACGCCGCCCGCGATCAGCGTCCACCACCCGTACCCGCTGATGCTCGTCGCCAGCAGCGGCAGGATCGCCATCCAGAACACGCCGCCGCCCAGCCCGGCCAGAAACCATGACGCCCGAACCGGGTGCGGCTCGCGGTAGGTCGGCCGGGGCGGCGCCGGCGGCGGATAGTCGCCCGCCTGGCCGAATCGGTGCGCCTCCCGGGCCGCCACTATCGCGGGCGGACCGGCGAAACGATCGTTGCCCGGCTCGAACGGCGGCGGTGCCGTGAAGGCCGGATCGCCGTAACCGGGCTGCTGCGCCACGCCGCCACGCTCCTGGATGCTCGCGGGAACCTGCCTCAAGAGCCTACTGGGGCGACGCGCCGTGGTGTTCATCTGCCAAGATGGCCCCCATGCAACGGGGAGAGAACCGCATCTCATCGATGGCCGGGGTCGCGATGACGCTGGCGGCGACGCTGATGGCCGGCGGGTGCGCCACCGGCCCGGAGCCGGCCACGCCGATCTGGCAGGCCGGTTCGCCCGGTTCGTCCGCGATCGCGCTGCCGCCGTCGCCGTCCGCATCGCCGTCTGCGTCACCCTCCGCGTCGGCTTCCGCATCACCGTCGCCGTCTCCGTCGAAGTCCGCGGTGCCGTCGCCCACGCCGTCGAAGACGAAGGCCGCGAGCTACACCTACGTGTTCCCGGTCCCGGGCAGCCCGGTGTCGTACCACCCGACGCACGCCACCAACCCGGCCACCGACATCTTCGCGAACTGCGGAAACCCGGTGCTGGCCGTCACCGACGGCACGATCGTCGAGATCAGCCGCAAGGACACGTTCGTCAAGGGCAAGCCGGACGGCCCGCTCAACGGCGGCTTCTTCGTCTCCCTGGTCGGCGACGACGGCGTGCGCTACTACGGCTCGCACATGTCCGTGGTCGACGGCGGCATCGAGCCGGGCGTCCGCGTCCGCGCCGGCCAGCGCCTCGGCAACGTCGGCAAGACCGGCAACGCCAACAACGTCTGCCACCTGCACTTCGGCATCTCCCCGCCGTGCGCAGAGGCCGGCGACTGGTGGATCCGCCGCGGCGCGCTCTGGCCCGCCCCCTACCTCGACTCCTGGCGCCAGCAGGGCAACAAGTCCCCGGCCGCCGCCTCCGCCGAATACATCCAGGCCAACGGCTGCCCCAAGGCCCCTTACTGACGGGCCGCCTTCCACGTAGCCCGGCGAGTCCTGCCCACCACGCCGAAGAGAATCCAGACCGGGATCTTCCCGCTTCCGGCGTGGTGCGGCCCGCATGCTCCCGCGGGCCAACCGCGCGGAGGCCTCCGACTCCGCTAGCGCTCCGCTCCGGCCGCCGCGGCGGAGCCGGTTCCGCCGCTGGTTCTGAAAAACCACACCGTCCGCGCGGCCACGCGTCCCGGCCTTGCGGGCCACCGACGCTACGCATCCGAAATCCGGCCGCCACGGCAGAGCCGGTTCCGCCGCTGGCTCCGAGAAACCACCTCGTCCGCGCGGCCACGTGCCCCCAGCCCTGTGTCCCCCGGCCCTGTAGATCACGGGCCGCCATGCGCGCGAAATTTCACGGAGCCCTGTCAGCCCCACTGGGCGAAGCGCTTGTGGCCCGCGCCGTTGATCGTGGTGAACGCGCCGCCGGCAGCGATCTTGCCGAGGGCGGGGCTGGTGGCCATGGCGAGGACGCCGAGGACGCCGTTGCCGTCGGCGGTCCAGGGTTCCAGGGAGCCGTCGGACGGGTCGGCGGCCGCGAGCTTGACCCGCTTGACCTGGCCGTCCTTGCAGCTGCCCTGGCTGCCGGTGGCGGTGCTGGCGCAGATGTTGTCGAAGTGGCCGCCGATGTAGAGCGTGCCGGTGAGCAGCGCGAGCGCCTGCGGGTTGCCGTCCATGGTCATGGTCCAGCGGGTGGTGCCGTCCAGCGCGTAGCCGGCGACCGTGCCACCCTGACCGCCGTGCGCGGCGTAGACGCCGGTCGGGGAGACCGCGATGCCGTACACGATGACCGTGGCCTTGGTCTTGAAGCCGGTGTCGAGCGCGCCGCCGGACGGGCTGAGTGCCGCGATGCGCGGAGAGCCGCCGATGCCGTTGATCTTTTTGAACCTGCCGCCGGCGTAGATCCGGCCGCCGCCGGACGCGAGCGCCTGCACCTGGTCGTCGGCCTTGGGCTGCCAGGCCGTGTCGAGTTTGCCGCTGCCGAGGCTGAACGCCGCGAGCATGCCGCGGCTCTCGCCGTCGACGTCGGTGATGTTGCCGCCGGCGTAGAGGCGGTTACCCTCGATGAGCAGCGCGTACGGCGCGCCGGTCATGGCGTGGTCGAGCATCGCGCTGACCGCGCCCGACGTGCCGTCCAGTTTGGCCAGACTGTCCCGCTTGGTCGCACCGATCTTGCCGAACGTGCCGCCGACGTAGACCGCGCCGCCGCCGGTCGCGATCGCGCGGACCGTGCCGTCCGCGGCCGGTGCCCAGTCGAGCAGCTTGCCGGTGCGCGCGTCGATCGCGGCCAGGCGGCTGCGCTTGACCTGCACGCCGTCGACGACCGCGGCCGTGAAGTCGCCGCCGACGTAGATCGTGTCGCCCGCGTACGCGGTGGCCCACACCGTGCCGTTGAAGCCGGGCGTGTGCTGCGGGGCGGACCCGATCGCGTGCGCGGGCGACCCGTTCGCCAGGACGCCGGCAGCGACGATCGTCACGATGATTCGGCGCATCATGTCCTTAAAAATCATTTCATAACGGTACGGGTGATAGCGCCCGCATCCGGCGAGCAAAAAGGGTGAAAAGCCGCAGAGCTTCGGTGGAGGGCGGGCCGGGCCGAACCGGTGAGCCGGAGCCGCTCGTCCGGCTCGCACCGTGTTGTGAAAAAGTCACGGCGTGCGCGTCGCCGTGATCGGAATGGGTCTCATCGGGGGTTCCGTGCTGCGGGCCCTCGCCGCCGCCGGACACGACATGGTCGGTTTCGACGCCGACCCGGCCACCCGCGGCACCGCCCGCACCGCCGCCGCGGAGGCCCCGCCGAAGGCCCGGTGGCGGATCGCGCCGTCCGTCTCGGCCGCGGTCGCGGACGCGGAACTGTGCATGATCGCGGTCCCGCTGACCGCGCTGGAGACCGTGCTCGACGAGATCACCGGGCGTGGTTACCGAGGCCTGATCACGGATGTGACCTCGGTCAAGATGCCGGTGCTGGACCTGGTCGAGCGCTACCTGGAGGGCGGTTCGCAGCGGCTCGCCGGCTTCGTCGGCGGGCATCCGATGGCCGGGCGCGAGACGTCCGGCTTCACCGCGGCCGACCCGCGCCTCTTCGACGACTGCGCCTGGGTGCTCGGCCTGGAACCCGGCCGCACCATGCTCGGCGACTGGCTAGACCTCGCCGACCTGGTCACCGGCCTGGGCGCCCGCGCGGTACCGGCCACCGCGGCCGAACACGACCGAGCCGTCGCTACGATCAGCCACGTACCGCATCTGGTCGCGTCCGCCGTCGCTGAACAGGCCGCCGATCCGCTCGCGGCCGCACTCGGCGCCGGCTCGTTCCGCGACGGCACCCGTGTCGCCGCCACCCGCTCCGAACTGGTCGCCGCCATGTGCGGCGGCAACGCCGACGCGGTCCGCCCGGTCCTCGACGCGGTCATCGAATCCCTCACCGCCGCCCGCGCCGCTCTCGACGCCCGCGACCCGATCTCCGCCCTGCGACCGTGGCTGGTCCCCGGCCACCGCGTCCGTTCCACCTGGCCGCCCACCGCCGGCGAGCCGCTGCCCATGCGCCCGTCCGTCAACGCCCTGCTCGACCTCGGCCGCGCCGGCGGCTGGATCACCTCGGTCTCCAAGGACCGCACCACGGTCACCGCGGTCCGCCCGGACTGACCTCTTTCACCCGGCGGCCTTTCCTGATGATCCAGGCGAGACTCACGTCGGTCCAGCAACGGGAATGACGCCTGGATCACGGATCGCCGGCGGATCCACCCGACGCGGAACGAGAGCAGACCGCAAGGAGCTCCGAACGAGAGCAGACCGCAAAAGCTTTGGATCTACCCGCTTCCGGCGGGTCGAGTTCCGCATGCTCCCGCGGGCACCGGTCGTCGCTGGCGCTCCTCCCTGCGGGATCCGTGGCGGCAAGGACAAGAACCTGCTCCGCAGGTCAAGCGCCATCCGGGCCGCGCCGCTGGTGCGTGTCCACCAACGTTCGCCAGGCACCCCGTCCGTGATCAAGGCGTCCTCATGTTGTTGGAGCAGCATGGGGACGCCCCGATCACGGGTTCTGTCCAGCGAGTCATCGTGGGCAGCCCGTTGAGGCGCGGCGCGGGAGGGATCGAACTCTCAGCGCGGCGCGCGAAGGCGTTCAACCTTCGCAAGCGGGAGGCCGTCCAAGTGGGCGCCGCGTGCCGGAAATTCGCGCTTATCACAGGCTGCAGTGCGGTGTGGTCGGGCGCCGCCGCGTTCCGGGGGGGGTCAGGCGGAGCGGGAGGAGAGGGTGGCGTCGGCGAGGGTGGGCCAGCCGGGGCCGAGTTCCTCGGTGTCGGTGCCGGCGCGGATCTTGAGGGTGGTGTCGTCGAAGAGGGTTATCTCGTAGGTCTTGGGGACGCGGCGGGTGAGGCGGGCGGTGGCGAAGTCGGCGTAGGCGACGAAGCGGTGGCCCGGCTCGGCCGCGAGCTGCTCCGGCGGGATCGAGGTCAGCATCGCGTGCATGCGGGGCCGCACCTCGCGCTGGCGCAGGCGCGGGACGCCCGGCACCACGATCAGGCCCGTGTTGAGCAGGACCAGGTCGGAACGTTCGCCGTCGACGATCACGTTCATCAGTCCGGCGACCGCGCCCGCGCCGGCCGCGCCGGAACGCGGCGTCAGCGGCGGGGTGGAACCGGCGTCGATGCCGAGCTCGGCCAGGTGTTTGCGGGCCTCGTCCACGGTCGCCTGGCTGAGCGCCAGCGTGGCGATCTCGCCGAGCCGAAGCGGGCTGCCGTCGCGGCCGATCAGGCGCGGCGGCGCGGACCAGCTGTGCCGCCAGCCGGCCATGCCGGCGTGGATCGCGGCGAGCAGCAGCAGCGACTCGACCTGGGCGCGGGTGAAGCGGCCGGTGGCGGCGACGTCGAGCGTCTCGGACAGGCCGGCGTCGTCGCGGCCGAGCGTCCTGGCCGTCTCGCGGAGCACCTGGTCGGCCTCGCGGCGCAGCGTGGCGGTGCCGGCCGCCGCGATGAACTCGGGCCAGGCCAGCGGGCGGCGGCCCTCCGCGACCGTGGCGTCCTGCAACGCGCGGGCGGCGCCACCCGGGTCGGTGATCAGCGCGGTGGCGGGCAGCGGCGCCTCGTCCGATTCCCGCCCACCGCGCACCGAGGAGCCGGGCCCCGCCGCGGACGTCGAATCCGGCGCGGACGTCGAATCCGGCGCGGAGCTGGAACCCGGCCCGGAGCCGTGGCCGGCGCCGGTGAGCAGTGCGGCGACGCGCTCCGCGACCGGCGGGTGCGTGTCCCAGCGGTCCGCGGCCGGGGCCTGGGTGCGCAGGTCGTCCAGCTCGGCGGCGCGCGCGTGGACGAAGTCGGCGAAGCCGCCGAAGAGGTCGTCCGGCACGTAGCCGTGCTCCCAGCCGGGCCGCACGTATCGTCGGAAGAAGAACGACCAGGCGGCCTCCAGCACCGGCCGGTCCTGCAGCGCGGCGACCGCGGCGCCCGGGCCGGCGACCGTGGCGGCGAACCGGTCGGCCGCGGCCTCCTGCGCGCGCGTGGTGCCGGCGTCGAAGGCCAGGTAGAGGTACGCGTACCACCGGAGGGTGAACGGCATGCGCGGCAGCGCCGCGGTCACCGCGAGCCGCCCGCGGTAGGCGACGCCGCCCGGCGGGGAGAAGTGGCCCAGCTCGTGCGCGAGCATCGCCCGCGCGCGATCCACGGTCATGATCTGCAGCAGCGGCAGCCCGACCGCGAGCGTGCGCACGCCGCGGCGCAGGCCGAGTAGCCGCACGTCCTCGATGACGCGCACGGTCGTGTCCGGCAGCAGCCGGATCCGGTCCGGTGGGCGCGTGCCCGCGCGCTCCGCGATCTCCCGCACCACGGCCCACAGCTCGGGTGCGCGCTCCGGCGCGACCGGGATGCCGGCCGGGCGGGAGCGGCGGGACGCGAGGCCGCGGCCGAGCGCGAGGGCGGCGACGCCGACGCCGAGCGTGATCAGCGGCAGCGCGAGCTTGACCGCGTCGTGGCCGGCGATCAGCACGCTCGCCCAGAAGAGCAGGACCGCGACGAGAGCGAGCTGAACCATCGCGACCAGGTAGAACCCGGCGAGCAGCACCACCGAGAGGGCGGCCCGTAGCGTGGCGGTCATCGTCGATCCTCCCCGTACGCCGGGCGTACGTGAGCCGGACAGTACCCATGTCGCGCGGGAGGCGACAACCCCGCGTTAGGTTGACGACATGGCTTCCCGTGATCCCGTCGCCGATCTGCGCCGCATCGCGTTCCTGCTGGAGGCGGCGCACGAGGCGACGTTCCGGGTGAAGGCGTTCCGGTCCGCCGCGAACGCGCTGGGCGCGCTCGACCCGGACGAGGTACGGCAGCGCGCCGGGAACGGCACGCTCGCGGACCTGAAGGGCGTCGGCGACGTGACCGCGCGCTGCGTGGCCGAGTCGCTGGCCGGTGAGGAGCCGGTCTACCTGCGCCGGCTGCTCGCCACCGAGCAGGACGACCTGCCGGTGACCGCGGTAAGGCTGCGAGAGGCGCTGCGCGGCGACTGTCACAGCCATTCGGACTGGTCGGACGGCGGCTCGCCGATCGAGGAGATGGCGCTGGGTGCGGCCGAGATCGGCCACGAATATCTGGTGCTGACCGACCACTCGCCCCGGCTGAAGGTGGCCCGCGGCCTGAGCCCGGCCCGGCTGAGGCAGCAGCTCACGCACGTGGAGAAGCTGAACGCGCAGCTGCCGGAGGGGTTCCGGATCCTGACCGGGATCGAGGTGGACATCAACCCGGACGGCACGCTGGACCAGGAGGACGAGCTGCTGGCCCGGCTGGACGTGGTGGTCGGCTCGGTGCACAGCGACCTGCGCGCGGACGAGGCCGCGATGACCCGGCGGATGCTGAAGGCGATCGCGAACCCGCACCTGGACATCCTCGGCCACTGCACCGGCCGGCGACTGCCCACGAAGAACAACGACAGGGCGCACGCGCGGGTCAGCAGCCGCCCGCCGAGCGACTTCGACGCGAAGCGGGTCTTCGCCGCGGCCGCGGAGCACGGCAAGGCCGTCGAGATCAACTGCCGTCCGGACCGGCTGGACCCGCCGAAGCGCCTGCTGCGGCTCGCGGTCGAGGCCGGCTGTCTCTTCTCGATCGACACGGACGCGCACGCGCCCGGTCAGCTGGACTGGCAGCGGTACGGCTGCGAGCGGGCCGCGCTCTGCGGCGTGCCCGCGGACCGCGTGGTGAACACGTGGTCCGCGGATGAGCTCACGACGTGGGCCGCCGGACACCGATAGTGCTGATCGCGACGCCGGCCAGCACGATCAGCGCGCCGGCCGGCTGGTGCCAGGAGATGTGCTCGTCCAGCACCAGCACGCCGAGCAGCACCGCGAAGACCGGGATGAGGTATGTCACGGACGCGGCCGTGCTCGCGCCCAGCAACCGGATGTTGCGCATGTTGACCAGGAACGCCAGCCCGGTGCCGAGCACGCCGAGCGCGAGCACGCTGCCGATCACCGCCGGCGACAGGCTCAGCGGCGACGGCGGCGCGCCCGCGAGCAGCGGCGCCACCACCAGCAACTGCGCGGTCGCCGTGATCAGCTGCCCGGCGGCCAGCGACGCGGACGAGTCGGGCCGGTGCCCGAGGAACCGCTTCTGGTACGGAATCGCGAACCCGTAGCAGGCCGCCGCGCCCAGGCACATGAGCTGTCCGGACAGCTGCGCGCCGCCGACGCCGTCCCACACGCCCAGCACGACCAGCACGCCGAGGAACCCGACGCCGACGCCGGCCACCCGGCGCGCGGTCAGTGTCTCGGTGCGCAGCACCAGCGCCGCGATCGGCAGCGTGAGCAGCGGGGTGGTCGCGTTCCAGATGCCGGCCAGGCCGGACGAGACGCGCTGCTCGCCGAACCCGAACAGGGTGAACGGGATCGACACGCCGAACACGCCGATGACGAACAGGTGCGCCCAGGCGACCGGGTCGCGGGGCAGCCGGTCTCGGGTGAGCAGCAGCACCAGGAGCAGCGTCAGCGCGCCGGCCACGACTCGGAACAGCGTCACGTAGACCGGGTGCAGCTCGCGCACGCCGATGCCGATGAACAGGAAGCTCGCGCCCCAGACGGCGGCGAGCGCCAGGTATCCGGGCAGCCAGGAACGGGTCGTCACAGCGGGACACTGTTCCACGGGGGTGTGACAACATCACCGGGTGGGACACATCGACGACCTCGCCGAGCGGTACGTCGAGGAGTGGGCACCGCTGAACCCGATCGGCGCCACGCACCTCGGTATCGACGGCTACGACGACCAATTCGACGACCTCACCCCGGACGGGTACGCCGCACAGGCCGACCTGGATCGCCGTACCGTCGCCGCGCTGCACGCCACCCCGGCCGGCTCGCCGGACGAGGAGGTCGGCCGCGAGGCGATGATCGAACGGCTGGAGCTCAACCTCGCGCGGTACGACGCGGGCGAGACCACCAGCCAGCTCAACGTGATCACGAGCGCGCTGCACGACGTGCGCGGCGCGTTCGATCTGATGCCCACCGAGGGCGAGCGCGCGGTGGCGAACATCGCGGCCCGCCTCAACAAGATCCCGCACGCACTGGAGCAGATCAAGACCACGCTGCTGCACGAGGCCGCCAGAGACCACGTCAGCCCGCGCGAGCAGATCGCCGAGGTCGCGAAGCAGTGCGTCATCTGGACCGACCCGGCCCAGGACGATGTCTATCACGCGCTGGCCCGGTCGCTCGATGCCACGGAAAGCCTGGCCAAGGACCTGGAGAGGGGCGCGGCCGCGGCGACCCGGGCGACCGCGGAGTTCGGCGAGTTCCTGCGCCGCGAGCTGGCCCCGCACGGCCGGGAGAAGCAGGCGGCCGGCCTGGAGCGCTACTCCCTGGCCTCTCGCTACTTCGTCGGCGCGGACCTGGACCTGCTGGAGACCTACGCCTGGGGCTTCGACGAGCTGGCCCGGCTGGAGGACGAGATGCGCCTGATCGCGGGCCGGATCGTCGGCCCGGGCGCGGGCATCGACGAGGCGGTCGCGGCGCTGGACGCGGACCCGGCGCGCACGATCCACGGCAAGGAGGCGTTCCGCGACTGGATGCAGGCGCTCGCGGACAAGGCCGTGGAGGAGCTGAACGGCACCCACTTCGACATCCCGGAGCAGGTGTTGCGTCTGGAGTGCTGCCTGGCGCCGACCAGCGACGGCGGCATCTACTACACCGGGCCGAGCGAGGACTTCAGCCGGCCGGGCCGGATGTGGTGGGCGGTGCCGGGCACGATCACGGACTTCTCCACCTGGCGCGAGGTCACCACGGTCTACCACGAGGGTGTGCCCGGCCATCACCTCCAGGTCGGCCAGACCACGGTCCGCGCGGACCTGCTCAACCGCTGGCGCCGGCTGATGGGCTGGACCTCCGGGTACGGCGAGGGCTGGGCGCTCTACGCGGAGCGGCTGATGGACGAGCTGGGCTACCTGGACGACCCGGGCGACAAGCTCGGCATGCTGGACGGCCAGGCGCTCCGGGCCGCGCGGGTGATCGTCGACATCGGCATGCACCTGGAGCTGGAAATCCCGGCGGACAACCCGTTCGGCTTCGCGCCGGGCGAGCGGTGGACGCCGGAGCACGGCTGGGCGTTCCTGCGCGCGCACTGCCGGATGCCGGACGAGATCCTGCGCTTCGAGCTGAACCGCTACCTGGGCTGGCCGGGTCAGGCACCGTCGTACAAGGTCGGCGAGCGTTTCTGGCTGCAGGCGCGCGAGGACGCCCGGGCCCGCAAGGGCGCGGACTTCGACCTGCGCGCGTTCCACCAGGCCGGCCTGAACCTGGGCTCGATCGGCCTGGACCCGTTCCGCCAGGCGATGGCCCGCTACTGACCCAACCCGTGATCGAGGCGTCATTCATGTCGTTCCAACGACATGAATGACGCCCTAGACCACGTCGACGAGGTCCGGGCCGGTCAGTGTGTCGCAGGTGGCGAGCAGCAGCTCCATGGACGGGTTCTGGAACGCGATGTAGGGCAGCGCGATGGGAATGCCGTCTGGCGGGATCGGGGACTCCGGCGTCAGCGTGATCGTGATGCCGAGCAGCGTGCCGGTGAACTTCGTGGCGTAGAACCTGACGTCGCCCTCGACGCCCAGCTTCGAGCTCGTGATCGGCGACAGCTCCTGGTGGCGCGGCGTCTCCAGCCGGAAGTCGTGCGTGTAGGCCTTGGTCATCGAGAACTGCAGCGCCTTGATCGTGCTGCCGTCCGCGCGCGGCATGTCCACGATGCCGTCCATGCCCAGATTCCACATCTCGACCTTGGTCCCGGTCAGCAGCGACGGCCGCATAGCCACCGGCGGCACCCCGGCCGGCGTCCCGAGCCGCTTCACCTGATCCTTGGCGTCCTCCTGCTGATCAGCGGGCTTGTCCGAGCCGCCACCGGGACCGCCCGAGCCAGGGTCGCCGGAGCCAGGGTCGCCGGAGCCAGGGTCGCCGCCACCGGGATCGCCGGCGCTGGGACTGCTAGGGCTGGGATTGCCAGGGCTGGGAGCGGGATCACCGGGACCGGGATCACCGCAGTCCGGCTTTTCACCGCCGTCCGGCGCGGACGGGGTGGGCGTGGGAGCCGCCCTCTTCCCGTCCAGGCCGAGCAGATCACCGAGCCCGTCCGTGATGTCGCCGATCCACCCCTCGATCGGCCCCGGCGACCGGCCGGCCGACGCCGACGGTGATGGTGAGGCGGTCGGCTCCGGCGGGCAGGGCGCCGCGCGTGCGGCCTCGGCGCCCGGCAGCACTCCTACGGCAGACACCAGGGCCAAAATCAGGATCCAGACCGACATCCCGAGGGTACGGCGTTCCGGCGGATCCTCCTCAGCAGTGCTCGCCGGGCGGATCACGGTGCTCTCGTCGTACCCCGGCGGCGGCTCTTGATCTTGTTTTTGGATCGGCTCCGGCGGCGTCCAGCCGAAGGCCAGGATCGACCCGAGCGCGCCCAGGACCAGCCCGGCGAAGAAGCCGCCGAGGTTGACCGCCATCAGCGAGAACACCGAGGTGAGCGCGCCGATGACCGCGTAGAACACGCGCTGCGCCGGTGTGAACCAGACCAGCAGCCCGGCGGTGACCAGCACGCCCGGGATCAGCCAGCTCAGGTAGCCGCTCGGCCCGACGTGCACGGACAGCCCGTTGATCCCGCCGCCCTGGGTGGAGCCGAACATCTCCAGCCCGGCCAGGATCAGCAGCAGGCCGCCCCAGAACGGCCGGTTCCAGCGCCAGTGGCCGAAGGCGCGCCAGGTCCGGGCGATGGCCCCGCCGACGTCTCGCATGCGCCGCTCCCTGCTGTGCCAGGCCCTCCGGCCCGCCGCGCGCGGACCGGAGGGCGCCGATCAGAAGCACTCCTCGGCGTCGTCGCCGACGTTGACCTTGAGCTGCAGGCCGGTGAGCGCGAACGTGCCGGCCGTCGTGGTCCACGCGACCTGCTGCAGGTTGTTGATCGTCACGTGGTCCGCCTGCTGGCCGAAGAGGCCGGGCTGACCCTTCGCGCCCTCGCCGCCCTTGCTCAGCGTGGACGCGTCCCGGCCGATCTCGATGTTCGTGAACGTGGCGTCGCCCCTCAGCTCGTCCACGTCGAGCACCAGGTTGCTGGCCGTGGCCGGCCGGTCGCCGCCGCCCGCGCTGATCGTCAGGATCACGCGCCCGACCAGCGGGTTCGACGCGTTGACGGACTGGCACAGGTTGTACAGCTCGGCCTCGCGGATCGCCGAGACCGCGGTCGGGTGCCGCTCGCCGTTCTCCTCGGTCGCGATGCCGCCGTACTGGGCGAACCCGTCGCCCTCCAGCCGGTCCGCGGCGACCTTGAACGTGCTGCCGGAGACCGAGAACGACGCCGCGATCGCGCCGTTGGACATGCCGAAGATCATGAATCCGGTGGCGATCACCGTGGGTACGGCCAGGACGGCCGCGCGGCGCCATCGCACGCGCCCCTTCGCCTGCTTCTCCTGCACGGTTCCTCCTCACGACGAAGCGTCCGCACCGTCGATGCCGAGCGGTGCGTGGTGAGGCGTTTCGGCCGCCCGCGGGCCCTTACCGGCCGGTAACGAAGCGCGGAGCCAATGATTGTGCGAAGCGACGTAGCCCACAACCCTGCGGCTACCCGCGGGTAACAGCCGGACGGCATCGACGATCGCCGTTGCTTACGCCGCGTAGAAAGGTTTCCGGCCGGTTAACCGGACAAAGTCGGGCAACCGCTTACGTCGCGTGTGCGATCTTGCCACCTAATCACGATTGAATAACGGCCAGCCGAGAGGCCCCTGTGGATCTCTAACGCGCCTCGACCGGCTCCTCCTCGCCCTCCACGGGCAGGTTCCCCGGCAGCCGGCGCAGGCTCACCCCGGTGATCGCGTGATGATCCACCGAGGTCACCGAGGCCTCCCAGCCGTCGACCGTGACCGTCTCGCCCGCCACCGTCGGAATGTGGCCGAGCAGCGTCAGCATCATCCCGGCCACGGTCGTGTAGTCGCCGGGCGGCCGTTCACCCAGCTCCACGCCGATGTCCGGCAGGTCGTGCACCGGGAACGTGCCGGGCAGCGCCATCGTGCCGTCCGGGTCGGTGCGCACCGACTGCACGTCCCGGTCGGTCTCGTCGTAGATCTCGCCGACGATCTCCTCCAGCACGTCCTCCAGCGTGACGATCCCGTCGATCGCGCCACGCTCGTCCACCACCAGCGCTATGTGCTGCCGCTCCGCCTTGAACTGACGCAGCGCGTCGGAGACCGGCAGCGAGTCGGGCAGCAGCATCGGCGGGCGCGCGCACTCGTCGACCGGGCGGCCGTCCGGCACACCGATCAGCTCACGCAGGTGCACCACGCCGACCACGTCGTCGAGCATGCTGTGCCGGACCACCGGCGCGCGCGAGTGACCGGACGCGGCCAGCACCAGGCGCGCGGCCTCCGCGGTCGTGCCCGAGTCGAGCGTGAAGACCTGCAACCGGGGCACCAGCACCGCGCGCAGCTGCCGCTCCGCGATCTGGACCGCGCCGTTGATGATCGTCTGCTGCTCGACCGTGAAACCCCGGTGGCCGGAGACGATGTCGCGCAGCTCGTCCGGGCTGATCTCCTCGCGCTCCTCGGACGGGTCGATGCCGAACGCGCGGACCACCAGGTCCGACGTCGCGCCGAGCGCCCACACCGCCGGGCGGGAGACCGTGGCCAGCAGGTCCAGCGGGCGGGCCACCGCGAGCGCCCAGCCCTCGGCGCGGTGCATCGCGATCCGCTTCGGGGCCAGCTCGCCGAAGACCAGCGTGACGAACGTGAGCACCAGCGTGACCAGCAGGATCGACACCGGCTCGGCCGCGTCGCCGAGCGCGCTGAGCAGCGGCACCAGCGGTTTGGCCAGCGACACCGCGGCGGCCGCGGACGCCAGGAAACCGGCGAGCGTGATACCGATCTGGATCGTGGCGAGGAACCGGTTCGGATCCTTCGACAGCCGGGCCAGCACCCGGCCGCCCGCGCCACCCTCCCGTTCCAGCCGGTGGATCTGGCTCTCCCGCAGGGAGACCAGCGCCATCTCGCTTCCCGCGAATCCCGCGTTGAGCACGACCAGCACGGCCACCAGCGCGAGCTGGGTCCATAGCTCCTGCACCGCAGGCTCCTTACCGTTGCGTTGAGTCCACCTTTCCCACCCGGCGGTGCCGCCTAACGCGTCGTGGCTCGCTCCGCGAAAGCCCGCAGGTCCCGGCGCTCGATCGCGGCCGCCATCAGCTCCGGAATCAGAGCGACCGCAGCCCGTCCGCCACCCGATTCATGATCTCCTCGGTCGGCCCGTCCGCCATCGGCCGCTCGTGCACGGCCAGGTGCCCGGCGGCGGCCAGGTCGCCGACCAGCACCATGGTCACGCCGACGTGCAGCCCGAGCCGCGCGCTGATCTCCACCACGGACAGCGACTCCACGCAGAGCCGCACGATCTCCCGCTGCTCCGGCGAGAGCGCGTCGGTGGACTCGCCCCAGCGCGCCACCACGTGCGTCTCCAGCCCGATGTCCGGCAGGTCACCGCCGTCCCCGTGCACCCGCCCGGCGGTCAGCACGAACGGCCGGAAGCCGGTGGAGGTGTTCCAGGAGGGCTCGGCCGTGGGCTCCGACCCCAGGTACGGCCGCACTCGCAAGAACTGATCATCGGTCACGCGCGGACGTGGCTCTTCAGCTCGTCGATCAACTTCGGGGTGAGCGCGTCGCCGGCCTTGTTGACGAAGAGCGTCATCTCGTAGGCGAGCGTGCCCAGGTTCGCCGAGCGCTCCGCGATGACGCCGAGCACCGAACCCGCGCTGATCGACGTGACCAGCAGATATCCCTCGTCCATGTCCAGGACGACCCGGTTCAGCCCGCCGAGCGGATAGCAGCTCGCCGCGCCCACGGCCAGGCTGGTCAGCCCGGAGACGACGGCCGCGAGCCGCTCCGAGTTCGCCCGTTCGTGGGCGGTGGTCATCGCCATCAGCAGGCCGTCGGACGACACGGCGATCGCCTGGACGACGCCGGCGGTGCCGGACGCGAACGTGTCCAGCAGCCAGTTGAAGGTCTTGGCCTCGGTGCTCAGGGTGCTCATCGAGTGGTTCCCTCGTCGGTGTGCTCGTCGGATCGGGCGGCACGCAGACCTCGGGCGACGCCCGACTCGAACTGCCGCATCAGCTCACGTACCTTGTCCGGGTCCTGGCGGACCGGCGCGGTTCCCGGGCGGATGATCCTGGGTGGAACGAGTGAGACGTCCTGGCTGCCGAGCGTGGCGCCCGGCACCCGCTTCAGCAGACCGTTACCCGTTTCGGCGGTTCCAGGAACCATCGGGTCGACAACCGTGATCTCGGTGGTCGGTGACGTGTCCTGGGCGGCCTGCCGGATGTGCGGCGCCGGATCGACGACCAGCTCGCCGCGCGACGCGACCTCCGGCACCACCAGCGGCTGCGGCGCGAACGTCGGCTGCGGGGCGATCGACGGCTGCGGGGCGATCGACGGCTGCGGCACCTCGGCGACGTCGGCCGTGCGCCCGCTCGCGTCCGCGACGATCAGCGGGCTTACCGGCACCCGCGGCGCGGGCAGCGCCAGCGGTGCCGCGCGGTACTCGACGACCGGCCGCACCCGCAGCGGCGGCGCGACCGGCGCAGCGTCCGGAACGGCCTCGGTGTCGATGACCGCCGGCAGCTCCGCCGCCGTGGCCGAGATCGCGAACGCGTTCCACGACGGGCCGGCCTCCAGGCTGCGGCTCGCCCGGTCCAGCAGCGCCACCTCGACGACCGGCTCGCCCGCGGTCGCCATCACCGGCTCCGGCTCCGGCAGGATCAGCTGCCGGCGGCCGAGCAGCACCGTGGCCGTGACCCCGCCGCCGGGCGTCTCCGCGAGCGTGACCGGCATACCCTGCCGGCGGGACAGGCGGCCGACCACGACCAGGCCGAGCACCTCGGTCGGGGCCAGGTCGAGGCGTTCCCGGCGGGCCAGCCGCGCGTTCTCCCGCGCCAGCCGGTCCGGCGCCAGGCCCAGCCCGTGGTCGACGATGATCAGGCGGACGCCGTTGTCGGCCGGCGCGGCCGTGACCGTGACCCGCGTGTCCGGCGGCGAGAACGTGCAGGCGTTCTCCATCAGCTCCGCGACGACCAGCGTGAGGTCCGCGATCGCGGGCGGGAGCACGTCGATGGCCTCCGGCACGTCCACGTCGACGCGTGGGTAACCCTCGATCTCACCGAGCGCGAGCCGGATCACGTGCAGCAACGGCAACGGCTCCCGGTGCTGGCCGGCGTCGGCGCCACCGCCGGAGAGCGCGACCAGGCTGCTGGCGTTGCGGCGCAGCCGGCTGGCCATGTGGTCGAGCCGGTAGAGGCTCTCCAGGCGCGCCGGGTCGGTCTCGTCGCGCTCCAGCGCGTCGATGATCGACAACTGGCGGTCGATCAGGTTCTCCGCGCGGCGCCCGATGTGGCCGAACATCTGCGCCACGTTCCGGCGGCCGGCGACCTGGCGTTCGACCAGCCGGGCCGCGGTGTTCTGCACCCGGTTGATCGCGTGACCGAGGTCGCTGACCTCGTCGTCACCGCGCACCCGGAGCGGGTCGAGCCGGATCGGCGTGCTGGACTCGGCCTCGTCGTCCGCGACCCGGGTCAGCTCCTCCTCGGTGAGCCGGGCGACCCGGTCGGCGGACTCGGTGAGCCGCAGCAGCGGCCGGGTGACGCGGCGGGCGGTGATGAACGCGCCGGCCACCACGGCCGCGGTGAGCAGCACGGTCAGCGCCAGCACCAGGTACGCCGTGGTGTTCGCGGCCCGCCGGTCGGCCACCACCAGGTCGGCGACGTCCCGGGCGATCTGGTCCTCGATGAACCGGCCGTTCACCAGCACCGACTCGATGAACGGCAGCATCCGCGCGGCGTCCAGCCCGTTCGCGGTGCCGACCGGGTCCGCGGCGAACCGCTCGAAGAAGTCCTCCCCGGCCGCCAGCCGCATCTGCGCGAGCACCGACTCGTACGCCGCGGCCTGCCCGGGATCGGCGTAGCCGCGGAACCGTGCGGTCTGCCGGTCCAGCGCCGTGAACTGCCCGGCCGCCCGGGCCACCGCGGCGAGATCCTTGCTGACCGCGAGGTCGAGCAGCACGTACGCGGCGGCGCTGGCCTCCTCGTCGACGCGCAACGCGGCGTCCAGCGCGAGCACCCGCCGCCCGGTGTCCGTGCCGCCGTCCGCCACGTCGGTCAGCCGCAGCCCGTCGACGAACCGCGCGATGACCTGCCCGAACCCGGAGCCGATCAGGTCCGTCCCGGCGGTCCGGTCCAGCACCTCCGCGCGGGTCTCGGCGAGCGTGCCGACCGAGTCCGCGGCCTCGGCCAGTTCGGGCGTGAGCGTGGCCTCGCTGCGCAGGTCGGCGACCCAGTCGGTGACCCGCGCGGTCTGCAGTTCGAGCCGGGAGCGGTCGGTGAGGCCGCGGACGTATGCGACGGAGAGCAGTCGTTCCTGCTGCAACGCCTGCACCACCGCGCCGACCCGGCCGGCCCGCACCACCCGGTCCGCGGTGTCGGAGGCGCGGCCGGCGTCCTGCATGCGGTCCACCACCACCGGCACGGCCAGCGTGATCAGTCCGAGCAGCGGCACCACCATGACCAGCGCCAGCTTGCCCTGGACGCGCAGCGCGGGGATCTCAACGCGTCGCACCGGCCCGCCTCCGTCTCGGCGACCAGACGTCGTCCCCGCCCGGTGTCTCCTCGGCGTGCCGGGGCATCGGTTCGAGCCGGGCCGGTTCGGGCGCGGCCCGCCGGAGAACCGCGGGGACGATGAACGGCACGGCCGCGATCAGCACGGCCAGGACCAGCATGAGCACCGCGGTGATCCGCCGCATGCCCAGCTCGTCGCCGCGGTCGCGGAGCAGCGTGTCCAGCTCGGTGAGCACGATCGACATCAGGTCCGCCTGGGCGCGCTGTGCCTCGGTGCGCGCCGGGGAGACCTGGGCGGCCATGGCGGACTCGGTGGCGGAGAGGTCCACCACCGCGTAGAGCTTGTCGACGCCCTGCCGGAACCGGTTCAGGCCGGTCAGCAGCTTGGTGCTGAGCGTGTCGCTCTCGGTCTCGTCCAGCGACGCCTGCAGGTTGTCGGTGAGACCGGCGACGTCGTCGTCGACCAGCGTGCGGGTGGCCAGCACCCGGCCGAGCAGCGCGGTCCGGTCCGCGGGTGCGGCACCGACGGCCATGCCGGCCAGGTCGGCGAGGCGGCCGGTGCCGACGATCAGCGCGGGCAGCTCGGCCGCGCCGGCCTCCTGCAGGTGGAACGTGTCGCCCTGCGGGTCCCGGCTGAGCCGCGCGTTGTCGCGGACCTCGGCGTGCAGCGCGAGCAGCAGGTCGGTGACCGCGGCGTACGCGTCGTAGACCGCGGACGTGCTGCCGGAGACGCCGCCCAGCGCCTGGATCTTCACGCGGGCGTCGGTCCACCGGGCGGTGGTGCCCAGCTGTGCGCCGAGCCGCGCGTCGACGCCGTCCACGGCCGCGACCGCGCCGTTGACCGGGTCCAGCGACGGGGTCTGGTGCAGTGCCGCGGACTGCGCCTCGGCCATGACACGGGTGAGTTCGCCGAGCGCGATGGCGTATTCGACGCCGTTCCGCTCGCGATCGACGGTGTCCATTCGTTCGCTGGTGCCGGCCCAGCTCTGTCCGAAGAGGATCGCGACCGGCACGAGGATCAGCACGACCGCGATGAGACCCGGCGCGGAACGCGACCATAGACGCGCACGCCGCACTGGCATGATCACAATGCACCCCTAGCCCACTGCCGCCCGTCTTGCCGCCCCACAGCGTGGCCGCGGGTAGTCGTGCCGTGCGAAACGGACGTCGCCAACGGGTAGGAAAGTAGCGGAAAGTCGGCGCGGAATGGGATTTTCGATTAGAGAGAAATTCTCCGGATCCTCTGCTACCACATGACCTCTCACCAAGCGCTTATCCCGCGATCACGGATTGCGATCACGGCGGTTCCCGTACCCATCAGCATGGATTTGGGCATTCAGGTCAAACCGACCGGCGCAAAACCGAATAATGAGGAGGATTCAGCCCGTTGGAGGCTCGATGTCCTCGACCAAAGCCCGGTTCCGGCCTCACCTTTTCCTCCGTGCCTCCGGCGTCGACCCCGGCGAGGCGATCTTCTGGGGTGAGGCCGGTCGTTATCGCGTCTTCGGCGCGCTGGTGCTGTTCACCACGCTGATGGCGGCCGCCACCATGTTCTGGGCGGTCACCATCGCCACCGAGGCGCCGCCGCACGTCGCCGTCGCGGTCTCGCTGATCTGGGGCTTCGGCATCTTTCAGATCGACCGCTGGCTGGTCTCCGCGCACGTCGAGCGGGACGGCGTCCTGCACCGGCTGTGGCTGCTGGTGCCGCGGCTCGCGATCGCGGTGCCGATGGGCCTGCTGATCGCCTGGTTCGCGATGCTCGGCGTGGGTGCCAAGGAGATCCAGCAGCAGCTCGACGTGGACCGGCTGCGGGACGCGTCCGAGATCTCGGCGCAGGTCCGCGACTCCTCCGAGCCGGCCAACCAGCGCACCACGCTGCTCGCCGAGAAGAAGGGGCTGCAGGCGGAGTACGACCGGGCCGCCGCCGCGATCCCGGCGCTGCAGCGCGCGTTCGACGAGGAGTGCAACGGCACCGGCGGCACGAGGACGCCCGGCTGTGGCCCGATCGCGCAGGTCAAGCTGGGTGACCTGAACGCCGGCAAGGCGGCCCGGGACGCCGCGCTGCGCCGCCTCACCACGCGCGGCGCGGAGATCGACGCGGGCGTGCAGCAGCTCGACCGGCGCATCGCGGCCAGCGCGGACGCGGCCAGCGTCTCCACCGCGCACAACGACGGCATCTTCGCCCGCCGCGCCGCGCTGGCCCGGGCGCTGGCCGCCGACCCGGAGGCCCGCCGGCTCTACCACCTGCTGGAGATCGTCTTCGTGGTGGTCGACCTGGTCCCGGCCGTGGCGAAGGTCTTCTCGCCGGTGAGCCTGGTGGACATCGCGAAGCGGCACCGGCGTGGCCGCGCACAGGAGGAGCTGGCGGCGGCGACCACGGCCGAGCGGGACTCGCCGGACGTGCACGCGGCACTGATCTACGCGGCGTCACAGCGCGCGGAGAGCCTCCGGGCGCAGGCGGACGCGCGTCGCGCGCTGGACGACGCGTACCTTGCCAACCGGGCCTTCCTGCGTCGCGAGGCCGAGCACCGCGCCGCCGAGCACGCGGCGACGCTGCAGGCCGAGCGCGATCTGCACCGGGCGTTGCCGCACGGCCGGCCGGTCGGCCGGGCGATCTCCGGCCGCGCCCGGCGCCGGCGCCGGGCCGCGCGCACGCCATAGCCCTTTACCGCATTCATCCGTTAGAGCCTGTAAAGAGCACGACCAGATTCCGACCGAAGTGGGACGGTTGACCGTGCAGTGCCGCAAACTTGGCCCAGTTGTGACCCCGATGCGGCGACCCTGCGCACGTCAGCCCACGGAAAATCCGGGAAACTAACGATCGGCGTTCCCGCCCGTCACGCACGATTCCAGCGGAGAAAGTCTGTTTTCTCCGTTCACGCGCGAAATGACTCACCTTTGAGAGTCTGCATATGCACGTGCATCTGCACTTGCCTTTGCTTCGTGCAAGCGCGCATCATAACCGGAGCGCCTCGCGCCATGCCCCGCACCGCACACCCAGCGAGTCGAGCGAGGACCCCGCCATGCCCGAACCGCCCCCGCTTCCGCCGAACCGTCGGTGGATCGTCGACCGTCTGCTCCCCCGGTTCCTGGAGCCGGAGTTCACCGACGCCGGCGACATGGTGCCGACCGAGCAGCCGATCATGCTGTTCTGGACGGCCCGCGGCGATCGCGGCAGCGACCTGCTCTCCCACGTCCGGACGGAGGTGCAGGGCCTCCGGCCGTGCGTGCGGATCGACCTCGGCGCCTGCGGCTGGCTGGAGCCGCACGAGCTGCTCGGGCGGATCATGTTCGGCCTGGCCGCACAGGTCAAGGGCTACGGCCGGCTCACGCTCCCGCGCTTCGCGCTCGGCCTGGTCGCGCTGCGGGTGTCCTTCGAGGACGACAACAGCCGGCACGTCACCGAGCAGGTGCTCCGCGACCTGCTGGCCAACCGGCACCGGCTCAAGACCACCACCCGCGAGGTCATGCTCAAGCTCGGCCGGGACCTCGCGGCCGCCGGCCTCAAGCCCGGTCCCGCCGAGGTCAGCTACCTCGCCGCGATCGACGCCACCGCCGCCGCGCTCGGCCGCCGCGCCCACGAGAGCCTGTTGTGGTTCCGGCAGCGGCACACCACCTCCAGCGACCCGGTCGACGCGCTGATCGACCTGCGGCACACCATGGAGGCCGACCACGAGGCCGTCGAGGCGATGCTCTGCGAGGCGTTCCTGACCGACCTCGCCGCGGCATACGACGGAGGTCGCTTCGCCGGTCCGCGCACCGACCACCCGGTGGTGCTGCTCGACCACGCGGACAGCGGCTCCGGCCTGAGCCTGCTCTCCACGCTCACGTCCGTCCGGCACAAGCGCCTGGTCGAGCGCGGTGGCACCGGCCGCTCCGACCCGATGCTGGTGATCGCGTCCGGCCACACCCGATTCCCGTCCGGCGCCATCGCGTCCGCACCGTCCACCGCGGCGGACGGCGGCGCCGGCGCCTGGCACGAGCGGCTCGCCGCCGGCTGGGCCGACCCGGCACACCTGCTGCTCGTGACCGAACTGCCCGATCTCGACGACGAGTCCGCCGAGGCCATGTGCCGCCACCTCGAATCCGCCGTCACCTCCGACGACGTGACCGTGGCGGAGCATCTCACCGGCGGCCATCCCTGGGGGTTTGCCCATGTGCTACGGACGCTGGCGGCGGCTCGACAGGCGGACACCGCCTCCGGCCCGCCCCTCGATCCCCGGACAGTGCTGCGTCTGGCCGACGCCGTTGACCCGGGTGCGACGCTCGCGACGGTGAGCGCGAGCCGGCTGCTCGGCCGTGTCGGCGGCGCGCTGCACGAGGAACTGGTCACCTGCAGCGCGCTCCCGGCGCTCGACCCGGTCTCCACCGCGGTCGCGCTCGCCGCACCGCCACCGCCCGGCCTCGCCGAGTTCGTCCGCACCGATCTGCTGGTCGCGCCGCGCACCCGAATCCTGCACCCGTTCCTGCGCCGCGTCCTGCTCGACCAGCTCGCCGAGCGCCCGATCAACCACGCCGACTCCTGGCGGGCCGTCCACGAGCGGCTCCGCGAGCACTACGAGCAGCTCGGCGACCGGGTCGGTGCGCTCCGCCACGGCCTGGCGCTCGGCGAGATCGAGCAGGTCGTCAGTCACCTCGACCTGCGCCTCGCCGCTCTCCCCGCTGACGAGTGGCTGGCCGAGCTGCGCGCGATCACCGCCGCTCCACACACGACCGGCCTCTACCCCGGCCCTCGCGGCGAGCTGCGCGAACTAGCCGAGCCGATCGACGGCGACCCACACCTCGTCCGCCTGGTCATCGCCCACTGGATCCGCACCGACCCGCTCGGCGACCCCACCGGCGCACTCGACGTCCAGATCGCCACCGCACTCGACCACCTCGCCGACCGCGCGGTCTTCCAGATCGACCGCTTCTACGACGAGGCCCACGCGTTCCGCACCCGCCGGCGCGAACCCGACCTCAACGCACGCGGCGCCGGCTTCTGGATGGTCGACCTCAGCAGCTGACGGCCCCGACCACGATCAGCACCAGATCAAGGCCGAAGATCAGAACCATGGACCAGAGCTTGAAGATCAGGATCAACTGAAAGATCAGGACCATGCGGTCCCGGTCACGCCGTGGTCCCGTTCCGCCGCTCCCGCCGGAGACCGGTCGGCCGTGGCCGGCCTCCCTGCCACTTCCGCGGTGGCACAAACCCTGCGGCCCTGCCGCAACCCGCGGCCCCGCCGCAACCCGCGGCCCCGCCGCAACCCATGATCAGGGCATCCCTCATGTCGTTCCAGCGATATGAGGGATGCCCTGATCTTGAAGGTCTTGTCGCACGCGCCTTCAGGCACCCGTCAGGCCGGCCAGCCGTCCAGGATCAGTGGGGTGCCGGTGCGCCAGCCGGTGAGGCCGGCCGCGTTGTAGGGCTCGGTGTCCGGCGGGAGCGCGACCGCGGGGAACCAGGCGAGGCCGCCGCACTTGTGCGGTTCCGCGTTGACCGGGTCTCCGTGCCGCGCCGGCGCGTGCGTCGCATGAAAGAACAGGCCGAGCCGCGCGTGCCCGCCCGGCCGGCTCAAATGCACGGTGGTGGCGAGCCGCACGTCCGCCGCGGTCAGCGACAGGCCCGCCTCCTCGCGGGCCTCGCGGAGCACGGCCGCGACCGCGCTCTCGCCCGGCTCGACCTTGCCGGACGGCACGTTCCACAGGCCGTCCGCGAAGCCGGTGCCCTGCCGCAGCGCGAGCAGCACGTCCTCGCCGCGGGACAGGATCAGAAAGACATCGAGCGGGATCGTGTACGGCATCAGCGCAGCTCCAGAGCGGTTCCAACGTACAGCGCCGCGTCCAGCCAGGACTCCGCCGCGGCGTCGGAGGGGTCCGGGCCGAGCGAGTCCGCGAAGCCGCGCACCGCGTCCGCGACGCGACGCAGCCCGAGGCCGGTGAGCGCGGTCGCCTCGGCCCGCAGCCGGTCCCGGAACGACGCGGGCAGGTGGGCCAGGCCGCGGTGCGCCGCCTCCGCCAGCAACCCGTAGGCCCGGGCCAGCGCGTCGGCCAGCGGGTCCGACGGGATCGCGCCGTGCGGCAGCGCGTCCGCCTGCCCGCCGGGCGGCGTCAGGTCCGGCACCACGATCGTGCCGTCCGCCGCGACCGCGAGCGGATCCACCACCAGCCCGCCGGCCGAGCGCCGCACGCTGCCGCTGACCAGCCGCACCGTCCCGTGGCCGCCGGTCAGCGCCGCGGCCAGCGCGTCCAATCGGCCCGGCGCCGCGGTCGTGTGGTGCGCGGTGATCCGGGCGACCGCGCCGGAGGCGTCCGCGACCAGCGCGTCCAGCCGCTGCTGGCCGGGTGAATAGACGACGTCGTGCACCTCCGCGACCGCGAGCGCGCGGACCAGCTCCGCCTCGACGCGCGGCCGGACCGGGCGCGGCGGCAGCGCCTCCAGCCGGCGGCGCAGGTCGTCGTAGGACTCCACGAACAGCCCGTCCGGCAGCTGCTCCCAGGTGCCGCGCGAGGGGGACGCGGACGTCTTCGCCAAGCGGCCGGTGGCCAGCCGCACCACCCGGCTGGCGCTGCGCACCGCGGACTCGGAGATGACGTTGCCGCCGGCCAGCGCGCCGATCGAGACGCCGCCGGCCCGGCGGCGGGCCAGCGCGGGACCGTCCTCGTCCGTGGTCCAGGAGCGGCGCAGGACCAGCACGGTGGTGCTGTCCGCGTGCGCGAAGAAGACCTCGGCGGTGCGGTCGTCGCCCAGCTCGGTCACCCTGCAGCCCAGGCTCTCCAGCCGGGTCCGCCGCAGCGGTGTCTCGGCCGCCTCCTCCGTGCCCAGCACGCGGCTGCGCAGCCCGGAGCCGCCGTTACGCACGGTCCGCTCGCGCGCGTGCAGCTCCACCAGCAGGTCGGCGAGCAGCTCCGGCCGGTACCCGGCGCCCCGGTCGCGGTACGCCACCAGCAGCTCCTCCAGGTCCGCGATCGCGAGCAGCGGCCAGCGCAGCCCGGCACCGTCCAGTCCGCGGCGCGCCTCGGCCAGCGCGGACGCCAGGCCCGGCCCGGCGTGCACCGCGCCGTCGCGCAGCAGCGCGGTCGCGACCGCGACGGCCGGGGCGAGGCCGGTGCCGTCCTTGGCCGCGGCCGCGTCCGTACCCCCGACCTCGATCTGGACCTCGGAGGTGCCCGGCGAGCGCTCGTCCGCCGCGCGGAACGCCCAGACCGCCAGCGCCAGCACGTCGTCGCGCGCGCCCGCGACCGCGTCCGTGTGCACGAAGCCGAGGTCGTGCGGGACCAGGAACCGGACCGTGGCGGAGCCGAGGTCGACCTGCGGCACCGGGTCGGCCTCGGTCGGGCGGCGCACGCGGGCGACGTATCCGGAGCGCAGCGCCTTGCGCGCCGCGGTCATCAACCGGGTGCCGACCCGCGCCTGCAGCTGCTCGTCCGTGAACGTGCCCGGCGACCAGTCCACCGGCCCGGCCGGCTTCGTCACGGGCCCGGCACCGGCCTCGCGCGCGGCACCGGCCTCGCGCGCGGCACCGGCCTCGGGCGTGGCACCGGCCTCGGGCGTGGCACCGGCGAGCGAGGTGCCGGCACCGGCGAGCGAGGTGCCGGCACCGGCGAGCGAGGTATCCGTATCGGCGACCCGCTGGTATGCGAGGACCAGCCCGAGCAGGTGCCGGCAGGCGCCCATCGCGCCGCAGGTGCACGAGCCCGCGTCCAGCCCACCGACCGGCAGCCGGGTCACCGGCCCGTCCGCGAAGACGGCCACCACCGTGCCGTCCGGCTCCTCCGTCACCGCGGGTGGTGCCGCCTCGACCTCCTTGGCCGCGCGCTTGACCAGGCCGCGGTTCGTCAACGCGGCCAGCGCGTCCGGCGTCAACGCGAGCAGTTCGGCCCTCATCGGTTCACGTGTTCCGCGACGAAGGCGGCCAGCTCGCCCGGGGTCATCGCGCCCACGGCCGCGCCCACGTTCGCGAAGCGCTGCGCGGTGTGCGCGTCGTAGTCCGGGTTCGCGTCCGCGTCCAGCGCGGCCAGGCAGAACACCTTCGTGCCCTGGTCGACCAGGTTGCCGACCAGCCGGACCAGGTGACTCGCGTCGCCGCCCTCGTAGAAGTCACTGATCAGCACGAAGATCGACCGGCGCGGGTTCTCGATCAGGCCGCTGCCGTACTGCACCGCGCGCGTGATGTTCGTACCGCCGCCGAGCTGGACCTTCATCAGCAGGTCGACCGGGTCGTCCACCTCGGACGTCAGGTCCACCACGTCGGTGTCGAACGCGACCAGGTGCGTCTTGATGCCCGGCAGCCCCCACAGGCAGGCCGCCGTGACCGCCGAGTGGATCACCGAGTCCGTCATCGACCCGGACTGATCCACCAGCAGGATCACCTGCCACCGATCCAGATGCCGCCGGGTACGCGAGAAGAAGTACGGCGTCTCGATCAGCACCCGCCGTTCCGCAGGCTGGTAGTGCCCCAGATTGTCGCGGATCGTGCGCTTGACGTCGAAGTTGCGGGCCTGCTTGAACCTGCTCGGCCGCCGGCTCCGGCTGCCGCTGAACGAGTTGCGGATGTCCGCCTTGAGTTTCTCCATCAGGTCGCGGACCACCGCTTCCACGATCCGCCGGGCCAGCCGCAGCACCTCCGGGTTCATCAGATGCTTGGTGCGCAGCACGGCCTTGAGCAGCGTCTGGTTCGGCGTGATCGTCTCCAGCACGGCCGGGTTCGTGACCACGTCGTGGATCTCGTACTTCTCGACCGCGTCCCTCTGCAGGCGCTCGATCGTCTCCTTCGGGAACAGCTTGGCGATGTCGTTCAGCCAGTCCACCGTGTTCAGCACGGACGGGCCGTTGCCGCCCTGTTTGCCGAAGCCACCCCGGATGCCCCTCTTGCGCAAGCCCTCGTCGCGGCCGTAGAGCCACCCCAGCGCCGCGTCCCGGGCCGCGCCCTCGCCGCTCAAGCCCTGCCCGTTCAGCACGGACTCGCCCGGCTCACCGAGCACCAGCCGCCAGCGTTCCAGAGCCTGTATCGACGTGGAGGTCGATACAGGCTCTGGCGTCGGATCCGTCGTCACGTCGTGACCAGCCCTTCCCTGCTCAGCAACCCCGCCACCCGGCCGTCCAACTCGGCGCCCTCCGCGACCAGTTCGGGCGGGGCGTGCAGGCGCAGCAGCGCGCGGCTGTCACCGGCGATCCCGCGGCGGGCCAGCAGGTGCTGCGCGATCGTGTCCCGCTCGCGCGGCGGGAAGAACTCGAACGCCTGCCGCAGCGCGGGCAGCGCGATCAGGAAGTCCTCGTCGCCCATCGCGTCCAGCGCCTCGTCCAGCACGTCCAGGACGCCGTCGGCCTGCAGCACCTCCTCGCGGGCCAGCGCGAACAACCCGGCCAGCCAGTCGCCGGCCGACGACGGCGTGAACGCGCCGCGCACCGCCCGGGCCGGGTCGCCGGCCTGGTCGGCGCCCAGCGACCAGCCGAAACCGAACCCGGCACCGCGCAGGTCCGGCGGCGCGTCCGTGCTCAGCGCCAGCCGTGCCGCCACGCCCAGCGCCGCGTCCCGGTCCAGGTCCAGCGCGGTCCCGGCGTGCACCAGCGCGTCCCGAACCGAGGCCAGCGCCATGATCCGGGGCAGGTCCGCCGGGGCGGCGCCGCCGCGGACCCCCTCGGCCAGCCAGAGGACGCGGGCCACGGACGCGCTGATCACCGTGCCCAGCGGCGCGCTGCCGGCCGTGCCGAGGAGCCGGTCGTGCCGCCACAGCGCCAGCACCACCTCCAGCACCCGGCCGATCGGGCCCATCTCCGGTGTGCTGCCGACCGCACGGTCGATCGCGTCGAGCACCTGGGCGGACAGGTCGGCGATGCCGGCCAGCGCGGCGTCGAAGAGCACACCGGCCAGCGCCTCCACGTCACCGCCGACGAGCGTGACCCGCTCGGCCAGCGTCGCACCGGCCGCCTCGCCGATCGTCGCGCCGTACCCACCGGCCTCGATCAGCGCGGGCAGCCGCCGGTCGTCCCGGGCGATCGACCACTCCTCGACCGGCTCGGGGTCGATGCCGGTCTGCGGGCCGGAGTGCCGGGTGAATCCCGGCACCTTCAGGATCCGCAGCCGGTGCAGGACCCGGCTGACCTCGCGGTCGCCGTCCCGGGCCAGGTCGAGGCGGCGGCTGCCGTCGGAGTCCAGTCCGTGCCGCTCCAGCTCGGCGGTGGCGTGGTGCACCAGCGGCGGCGCGGGCGTGTCCGGGTGCAGGCGGCCGACCCGGTCGCCGCTGAGCGCCGCGACCATCTCCACCACCACCGGGTGTGAGCCGGGCGCCGGCGTGCCTCGCGTCGACCAGGGCAGCGCCACGTCCAGCGCCTCGTCCAGCAGCGCGGACGCGAGACCGTCCAGCACGTCGGTCCGGGACCGGTGCCGGTGCCCGCGCACCAGCGCCAGCCCTTCCGCGGACGCGGACGCGGCGATCAGGTCGGCGGTGGAGAGCCGCTGCTTGCGCTCCCGCAGACGGCCGGCCACGGCCGCGAGCAGGTGGTCGGCCGCGGCCTCCGGACCGTCCTCGAAGAGCCGCTGGTAGTACGCCGGGGACGGCATGCCGGACTGGTAGCCGTCGAACGAGTCGAGCCGCCGGAACGAGTACGGCACCAGGTAGCTGCCGCCGGCAGCGTCCGCCGGGAGCGCGTGCTCGACCGGGTCGTCGTCGCCGGGCAGTGCGGCCAGCCGAACCAGCGCGGGCCGGTGGAACCCGCCGGTCACCACCACGATCGGGCGGTCGCCGGCCTCCTTCCGGGTCTTGCGGATCCAGGACGCCATGTACGCCTCGCGCGCCACGTCGTCCTCGCCCGCGCCGGTCTCGGACTCGCCCCGGATCAGGTCGAAGTAGGCGGCCAGCCGGTCGGCCAGCCCGTCGTCCTTCACCTCGACCGGCCCCGTCGGGACCTCGAACAGGTGGTCCCACAGCGTGTCCACGTTGTCCACCGCGAACTCGCGGCAGAGCCGGTCGATCACGTCCGCGTACCGCTGGTCCGCGTCCGCGTAGCGGTTGCTCCGGTCCGCGAACGCCGGATGCCAGGCAGGCAGGTCGATGAAGCGCAGCTCCGCACCGGCCGCCCGGCCCGCGGTCAGTGCGGCCCACTCCGGCGAGTAATCGCAGAACGGCGCCCACGACGCGTGGTGCCGCTCGCCGTCCCGGTAGCTGCTGAACACCGCGATCGGCAGCTCGTGCCCGAGCAGCAGCTCGCCGATCCGCGCGTTCATCTCCGCCGGGCCCTCGACCAGCACGAACGCCGGGCGCAACTCCTCGATCGTCTCCCGGACCAGCCGCGCGCACGCGGGGCTGTGGTGCCGGACGCCGATGAAAGTGATCATCCCGGGAGCACGTGCCGGGCGTTGTAGAGCGCCTTCCACGCCGCGCCCTTGCGACCGCGGGCCTGCTGCTCCAGATATCGGCGCAGCTTGGCCAGGTCCTCCGTGCTGTCCTTGGCCGCGGTGCCGGCCAGGCAGGAGACCACGTCCTCCGCGCTGCCGGCCTCGCCGCGCAGGAACCAGCCGCGCAGCCCGACCGCGTGCGCCACCGAGACCGCCTCCGCCGTGCTCATCACGGACGTCAGCTTGTCCATCGAGTCGCCGCGCGCGGTCTGCCCGGCGCGCAGCTCCCGGAACGTGGTGACCAGCACCTCCAGCACGTCCCGGTTCGGCGCCGCGGTCACGCCGGACCGGCGGAGCAGCGCGGACGCCTCCGCCTCGACCAGCGACAGCTCGGTGGCCAGGTCCGCGATCGGGAAGACCGTCTCGAAGTTGAAGCGGCGCTTCAGCGCGGAACTCATCTCGTTGACGCCCCGGTCACGCGTGTTCGCGGTCGCGATGATGTTGAAGCCCTCGGTCGCGAACACCATCGCGTCCGGCCCGGTCAGCTCCGGCACGGCCAGCACCCGGTCGGAGAGCGGCGAGAGCAGGCAGTCCTGCACCTCCAGCGGGCACCGGGTGATCTCCTCGAACCGGACCACCTTGCCCTCGGACATGCCGCGCAGCAGCGGCGCCGGGACCAGCGACCGGGTCGACGGGCCGTCCGCGACCAGCATCGCGTAGTTCCACGAGTACTTGATCTGGTCTTCCGTGGTGGCGGCGCCGCCCTGGATGGTCAGCGTGGAGTCGCCGGACACCGCGGCCGCGAGCAGCTCGGAGAGCAGCGACTTCGCGGTGCCGGGCTCACCGACCAGCATCAGGCCGCGGCTGGTGGCCAGGCTGACCAGCGCGCGGTCGATCAGCGACGGGTCACCCACGAACTTGCGTGAGATGCCGTGCCGCTCGTCGCCGACGATGAACCGGCGCGCGGCGCGCAGGCTCAGCGCCCAGCCCGGCGGTCGTGGGTCGGAGTCCGTCTCGCGCAGCCGTCGCAGCTCGTCCGCGTACCGGACTTCGGCCGGCGGGCGCTGCATCGTCTGGACGTCGGTCACGCGGTCACCTCGTTCAGATCGCGGATGATCTCGGAGATCGTGATCTCGTCGAGCTCACCCAGCTTCGTGTTCCTCTTACGGTTCCAGTAGTCGCCGGCGGTCCGCGGAGCGATCTCGTCCAAGCGCTGCTCCGGAAAGTAGTCGACCGCGCCGACCGCCACACCCGGGTCCATGTGGACCACCATGAGCAGGTCGTCGGCGAGGTCGCGCTCGAACCATCCCTGGTGCCCGCCGTCGCCCACGTCGCCACGCCGCCAGCCGCGCCGCTCCAGCCCGAGCAGCTTCGTGGTCGGCACCTTCACGTTCTTGAAGCGCAGCAACTCGGTCTGCTCCCGCTCGGCCGGCTCCAGCCGGAAGACCTCCCGGCCGAGCTGCGGGAACGGCTGCAACAGCTCGTAGTCGGCGAAGACCTCGGCCCAGCCCGGCAGCGCGTCGCCGAGCGTGAGCGGATGCACGACACCGATCACGGCGTCCTCGGCCACGGTCACCGGCTCATCATCCACACCCGCGAGCGTCCGGTCCTCCGCCACCCGCAGCGTGGCGGTCAGCGCACCGCGCTCGTCGTAGACGCCCCACACCAGCCGCCGCACGATGTGCACCAGCAGCGGATGCCCGACCAGGTACTGCGCGAACTCCGCACCGGTCCAGCGCCGGCCGTCCACCATCGCCGCTTCCAGGCGCCGGATCTGGTCACCGCCGACCGTGCGCACGTCCTTTTTCAGACCCGAGAACCGGCGGTACGCCTCCGGCGCCAGCTCGGCGTCGTCCTTGACACCCGGCTTCGGCAGCGCCTTGAGTCTCTTGCCGGTCTCCCCGGCTGCCGCCCCGCCGCCCACCCCCGACCGGACCGAGGCTGCCTCTCGGACGAACGGCTTGAGCTGCTCGTCGAACCCGACCACGAAGCGGCGTGGCCCGTAGTCGAGCGTCAGGCTGCCGGACCCGTCCAGCCCGAAGTCGGGCAGCAGCCGGTCGGCGAGTTGCTCCGGACGCAGCTCGAGCGCGGCCGCGACCTCGGCCATCTTCTCGTTCGCCCGGTCCTTCAGGCCCTTGAACTTCACCTTCTGCGCGATGCCGTGCAGGTGCATCAGCGCCACGTCCGTCCCGATCGCGGAAAGGATCTCCAGGCCGGTGACCGCGCGCGCGTGCCCGCCCTCGCCCGGCCAGACCCGGATCAGCGGAGTCAGTCCGCGCACCACCTCGTCGTCGCCGAGGTGCGCCAGCGCCTCGAACGCCCATGCCTCCTTCGCCGGCATGCCGGCCGCCTGCCAGCGCCGGAACAGCCCCCAGACGAACTCGGCCAGGCTGCGCCGGTCGATCGTCGCCTTCACCACCTCCAGGCCGGGGTACGGCTCGGCGAGGCGCGACAGGGCCAGCATGGTCAGCACGTGCCGCGTGGAGTCGAGCGGCAGCACACCGGTGGGCGTCCGCAGCCGCGGCAGCAGTGCCGGGTCGGCCCACTCCGGCACCACCGGCATGCGGGCCGGGAGCCGGTCCAGCGGATCCGTGGTGATCAGCGGCTCGATCTCGGCGGCCACCTCCTCGCCGTACGACCGGGCGGCCATCCGCACCTCTCTGGCATAACCGGCGGCGACGATCGCCAGCAGCGCCTGCTCCGCGTTGCCCCGCTCCTGGCCGGCCTTACCGACCGCGGCCGGGATCAACGCGCGTGCGCCGGAGACCGGGTGGCGCTGCAGCCAGGCGAACGCGGTCGGGCGCGCCGACTTCAGCCGCACATACCGATCCGCCATCAGCGTGGCGACCTCGGGCGCGGTGAACGGGAGCAGCGCGGCCGCGGCCGGCGGCATCCGCCGAGCGGCGGAGAGCGCGGCCGCGAACGCCACGATGCCGTGCCGGGCCACCACGACCCGCATGGTCTCGCCCGGCTCCCACAGGTCGCGCGGCTCCCACTCCCCGATCCTCGGCAGCGTCAGCGACAACGGTGCGAACGCGAAGAACGGGCCCCTCCCATACCAGGGACTGGTGCGCCCGCGCCTGCTCTCGGCCACGACCTTGGCCCAGTCCTGCTGGACGGCCCAGGACGCGTCACCGAGGCGGATCCGGGACCAGGCCTCCGCCTCGCCGGGCGCCCAGTCGAGCGTCACGGGGTCGTCGCAGACCAGGCCGGTGATCACCTTGGGCTTGCGGACCGTCCGTTCGGCCGTCCACGGCGGGTCGACCAGTAGCGCCGGCAATGAGTCGGCCGGTGCCTCGGACACGTCGGCGGCGGCCTCGAGCAGGTCGCGCACCCGCCTCGACGACGCTTCGGGCAACTCGTCCAGCATCGTGGCGGCCAGCTCCGGATGCGCCAGGACAACCGCGTTCAGCAGCTCGGCGAGCGTGCGCTTGGCCGTGGAACGCGCAGCCAGCAACCGGATCGCCCGTGCGGGGAAACGGCCGGCCGCCGCCTGTAGCTCCGGCAGCACGAAGCGGTCGTCCACCCGGTCGGCCAGCGTCTCGAACGCCTCGTCCGTGGGCACCACGCCGATCGGGGGAAGGAAACGCTTCGCGTACTCCGTGGTGTCCGTGTTCACCGTCGCCCAGACGCGCAGCGCGGGCAGCGCGTCGGAGCGAGTGCCGATCAAGAAGGTGTAGAGCAACGCCGGGTTCTGCATGACGAACCACGGCTGGACGAGCGGCGTGATCCGGTCGACCTGGGCCCGGGTGGTGATCGTCGTCAGGGCGATCAGGGCCAGCTCCTCCGCGCCGGACGTGGCGATCTCCGTGGCGTCCGCCTCGGCCCAGGCCGCGTCCGTCGGCACCAGGAACGACGTGGCGACGCGCCGCAGCACCGTGGTGTCCCGCTCCCCGGCCAGCTCCGCCACGATCTCCCGGTATTCCTCCTCGGGCGCGGTCGCGAGGGCGTGCCGCACCCGGCCGGCGAGGTCGAGCAGCGGCCGCCGGTGCACCTCGAAGGTCCGGCCGGCCTCGTCGGCGAAGACGATCGGGCTGACCGCCTCGTACGGCTTGCTGATCACCATCGAGAACAGCTCGACCACCGCCCGCACCGCGAACCGCAGCCCGTGCTCGGCCAGCCACAGGTCGGCGAAGAGCGGAATCCTGTCCTCGTGGGGATAGTGCACCACCCGGTTCGAAGCCAGCGCGGTTGCGGCGGCACCGAGCGGGTTCGGGCCCGGTTGCCCCCGGTGGAACGTCAGGCCGGCCTCGGCGATCACCGGATCCGTGTCAGGGTGCTCCAGCACCGCGCGGACCCGGCCGGCCGCCATGCCGGCGATCTGCGCCACCGCGGCGCGGGCCTTCTCCACCTCGGGCAGGCGCGGCTTCAGACCCGGCTCGCCGCGACGGGCATAGCGATAGCGAAGCCAGGCCGGCTGCACGACGAACCTGTCCTCGTCCGGGAACGCGTCCGCTGCCATGTCCGACCTCCCGTGACTCGCTCGCTTTCGGCGTCACCGTATCCAGAGGGTGCGACACTTTTCCCGGTCCTGGAAAACAAATCAGGGCCACCCCGCGAGGGGTGGCCCTGATCATGAAGAAGTCCGGCGGCGTCCTACTCTCCCACACCCTCCCGAGTGCAGTACCATCGGCGCTGGCAGGCTTAGCTTCCGGGTTCGGAATGTGACCGGGCGTTTCCCTGCCGCTATAACCGCCGTAACACTATGAACTTAACCGGGTTCTTCACGGTTGTTTGTTCAGATATCACACAGTGGACGCGAGCAATCTCATCAAAGTTTGTGTAGTCAAGTCCTCGGCCTATTAGTACCGGTCAACTCAACACGTTACCGTGCTTACATCTCCGGCCTATCAACCCAGTCATCTACTGGGAGCCTTACCCCCATCACTGGGGTGGGATACCTCATCTTGAAGCGAGCTTCCCGCTTAGATGCTTTCAGCGGTTATCCCTTCCGAACGTAGCCAACCAGCCATGCCCATGGCAGGACAACTGGCACACCAGAGGTTCGTCCGTCCCGGTCCTCTCGTACTAGGGACAGCCCTTCTCAAGTATCCTACGCGCGCGGCGGATAGGGACCGAACTGTCTCACGACGTTCTAAACCCAGCTCGCGTACCGCTTTAATGGGCGAACAGCCCAACCCTTGGGACCTGCTACAGCCCCAGGATGCGACGAGCCGACATCGAGGTGCCAAACCATCCCGTCGATATGGACTCTTGGGGAAGATCAGCCTGTTATCCCCGGGGTACCTTTTATCCGTTGAGCGACACCGCTTCCACACGCAAGTGCCGGATCACTAGTCCCGACTTTCGTCCCTGCTCGACCCGTCAGTCTCACAGTCAAGCTCCCTTGTGCACTTACACTCAACACCTGATTGCCAACCAGGCTGAGGGAACCTTTGGGCGCCTCCGTTACCCTTTAGGAGGCAACCGCCCCAGTTAAACTACCCACCAGACACTGTCCCTGAACCCGATAAGGGCCCGAAGTTAGATACCCAGATCAACCAGAGTGGTATTTCAAGATTGCCTCCACCCGAACTGGCGTCCGAGCTTCACCGGCTCCCACCTATCCTACACAAGCCAACCCAAATACCAATGTCAAGCTATAGTAAAGGTCCCGGGGTCTTTCCGTCCTGCCGCGCGTAACGAGCATCTTTACTCGTACTGCAATTTCGCCGGGCCTGTGGTTGAGACAGTGGGGAAGTCGTTACGCCATTCGTGCAGGTCGGAACTTACCCGACAAGGAATTTCGCTACCTTAGGATGGTTATAGTTACCACCGCCGTTTACTGGCGCTTAAGTTCTCAGCCTCGCCCTCACGGGCTAACCGGTCCCCTTAACGTTCCAGCACCGGGCAGGCGTCAGTCCATATACATCGTCTTACGACTTCGCATGGACCTGTGTTTTTAGTAAACAGTCGCTTCCCCCTGCTCTCTGCGGCCATACCACGCTCCACCAGCAAGTGGCTTCACGCGTCCGGCCCCCCTTCTCCCTAAGTTACGGGGGCAATTTGCCGAGTTCCTTAACCACAGTTCACCCGTCGCCTCGGTATTCTCTACCTGACCACCTGTGTCGGTTTAGGGTACGGGCCGCTCAGAACTCGCTAGAGGCTTTTCTCGGCAGCATAGGATCACTGACTTCACCTGAATCGGCTCGGCATCACGTCTCAGCCTATATGTGTCACGGATTTACCTATGACACGGCCTACACGCTTACCCCGGCACTACCACTCACCGGGCTCAGCTACCTTCCTGCGTCACCCCATCGCTTGCCTACTACCCACCAGGATCCCAGACTCCACACTCTTGGACCGAAGTCCGCCAGCGCTTCGCGTGGTTAGCACAGCGAGGTTCGGCAGGGACGCTCTTTCGCGGGTACGGGAATATCAACCCGTTGTCCATCGACTACGCCTCTCGGCCTCGCCTTAGGTCCCGACTCACCCAGGGCGGATTAGCCTGGCCCTGGAACCCTTGGTCATCCGGCGGAAGGGATTCTCACCCTTCATTCGCTACTCATGCCTGCATTCTCACTCGTCCAGCGTCCACCACTAGGTCACCCTGCAGCTTCACCCGCTGAACGACGCTCCCCTACCCATCCACGATCACTCGTGAATGCCACAGCTTCGGCGGTGTACTTGAGCCCCGCTACATTGTCGGCGCGGAACCACTTG